>CAYFVG010000198.1:0-4598 GCA_964346365.1 uncultured Alteromonadaceae bacterium
AGCCCGGCGCGCTTGAGCCGGGCCGCCAGCCGGGGCGGCAGAACAATTCCAGCTGTCTCGTAGCTGCGCCGGCTGACCGCCAGCGTCGCCCGGGCCAGGCGGCCGCGCTCGCCGCGGCCGAGGTCCCCGGCCCGGCGCGACGGGTCGAGGCCGGCGGCGAAGAGAATCTCCGCGCGCAGATAGTTGCCCACGCCGGCGAGAAAGGCCTGATCGAGGTAGAGGTCGGCGAGGCGCCGGCGGGCGAAACGCGGCGCCGCCAGACGGTCCGCGATCGTGCGCCAGCCGAGTTCCGGGGCCAGGATATCCGGGCCGATGCGGGCCAGGAAAGGGTGCGTCTCCAGCTCCTCCGTGCGCCAGACGCTGATATCCGAGGCGCTGTAGAGAAGTGCGCTGTGAGCCGCCGTGTGCAGCGCAACGCGCAGGGATCGGTTGCTCCGGGGCAGCTTGCCGCGCCGCTGCACGCGCCAGACCCCGTAGAGCTGGTTGTGCGAGTAGAGCGACCAGCCGTGCTCGAAATGGGTCAGGAGCGCCTTGCCGCGGGTCTCCAGGGCGGTGACGCGGTGGCCGCGCAGGGTGGCCCCGTGGCGCTGGAGCCGCGGCAGGCCGAAGCGCACTTCCTCCACCACCGCACCGGCGAGGACCGCCTCGATACGATCGGCGGCGCGGCGGATCTCGGGCCCCTCGGGCATGGTGTGACTCCTGGAAAAGCTGTCTCGAAGTACGCAGCACCGGCGCGCCCGGATGCACACTTTACAGGGGCCGGGCCAGGGGCGAGACTGCCGGTGTTACCGGGATTGCTGGCCGATGCTAACGATAAGAATGCGCGCCGCCTACGGCGCCGGCGGCGCCGTGTACGCCATCAAGGAAGCGGCCTACACGATGTTCGTGCTGCTGTTCTATACCCAGGTCCTGGGACTGAACGGCAGCCTGACCGGCGCGGTGATCGCCATCAG
This sequence comes from uncultured Alteromonadaceae bacterium, assembly GCA_964346365.1. GTDB lineage: Bacteria > Pseudomonadota > Gammaproteobacteria > Pseudomonadales > Halieaceae > Pseudohaliea. The sequence goes on from CAYFVG010000198.1 coordinate 954, forward strand.
CCTGGTCTGGGACGCGGTCTCGGACCCGCTCACCGGTGTCCTCTCGGACCGGCTGCGCTCCCGCCACGGCCGCCGCCACCCGTTCATGGTCGCGAGCATCCTGCCGATCGGTCTCGGCTTTATCGGCCTCTTCTCTCCCCCGGCGGCGCTCGCCGCTGGCCCGGCCGATAGCCAGTGGCTGCTGGCCGGCTGGCTGCTGTTCTGGTCCCTGTGGGTGCGCACCTTTGTCACCCTGTTCGCCATTCCCCACCTCGCCCTGTCGGCGGAGATCACCAGCGACTACCACGAGCGCAGCCAGATCCTCGGCGCGCGCCTCGCCACCCTGTTCCTGTTCAGCGTCCTCATCCCCGCCCTGGCGCTCACTGTCATCTTCCCCGAGCGCGGGGGTGAGGACGGCCGCTTCGACCCCGCGAATTATCCGCTCTACGGCATTCTCTGCTGCGCGGTGTGCTGGCTCATGGCCGCGCTGACGACCGTTGGCACGCGGCGCTATGCCTGTGCTTCCAGCGGCGAGGACCGCCTGCCGCAAAGCAGCCCCGGGCTTCTGGACCTGTGGCGGGATCTGGCGCGCACGCTGCGCAATCCCACCTTTCGGCTCGTCCTCGGCCAGGAGGTCGCCATCATGGCTGCCTATGGCACCGTGGCCACGCTGAACATGCTGGTGTGGACCTATTACTGGGAATTCAGCGCCCGCGAGGTGTCGCTGATCCTCGCCGTCCCCAGCCTCCTCGCCGTCGCCCTCGTGCTGGTCACGCTGCGCCCCCTGGGCCGGCGCTTCGAGAAGCACCAGCTCATGCAGCTGTCCATCATCGGGCTCATCCTGAACTGCCTCTGGCTCTACCCCCTGCGCATGGTCGGTCTGCTGCCGGCAAACGGCAGCGCGGTGGTTTTCGTGCTCAACTTCCTGTTCATGCTGTTTTTCATGTACTGCTTCCTGCTGCGGGCGATCCAGACCCAGTCCCTGGTGGCCGATATCACCGACGAGCACGAGCACGAACACGGGCTGCGCCAGGAGGCGGGGTTCTTCTCCGCGGCCAACCTGGTCAACAAGTTCGCCACGATCTTCGGACCCCTCTACGGCGGCGTGGTGCTGGACCTGATCGGCCTGTCGGCCGGCATGCGACCGGGCGCGGTACCGCCGGGGGTGCTCGAGGGCCTCGCCTGGGCCTTCGGCCTCGGCACGCTGCCCGGTTTTGTCGTCGCCCTGCTGCTGGTGCTCAAGATCAACCTGGGCCACGCCCGGGTGACCGAGATCCAGGCCGACCTGCGGGCGCGCGGTGCCGCGCCCTGACGGCACGCCCTTGCCCCGCTACCGCGGGTCCGCGACAATTCTTGTGCTCGACGCTGCCCCTGACTCTGGCCCCCGACTCTGCCCCCGACCACGGAGCCCCGCGCCATGCCGACGCACACGGACGACATCCGCATCGCCCGCGCCCAGCCCCTGATCACCCCCTGGGTGCTGGGTGAGGAGCTGCCCCTGGATGAAGCCGGCGCCGGGACCGTGGCGGCCGCCCGCCGCCAGATCGAGGCGATCATGGCCGGGGAGGACTCGCGCCTGCTGGTCATCGCCGGCCCCTGCTCCGTACACGATCCGGCGGCGCTCCTGGCCTTCGCCAGCCGCTTCAAGGCGCACTGCGACACGCTCTCGGACGCCCTCTTTCCGGTGCTCCGCGTGTACTTCGAAAAGCCCCGCACGGTGGTCGGCTGGAAGGGCCTGATCAACGATCCGGGGATCGACGGCAGCTTCCAGATCAACCGCGGACTGCGCCTGGCCCGGCGCGCGCTGCTCGACGTGAACGGCCTCGGTCTCGCCGCGGCGACGGAATTCCTCGATACCACCTTTGGCCAGTACTACACGGACCTGGTGAGCTTCGGCGCCATCGGCGCGCGCACCGTGGAAAGCCAGGTCCACCGGGAGCTGGCCTCGGGCCTGTCCATGCCCGTGGGCTTCAAGAACGGCACCACCGGCGCTATCGGCGTCGCCATCGATGCCATCCGCAGCGCCGCCCACCCGCACTGGTTTCCGTCCCTGACCAAGGAGGGCACGCCGGCGATCCTCCAGTCCAGCGGCAACCCGCACAGCTACCTGATTCTGCGCGGCGGACGTGACACGGGGCCGAACTATCACGCCGGGGCCGTGCGCGCGGCGGCCTCGGCGCTGGCCAACGCGGGACTCACCCCGTCGCTGATCGTCGACGCGAGCCACGGCAACAGCGACAAGGACCCGGCGCAGCAGGCGGTGGTGGTCGCAGACCTCGCCGACCAGCTCGAGGCCGGGGAGCGGGCGCTGCGCGGGGTGATGCTCGAGAGCCACCTCGTCGGCGGCAACCAGCCGGCGGGCCCGCTGGAAGGGTTGCGCTACGGACAGAGCATCACCGACGCCTGCCTGTCCCTGGACGAGACCCTGCCGCTCCTCGACGCGCTCGCCGCGGCGGTGCGCCGCAGCCGCCCCGCCTGAGGGCTACCAGCGGTAGCCGAGGCGAAAGCGGTAGGTCTGATCCAGCTTCTCGACATTCTCCACGGCACCGAGGTCGTACTTCCAGATAATCTCGGCCGAGCCCTCGATGTTGAGCAGCAGCGGGAAAGACAGGCCGGCGGTGCTGTTCAGCAACACATCGCTCCCGTCGGTCAGCCCCCACAGCCCGGTCTGGTTGAAGTAGAGCCGGGTGCCGTCACCCAGGGCGCTGCTGCTCGCCGCGAGCGTCCAGGTGGCCGCGGGGTAGTCGTTGTCCTCGGCGACAAAGAATTCCTCCCAGACGTAGGACAGGCCTCCCTCTGCCTCGAGGCTGAACGCAGGATCGGTGAACAGCTTGCGGCCGAGGTAGGGGCCGGCGTAGGTCCGCAGCTCCGTGTCGGCGAACTCGTCCTGCTCGAAGGACAGGTTCGCCCCGGCATACCAGGGGCTGCCATTGAGAAATCGGTCGTACTTGCCGCGGGCGATCCAGTTCTGTGCGTTCTTCGCGCCATTCACCTCGTCGTACTCGCCGATGAGGCTGAGCGACAACCGGTCCCGGAGGCTGGTCCAGGTGCTTTCGGCCTTGTAGTCGAGCTCGCTGTTCTCCGTGTTGCCCTGCGCCAGCGACAGGCCGGCGCTGGCCAGCCCGGTCCAGCGGTAGCCCTCGCCGACCTCCCAGGGCTCCGGATTGACGCGAACGAGGTCCGTCAGCGCATAGGTCTCCTCGTTCTCCGGGGTGTTCAGGACCAGGCGCTCGTTCTCGACGCGAAGCGGTGATGACTCGAGCACCGTGCCATCGGCGAGCTGCAGACTCATCGGTGTCTCGGTCTGCAGGTTCTCGATCTGCTCCTGGGCGATCTTGATCGTGCCGGCAAAATCCGTCTCCACCACGAGCTTGCCACTCTCGGCATCGGTGACGGTGCCGAGGATGGTGGAGCCGTTCTTCAGCGCGATCCGGTCCGGCGCCGCCAGCGCCGGGACCGCGAACAGCGGCAACAGCAGTAGCGCTGGCAAGGCGTGGCGACAGGCGTGATGAAATGCATATCGAAATGCGTTCATGGTTCTGGTTCCTGTACGGGGTGCTCTGAAAAAAAGGTTCTTCGCGACTTTCCGTGACGCCGCAGGTTTCCGCCGCGTTTCCTCATTCCCGGGGCGATTCCTGATTCCCGGGGCGGTTCCTGATTCCCGGG
>CAYFVG010000199.1:0-4582 GCA_964346365.1 uncultured Alteromonadaceae bacterium
GTTGAGGTCGAGTGACGCATCCAAATTCAGCGGCGGATCCCTGACGAATCGGTCGGCGAGGCGGGAGATGTGCACGAGGCCGTCCTGGTGGACGCCGATATCCACGAAGGCACCGAAGTTGGTGACGTTGGTCACCGTCCCCTCCAGCACCATGTCCGGCGCCAGGTCCCCCAGGGTCTGCACATCGTCGCGCAGCTGCGCGGTCCGAAAGGCCGGCCGCGGGTCCCGGCCCGGCTTGTCGAGCTCGGCGATGATGTCGCGCACCGTCGGCAGGCCGTGCCCGGCGGTGACAAAAGCCTGTGGGTCCAGGCCGCTGAGGAACGCGCTGTCGCCGATGACCGCGGCCAATTTCCGCCCGGCGCTGGCGGCGATGGCCTCGGCGACCGGGTAGGATTCCGGGTGCACCGCCGAGGCGTCGAGGGGGTTCTCGCCCCCGTTGACCCGGAGGAAGCCCGCCGCCTGCTCGAAGGTGCGGGCGCCGAAGCGCGGCACGGCGAGGAGGGCGCGGCGGCTCGGGAAGGCGCCGTGGCTGTCGCGGTGGGCGACGATGGCCGCGGCGAGGCGCGCCGACAGGCCCGCGACCCGCGACAGCAGTGCGGCGGAGGCCATGTTCACGTCCACGCCGACGGCGTTGACGCAATCCTCCACCACCGCGTCGAGCTGCCGGGCGAGGGCGACCTGGCTGACGTCGTGCTGGTACTGGCCGACGCCGATGGCCCCGGGCTCGATCTTTACCAGCTCCGCCAGCGGGTCCTGCAGCCGGCGGGCAATGGACACGGCGCCGCGGAAGGTCACATCGAGATCCGGGAACTCCTCTGCCGCCAGCTGCGAGGCGGAGTAGACCGAGGCGCCGGCCTCGGACACGGTGACCCGGGTGGCGGTGAGATCCGCCTCCGCGCCCAGCAGGCGGCCCACGAAGGCATCCGTCTCGCGGCTGGCGGTGCCGTTGCCGATGGCGATGAGCTCCACCTGGTGGCGGCGCAGCAGCGCCGCCACCGTGGCCGCGGCCTCCGACTCCCGCTTCTGCGGGGCATGGGGGAAAATGGTGGCGTGGTCCACCAGCTTGCCGGTGCCGTCCACGACGGCGACCTTCACGCCGGTCCGCAACCCCGGGTCGAGGCCGATCGTGGGCCGCGGCCCGGCCGGCGCGGCCAGTAGCAGGTCCTTGAGGTTCCTTGCGAAGACGGCGATGGCCTCGGTCTCCGCGCGTTCCCGCAGGCGCCCGAGGAGATCGGTCTGCAGGCGGGTGAGCAGCTTCACGCGCCAGGCCCAGCGCAGCGTCGTGCCCAGCCAGGCGTCCGCGGGGCGGCCCTTGTCGTCGACATTCCAGTGCCCCGCGAGCATCGCCTCGCAGGGGTGCGGGTCGCCCGGCTTTTCTTCTGCGTCCATGACCAGGGCGAGCTGCAGGAAGCCCGCGTTGCGGCCGCGGAACATCGCCAGGGCCCGATGCGAGGGCACGCCGGCGAGGGGTTCGCAGTGCTCGAGGTAGTCGCGGAACTTGGCCGCCTCGGCAGCGTCGGCGGCCCCCGGTGCGGCAGTGGAGCGCAGCAGGGCATGGTCGGCGAGGAAAGCGCGCAGCCGGGCGACCAGGTCCGCGTCCTCGGACCAGCGTTCCATCAGGATCTGCCGGGCACCGTCGAGGGCATCGTCGGGGTTGGCGATACCGGCGTCTGCGTTGAGGTAGGCCGCGGCGGCCTGCGCGGGCTCCTGCGTCGGGTCCTGCCAGAGCGACTCCGCCAGTGGCTCAAGGCCGGCCTCACGGGCGATCTGCGCCTTGGTGCGGCGCTTTGGCTTGTAGGGCAGGTACAGGTCCTCGAGGCGGCTCTTGCTGTCGGCCAACCGCAGTTGCGCCTCCAGGGCCCCGGTGAGCTTGCCCTGCTCGCGGATGGAGTCGACGATTGTCTCGCGGCGTGCCTCGAGTTCCGTGAGGTAGCGGTGCCGCTCCTCCAGCTCGCGCAGCTGGCTGTCGTCGAGGCCGCCGGTCACCTCCTTGCGGTAGCGGGCGATAAAGGGGACGGTGGCGCCGTCCCCGAGAAGGGCGAGCGTGGCGCTAACCTGGACTTCGCGGACTGACAGTTCAGTCGCCAGGCGCTGGGCGATGGTCATGGGCTCTCCTGGCAAGCAGTGAAGCGGGGAAAACGGGGAACTGCGGTATTCAGGGCCGGCGCTGGAACTGACTGACGGCCTCGGGGAGCTGGCGGCAGGTGATTCCGCCCATGCGCCTACCGTTCCCGGCATCCGGGTGGCACAGCATGCAGTCACGCAGGCTGATGGAGCGGAGCATAACGATGTCCTGTGTCCCTGGCGGAGCTGGCCGTGGAGTATATACGGGCCCGCCACGGGCGGGCCAGCACCTGCACCGGGCGGACGGGTTCAGCGACCGCGGCCGTGGGGGCGCCCATGGTCTACTGCCGGCTCCGCCTCGTCAGCCGCGCCTGGGCGGCCCCACCTCGGCGGCCCCGCCTAGGCGGCCCCGCCAGCTGCACGGGCGCGAAACGAAGTGTTATGCTTCTGCGCTTTGGCAAGGGGCAGGATAGCGCGGCATGAAGCGCACGGGCATCGCGGCACTGGCACTGGCGCTCTGCGCCTGTGCGGGCCCCGGGGACAGCGCAGCCACCGCTGACCCGGTCACTGCCTGCACGGCACCGCGGCCGCAGGTCTGCACCATGGTCTACGATCCGGTCTGCGCCACGCTCGGGACCGGTGGCCGCAAGGACTACCCGTCGCCCTGCAACGCCTGCGCCGACGACGCCGTAGCGGCCTGGGAGCGCGGGCCCTGCGGGGACGTCGTGGGCGCCGGCGCCGCGAGCGACGACTGATGCCCTGCCCCCAAGCCCGCCACCCCGCGGTGGTGCCGTTCCCTGCCGCCCCAGCCGGAGGCCCGCTGTGAGTCTGACCAACCGTATTCTTATCGCCATGGTTGCCGGGGTCCTCGTCGGATCGCTGCTGAACCTCCTCGTCGGCAGTGCGGGGACGCCGGAGGTCGTTCGCGAGGGCATCAGCAGCTACCTCGTCAACGGGCTGTTTGACGTCGTCGGCCGGGTCTTTGTCGCCTCCCTGCAGCTGCTGGTGGTGCCGCTGGTGCTGGTATCCCTGATCTGCGGTGCCAGCTCCCTGGGCAACAGCGCGCGCATGGGCCCCATCGCCGGCAAGACGCTGCTCTTCTACCTCGGCACCACGGCCATGGCCATCACCACCGCCCTGCTCGTCGCCGTGCTCGTGGGGCCCGGCTCGGGCGTCAGCCTCGAGACCAACGCCACCTTCGAACCGACCGAGCCGCCGCCCCTCACGGACGTGATCGTCAACATTTTTCCGTCCAACCCGATCGCGGCCATGGCCGAGGGCGAGATGCTGCAGATCATCGTCTTCGCGCTGCTCTTCGGCTACGCCATCTCCCATGCCGGCGAGGCCGGGCGACGCATTGCCGCCGGCTTCAGTGACCTCGAGGCGGTGGTCATGCGTATGGTAGGCATTCTCATGGGCGTTGCGCCCTACGGCGTCTTTGCGCTGCTGGGCGGGCTCTTCGCCGACATGGGTCTCGGCGCCATCGCCGACCTGGCCGCGTATTTCTTCACGGTGCTGGCGGTGCTGCTGTTCCACGGCCTGGTGGCCTACAGCCTGATCCTCAAGGTGCTGGCGCGGCGCTCGCCGGCGGTGCTGCTCAGAAAGATGCGCTCCGTGTGGGCCTTCGCCTTCAGTACCGCGTCCTCCGGCGCCACGCTGCCGATCACGCTGCGCACGGCGGAGCGGCGCCTCGGTGTGAACAACTCGGTCGCCGGCTTCTCGGTGCCCCTGGGTGCGACCATCAATATGGACGGCACGGCGATCATGCAGGGCGTGGCCACGGTGTTCATCGCCGAGGTCTACGGCTTCGACCTCAGCCTGACGTCCTACCTGACGGTGATCCTCACCGCGACCCTGGCCTCCATCGGCACCGCCGCCGTGCCCGGCGTCGGCCTGATTACCCTGGCCATGGTCCTCAAGCAGGCGGGTCTGCCCGTGGAGGGTATCGGCCTGATCATCGGCATAGACCGGCTTCTGGACATGGTGCGCACGGCGGTGAACGTGACCGGCGATGCGACGGCCGCGGTGGTCGTGGGCAGCTCCGAGGGCCAGCTCGACGAGGACATCTACAACGATCCGAACGCCGACCGCTACCCGGACCGGGACGAGAGCGGCGAGGCACGGGAGGCCGCATGAGTGAGGCGGATCGCGCCGCCGCGCTGCGCGAGGCCTACCACGGACAGACGGCGCGCATCGCCTGGGACGACCTCGCGCTGCACTTCGCCGGCGGGCGCGTGATTCGCGTGGCGCCGGCGCTGGATCTCGTGGAGGTGGCGGTACAGCTGGGGCTCGACAATGTCGGGTCTTTCCAGGCCTGGACCGATGCCGGGGCGGTGCGTCCGGCGACCGACGACGATGCCCGCGCCTGGGAGGCTGCTGCGGCGACACTCTGGGCGGTCGTCGCCGCCCCCTGGGTCCTGGTGCAGCCTCTGCCGCGGTGAAAGTCATCGAGGCGTGAGGGGCGAGTGCGGGATACTTCTCTCACAAAGCGTGTATCGGGGAGCGACTGAGAGAAGTA
>CAYFVG010000200.1:0-4562 GCA_964346365.1 uncultured Alteromonadaceae bacterium
CTGCAGCCCCGCCTCGGGGCCGCAGGAACAGCCTCTTTCTGGGCGCGTTTCCGGCCCTTTATCAGCCGCTGGCGGCGGTGCGGCGCCGGGGCAGGAAGGTCGTCGCGATGCCCTGGTCGCGCAGTTTGCTGTAGACGCGGTTCAGGTGCGTGCGCAGCGTGGCGTGGCTGATACCGAGTTCGCCGGTGATCTCCGTGTTGCTGCGGCCGCGCAGGAGCAGGGAGACGACCTCGAGCTCCCGCGGGGTGAGGTCCTGGGCCCGGTAGTAGGCCATCGCTTCTTCGTACTTGGCCTCCAGCGGCTGTAGCAGGGTGACGATGCGCTCGCTGCTGCAGATCAGCGTGACATCGTAGTGGCCGCCGTCGATCTGCGCGTTACGGTAGACGGTCGTGCCCCAGTCCGGCCATTGCAGGCTGTCGTCTTCCCGCTGCAGGGTCATGCAGCCATCCTCGCACACGTCGCCGCCGCGATCGCCGCAGACGCCGCGGCAGCGCTCGTTCTGCATCAGTACAGTATGGCTGGCGTCCTTGATGCAGACGGCCATTTCGGCGTCGCTGAGGGCCTCTTCGAGCACAGGCAATCCTCCCTTGGGGTGTATGCCGTCAGGGTACCGAATTCGCCAGCCCGGCTGCTGGACAATCCGGTGCATTATTGATCGCGGTCAATGGGGCCGTGTCCGGCGCCGGCAGGCGGTGGACGTGATCGGCGATCTCGCCGAGGGCCGGCCGGTGCGATACGGCGAGAATGGTCAGCTTTGCCCGCAGCCGCTGCAGTGTTCGGCAGATCGCCGCCTCGCTGAAATCGTCGAGGGCGCTGGTCGCCTCGTCGAGGATCAGCAGCCGCGGACGATGCGCCAGGGCGCGGGCGATGAGGATGCGCTGGCGCTGCCCGCCGGAGAGACAGCCGCCGCGCTCGCCCACCACATGGTCGAGACCATGGGGCAGCCGCGCCACGAGCTCCCAGGCGTCCGCCTCCCGGAGGGCGCGCTCGGCGTCCATCGCGGTGAGTGCCGGGTCGCCGAGGGTCACGTTGTGCAGCACCGTGTCGTGGAGCAGGTGCGTTTCCTGCGGTACATAGCCGATCTGCCGCCGCCAGGCGGCGAGGTTCGTCGCCGCGAGGGGCTGGCCATCGATCAGGATCTGCCCGGCGCTGGGGGTGGCGAAACCCAGCACCAGGTCGAGGAGGGTGGACTTGCCTGACCCCGAGGGCCCCACGAGCGTGGTGATGGCGCCGGCGGGGATGCCCAGGTCCAGGCCGTCGAAGAGAGGCGCGCTGCTATGCTTGTCGTCATAACTGTCGCCATGGTTGTCGCCATAGTCGAAGCGCACGGCGGCAAAGGTGATGGCCCGGCGCAGCGGCGGCGGCGGCAGGATGCCACCGGTCTCGACGGCCGCCCGCGCCCCCGCGATGGTGGCCCGGCAGGCGAGGTAGGCACTCTCACCGATGGCGAGTTTCTGGTATTCCTTCTGCACCTTGCCCAGCTGCGCGAGCATGCGGCCGAGCACCAGCACCAGCACCAGCACGGTCGGGAACGGCATCTGCAGCGGCGCCAGCGCGACGTAGAGGCCGGCGACGATGACGATGGCGAAGAGTTCCTCCTGGCCCGCGGTGAGCGCGGCGGCGCTCACCACCTGCCGGCGCAGGGCGCGGTCGAGGTGCCGGTTCTCGCTGACCAGGGCCCCTTCCACCAGCCCTTCGCGGCCCATGGCCTTGAGAGGGCGCGCAGAGAGGAGGATGTCGGCGAGCTGGCCGGCGAGGCTGCGCATGCTGTCGGTCTGCCGGCGCCCGGCGCGGCGGGCAGCCGCCACCAGCAGACCGCAGGCGCCGATGACCACGATCCCGGCGCCGACGCCAACCAGCGTCGCCTGCCAGGAGATGGCCAGGGCCACGCCGGCATAGACGAGCGCCTGCAGCAGGAAGGTGACCGCATTGATACCGGCGAGGAAGGCCCCCGCGACGCGTTGCGTTTCCATGCTGACGGTGTTGGTAAGCTCGCCGGTGGGCAGTGTGAGGAAATGTCCCCAGCGGCTGGCCAGGGTGCTCTGCAGGAGGTCCCGGCGCAGGGCGGTCACGAAACGCGTCGCCGTCGTGCCGACCTGGCTGTGAGCCACGAGCAGGAGCGCGCTCTTCAGGGTGATGCCGAGAAGGATCAACAGCAGCAGGGGGCCGAGGGACGGTTCGATGCCGACGCCCGCCAGCCAGTGCGCAACCGCATGGCCCGGGCCGTCGCCGGTCTCTCCCTCCACGGCCACGGTCAACATGGGCAGAAGACTGCCGAGGCCGAGGCCCTCGGCCAGGCTCGCCAGCAGCAGGGCGAGAAGCAGCAGCGCCCCGCGCAGCGGGTGGCGTCGGAAGATGTCCCGCAGCAGGCGCACGCTCAGGCCTCGAGCCGCCCGGGCCAGCGCCGGCGCATGCACAGCCACTGCCCGGGCTGCTCGCGGATCCAGGACTCGAACAAGGCGTTCAGCCGGGCAGTCAGGGCAATGGTGCCCGCCCGGGTGGCGGGTTCCCCGGCGAGCGGTGCGAGCACCCGCACGCGGTAGCGGCCGTGGCCGCGGCGCTCGACGCGCACCGGGATCAGCGGTCGTCCCTGGCGCAGGGCGAGCCAGGCCGGGCTGATGGCGGTCATGGCGGGGCGGCCGAAGAAAGGCAGCTGTTCGCCGAAGTCGGTGCGCTGGTCCGAGAGCAGGCCCACAGAGCGCCCGGCCCGGAGCATTCCCACCAGCGTGCGGATGGAATCGGTCTTGGGCACGAACCGGCAGCCGAGGGCGCGGCGGTAGCGCTGGAGCAACGCATCCACCCGCGGATTGCTCTGCGGCGCATAGACCACGCTCAGCGGGACGCCGAGCTGCGTCAGCGCCAGCCCCGACAGCTCCCAGTTCGCGAGGTGCGCGGTGACGAACACGGCCGCTTCCCCGCCGTCGATAAGCGCCCGGCTCACCGGGTGAACCTCGACCTCGAGCCCGCTGCCCTCCCGCCCGGCGAAGCGGCGGAGGTGCGGGTACTCGGCGAGCACATCGCCGAAGTTGCCCCACACGTCCCGGGTGACGGCCCGTCGCGCCGCCGGCGGGTAGTGCGGGTAGGCCAGTTCCAGGTTGCGGTCCACGAAGCGCTGCTTGCGCGTTACGGGGCCCAGCCAGCGAAAGAGGCCGCCGCCGATGGCGGCCGCGGTTCGCGGCGGCAGCAGGGCGCTGGCGCCCCAGAACGCGCCCAGCGCAGCGGCCTCGATGCGTCGGGCCAGGCGGCGCGGCCAGGGGGTGGTCGCATCCGGGCTGGTCGCTCGGACGGTCACGCTGCGGTGGGTGTCGGGTCTGTGGTCACGGCGCGGACGGTAGCAAAGGGGCGGCGCGCGTCGGGTAGGCCCCCGGGGAGGATTTGCGCGCCGGCGCCGCTGGGCTAGCGTCGGCGCCACTGTCGCCAACCGCCGCTTCGCCGATGACCGCACCACTTGCACCAAATTGCCTGGAAAGACCAGCGAAAACAATCGTTTGGCTGCTGCAGGGGGATCGCGCCGGCGACAACAACCAGGTCCTCGCCCTGGGGGAACTACTCGGCTGGCCCGCGGCGCAGAAGCGCGTCGTCTACCGCTCACCGGTACTATTACCGAAAGTCATTTCGGCGCGCTCCAGCAGCCTCCGGGTGGCGGGTGTCGACCGGCAGCGCAGCACGCCCCTGGCCCCGCCGTGGCCGGACCTGGTCATCAGTGCCGGCCGCGAGATGGAGCCGGTCGCGCGCTGGATCCGGCGCCGGTCCGGGGGCCGGGCACGGCTCGTGCACATGGGCCGCCCCTGGGCACCGCTGGAGGCCTTCGATCTGGTCATCAGCACGCCGCAGTACGCCCTGCCCGAGCGGGACAATGTGCTCAAAATCAGCCTGCCGATGCACCGGGTCACGCGCGAGCGTCTGGCGGCCGAGGCCGAGGCCTGGGCGCCGCAGTTCGCGCACCTGCCCGGGCCGCGTACCGCGGTCCTGCTCGGCGGCAACAGCGGCTCCTTTGTCTTCGACGCGCGCAAGGGGGCCGAACTCGGACACCTCATCGACGGCATGGCCCGGGCTGAGGGTGGCTCGCTGCTGGTGACCGACAGCGCGCGGACCGCAGCGGCGACCCTCGAGGCCTTTCTGGCGGCGGTGACGGTTCCGATCTATGTCTTCCGCTGGCGCGACGGCGCCGCGGCGAATCCCTATTTCGGCTTCCTCGGTGTCGCGGACCGGCTGGTGACAACCGGTGAGAGCGTGTCCATGCTGGCCGAGGCCAGTGTCACGGGCAAGCCGCTGTACATCTACGACGTGGCGGAGCGTCTGCCGCCGGATGCCAGCCGCGGTCAACGGCTGTACGCGGCGCTGCGCTACCGGGCCCTGCGCGATCGCTTCGCGCATCTGCTCGGGCCGGCCTACATGCAGCGGGACATCGGCATCATCCAGCGGCAGCTGGTCGACAGCGGCAGGGCGGCGTGGCTGAACCACGACAGCGCCGCCGCGCCGGCGGCGCCGCGGTCGAGCGCGGCCCCGGCGGACGACCTGCGCACCTGCCGTCGTGTCCGCGACCTGGTCGGCCGGGCTCT
>CAYFVG010000201.1:0-4552 GCA_964346365.1 uncultured Alteromonadaceae bacterium
ACGTGGTCTGCGGCGGCTTCGGCCTGCCCATCGCCCGCGACATGTGCCAGAAGGTGATCGTGGTCGGCTCGAATGACCTGCAGTCCCTCTACGTGGCCAACAACGTCTGCTCGGCGGTGGAGTACTTCCGCAAGCTCGGCGGTAACGTCGGCGTCGCGGGCATGGTCACCAACAAGGACGACGGCACCGGTGAGGCCCAGGCCTTCTGCGAGGCCGTGGGCATCCCGGAGCTCGCCAGTATTCCGGCCCACGACGACATCCGCCGCAAGAGCGCCAACTACGAGATCATCGGCTACCCCGATGGTGAGTGGGGTTCGCTTTTCGGCAAGCTCGCCAGCAACGTCGCCGCGGCGCCGCCGCACCACCCGGCGCCGCTGTCCCAGGATGGACTGCTGGGGCTGTTCGCCGGTGACGACGTCGGCCGCGATGTGGTCCTGCAGCCGGCCAGCCAGGCCGACCTGTGCGGGGTCGACCATGTAGCCAAGCCCTCCCTGGAGGTGATCTATGACACGGTCTGAGCACGAGCAGGCGTCCGAGGCGCCGGCGTTGAACGGCGCCGAACGTATCCCCGTGGCGCCGGTGGAGGAGCTGCCGGCCGCCGACGTCCGGGAAGTCGAAGCGGCCGTCGCCGCCGAGAGTGGCGGCTGCCATGCCGGCGCCACCCGCATGCAGGCCGATGCGCAGGCCAGCGGCAAGGGCGCGGTGCTCGAACAGTACAAACAGGACTACCCGACGGGCCCGCACGACCAGCCGCAGAGCATGTGTCCGGCCTTCGGTTCCCTGCGCGTGGGCCTGCGCATGCGGCGCACGGCCACGGTGCTCTCCGGCTCCGCCTGCTGCGTCTACGGTCTCACCTTCACCTCGCACTTCTACGGCGCCCGGCGCACCGTGGGCTACGTGCCCTTTGACTCCGAGACGCTGGTGACCGGCAAACTTTTCGAGGACATTCGCGAGTCCGTGAACAAGCTCGCCGACCCGGAGAACTACGACGCGGTGGTCATCATCAACCTCTGCGTGCCGACGGCCTCCGGCGTGCCGCTGGACCTGCTGCCCAAGGCCATCAACGGCGTGCGTATCATCGGCATCGACGTCCCCGGCTTCGGGGTACCGACCCACGCGGAAGCGAAAGACATTCTCGCCGGCGCCATGCTGCGCTATGCGCGCACGGAAGTGGAGGCCGGTCCCGTGGCCGCCCCCACGGGCGGCCACAGTGAAAAGCCGGCCATCGCCCTGGTCGGTGAGATGTTCCCGGTCGATGCGGTGACTATCGGTCGCCTGCTCGAGCCGCTGGGCCTCACCGCCGGGCCAATGGTGCCGACGCGGGAGTGGCGGGAACTCTACAGCGCTCTCGACTGCGCCGCCGCGGCCATGATCCACCCCTTCTACACGGCCACGCAGCGACAGTTCGACGCCGCCGGCCGACCCTGCCTGGGCTCCGCACCGGTGGGCTACGAGGGCACGGCCGCGTGGCTCGAGTCGGTCGCCGCCACCCTGGGCCTCGACGGCGAGACTCTCGAGAATGCCAAGGAGGCCGCACTGCCGCCGATCGCGGAAGCGCTGAAGGGAGCGCAGATCGACGCACGGATCACCCTTTCCGGTTACGAAGGCTCGGAGCTGCTGGTGGCGCGCCTGCTCGTGGAGAGCGGCGCCGACCTGCGCTATGTCGGCAGTGCCTGTCCGCGCACCCGCTGGTCCGATGCGGACCGGGAGTGGCTCGAGGCCCGCGGTGTTGAAGTCAACTTCCGCGCCTCCCTCGAGGACGATGTCGCCGCCATGCGCAACTATCAGCCGGACCTCGCGATCGGCACCACGCCGGTGGTGCAGAAAGCCAAGGAGCTGGCGATCCCCGGCCTCTATTTCACCAACCTGATTTCCGCGCGCCCGCTCATGGGGGCTGCCGGGCCCGGCTCTATCGCCGAGGTCATCAATGCCGCCGTTGCCAACGAGGCCCGCTTTGCCGTCATGGAGGCGTTCTTCGACGGCGTCGGCGAGGGCGATAACGCCGGGATCTGGCAGCCGGAGATGCTCGACGCGAAACACGCGCCCCTCGGCGCGGAGGGGGCTGCCTGATGCTGGTACTCGATCACGATCGCGCCGGGGGGTATTGGGGCTCCGTCTACGTCTTCACGGCCATCAAAGGCCTGCAGACCATCATCGATGGCCCGGTGGGCTGCGAGAACCTGCCCGTCACCTCGGTACTGCACTATACCGACGCGCTGCCGCCGCACGAACTGCCTGTAGTGGTTACCGGTCTGGCAGAGGATGAGCTCGGCCAGCACGGCACCGAAGGCGCCATGCGCCGCGCTCACGAGACCCTCGACCCCGATCGTCCCTCCGTGGTGGTGACCGGCTCCATCGCCGAGATGATCGGCGGCGGCGTCACTCCCGAGGGCACGGGCATCGAGCGCTTCCTGCCCCGCACCATCGACGAGGACCAGTGGCAGAGCGCGGATCGCGCCATGAACTGGCTCTGGACCCGCTTCGGTGCCAAAAAGGGCCGCAAACTCGGTACCGCCTGGCAGAAGAAGCGCGAGGCCGGCAAGGCCGCCCCCCGGGTCAACATCATCGGCCCGATCTACGGCATGTTCAATACCTGGTCGGACCTGGCGGAAATCCGCCGGCTCGTCGAGGGCATGGGCGCCGAGGTGAATATGGTCTTTCCCCTCGGCTGCCACATCGACGACGTGTGCAAGCTGGCCGAGGCCGACGTCAATATCTGCATGTACCGCGAGTTCGGCCGGCTGCTCTGCGAAGAGCTGGAGATGCCCTACCTGCAGGCGCCCATCGGGCTGCACAGCACGACGAAATTCCTGGAGACGCTGGGGGAACTGCTCGAGCTCGACCCGCAGCCGTTCATCGCGCGGGAAAAGCACACCACCATCAAGCCCATCTGGGACCTCTGGCGGTCCGTGACCCAGGACTTCTTCGGCACGGCGAGCTTCGGTATCGCGGCCAACGAGACCTACACTCGCGGCGTGCGCCACTTCCTCGAAGAGGAGCTCGGTCTGCCCTGTAATTGGGCTTTCGAGCGACGCGCCGGCACCAAGACCGACAACGAGGCCGTGCGCGCCGCGGTGCAGCAAAAGACGCCCCTGGTGGTCTTCGGCGGCTACAACGAGCGCATGTACCTGGCCGAGGCGGGCGCCCGGGCGGTGTACATCCCCGCCTCCCTGCCGGGCACGATCATCCGCCGGCACACGGGTACGCCCTTTATGGGCTACGGCGGCGCCTGCTACCTGGTGCAGGAAGTCTGCAACGCGCTCTTCGACGCGCTCTTCCACATCCTGCCGCTGGGCACCGACCTCGACACGGCTGAGGCCACGCCGGCGCGGGAACGCACGTCCATCGCCTGGGAGATCGAAGCGGAAATGGCCCTGGACAAGCTCGTGGCCGCCGAACCGATCCTGGTGCGCATCTCCGCCGCCAAGCGCCTGCGCGATGCCGCCGAGCAGGCGGCGCGCGGCAGCGGTGCAGAGCAGGTGACAACGCAACATTTGCAGCTGGCGAATCAGCTGCTCGCTTCGGGGAGCGCCGCGTGAGCGGCGAGCCTGAAGTTCCCGGCGCCGGCGGCTGAACCGCGGCGCGACGTCAACGACCCCGTGAAATACCAGGGGAGGGATAAGCCATGAAGACAAGTCAAGTACACCACGATATTCACGCCACGGCGCTGCACGACCGCATTGAGTTCCGGATCCTGATTGCCGTTACAATGCTATGGTTCCTGTTGGTGGCGGCGGTGAGTCGGCTCCTGCCGCGCAGCTGCCGTCCGCTCTCGGGGGCGGCACCGCGACACGAGTCGCTCTTTGCGGAGGCGCGGCGCGCAGCCTACACGGTGATCCCCTACGCGTTCATGCGCTGAGGAGTAACGTGGGCGGCGCGGCAGCGCGGCGCCAGGGACAAAACCGTCGGCCCCGCTTGGGCGGCGGGAATGTAGTTGGCTAAGGTAGTTAGCCAGTAGGTAGTTAGCTGTAGTTACAGGGTCCGAGTCTAGGACCGGAGGAAAAACCATGACGATGTTGAGTTTCGAGAAAAAGTACCGGGTCAGAGGGGGTACCCTGCTGGGCGGCGACCTGTTCGATTTCTGGGTCGGCCCCTTCTACGTGGGCTTTTTCGGGGTAACAACCATTTTCTTCTCAGTGCTGGGTACGGCGCTGATTCTTTACGGCGCCTCTCAGGGGCCGACCTGGAACATCTGGCAGATCAATATCGCGCCGCCGGACCTGAGCTACGGTCTGGGTCTTGCGCCCCTGAATGACGGGGGGCTGTGGCAGATCATCACCATCTGCGCGACCGGCGCCTTCGTGTCCTGGGTGCTCAGGCAGGTGGAGATATCGCGCAAGCTGGGCATGGGCCTGCATGTGCCCTTCGCTTTCAGCGTCGCCGTATTCGCCTACGTGACCCTGGTTATCATCCGGCCTATGCTGCTCGGCGCCTGGGGGCACGGTTTTCCGTACGGGATCCTGAGCCACCTCGACTGGGTGTCGAACGTTGGTTACCAGTATCTGCACTTCCACTACAACCCGGCGCACATGCTGGCGATTACCTTCTTCTT
>CAYFVG010000202.1:0-4504 GCA_964346365.1 uncultured Alteromonadaceae bacterium
ACTGCGGCCCCGTTGCTCTCGCCGGCGATGGGGATGGCTGGCTGGCGGAGGCGGCGGACGGCCGGCGCTGGCGCGGCGACATCGCGGTGGTCGCCGCCGGCGTGGCGAGCGCAACGCTGGCCGGGCTGGCCTGGCTGCCCCTGCGCCCGATTCGCGGCCAGGTCAGCTCGCTCCCGGCCGACGTTGTACCGACGACCCTGCGGGCACCTTTATGCCACAGCGGCTACGTGACGCCGCCGCGGGCGGGCGCTCTCAACTTCGGCGCCAGCTTCACACCGGGCGACGACAGTCTGGCACTGCGGCCCGGGGACCACCGGCACAACCTCCAGGCCCTCGCCGAGGCGCTGCCTTCCTGGGCCGCGGCGCTCGCGGCAGTGGACCCGGCCACCGTCCACGGCCGTGCCGAGCTGCGCTGCGGCGCACCGGACTACCTGCCCCTCGCCGGCGCCGTACCCGAACCGGCAGCTTTTCGAGCGCGCTACCAGGCGCTGGCACGCAACGCCCGGACCCGGGTGCCGGCAAAGGCGCCGTGTGTACCCGGTCTCTATCTGAGCACCGGCCACGGTTCCCGCGGACTCTGCAGTGCGCCGCTGGCCGGCGAACTGATTGCCAGCGAGGCCTTCGGCGAGCCACCGCCGCTGCCGCGCCCGCTGCTCCGGGCCCTTGCTCCGGCGCGTTTCCTGCTGCGGGACCTCGTGCGCTCGCAGAGCACCGCATGATGCGCTGGCTGGTGACCCTGGCCGTCGTTCTCGCGGTCGCAAGTGTTCTGGCGGCGCCGCCGCTGCAGTACGGCTACCGGGTCCTCGAGCGGCGGCCTCTGCCGCGGGATAACTTCGTGCAGGGGCTCGAGTTCGACGGCGACACGCTGCTGGTGGGCACCGGCCAGTACGGCCAGTCCCGCCTGCGCCGTTACGCCTTTCCCGCCATGACCCTGCAGGCCGAGCGGCGCCTGCCACCGCGGCTGTTCGGCGAGGGCATCACCCGCTACGGCGACCGCATTTTCCAGCTGACCTGGCGCTCCCGCCTCGGCATCGCCTGGGACGCCGCTGACCTTGCGCCGGTGGCGCGCTTCGCCCTGCCCGGCGAGGGTTGGGGCCTGACCCACAGCGAGGATCGCCTGATCTACAGCGACGGCAGCGCCACCCTGCGGTTCCTCGACCCGGAGACGCTGCAACCGACCCGGCAGCTGACCGTGCAGCGGGATGGCGAGCCCCTGCGACGGCTGAACGAGCTGGAATGGATCGACGGCCGGCTCTGGGCCAACGTCTGGACCACGGACCGCATCGCGATCATCGACCCGGCGAGCGGCGCGGTCGAGGCCGAGATCGACCTCGGCGGACTGCTGCCCGCGCCCGAGCGGCGGCGCGACACGGACGTGCTCAACGGCATCGCCCGGGACCCGGCCGGGGGTCTCTGGGTCACCGGCAAGCGCTGGCCCTGGCTCTATCGCATAGAACTGGCCCCCGCGGGCACGCGCGCGAGGGCGCTTCAATGACGTTACAATGCGAGTTCCGAGCTAACCAAAACATCGACCAAGACACCGGAGTGTTATGAATATCGCCGAGACCCGCCGCCCGGTCGCCCACGCCGCCTTCGAGGGCGTCCAGGAAGCCACTATCCCCGCCCTCAACGTGACGGTGCAGCACTACGTGCACCGGGAGACCGGCGCCCTTCACTACCACCTCGCCACGGACAACCCGGAGAACGTTTTCCTGGTCGCCTTCCGCACCGTGCCCGAGGATTCCACCGGGGTCGCCCACATCCTCGAACACACGGCCCTCTGCGGCAGCGAGCGCTACCCGGTGCGCGACCCGTTCTTCATGATGCTGCGCCGGTCGCTGAATACCTTCATGAATGCCTTCACCAGCTCCGACTGGACGGCCTACCCCTTCGCCAGCCAGAGCCGCAAGGACTTCGCCAACCTGCTCGATGTCTACCTCGACGCCGCTTTTTTCTCGCGCCTCGACCCGCTGGACTTCGCCCAGGAGGGGCACCGGATCGAGTTTGCCGAGCCGGATGACCCGACCAGCGATCTCGTCTATCGCGGCGTTGTCTACAACGAGATGAAGGGCGCCATGAGCTCATCGGTCGCCACGCTCTGGCAGACGCTCTGCGAGCACCTGTTCCCGACCAGCACCTACCACCACAACAGTGGCGGCGACCCGGCGGAGATACCCTCGCTCAGCTACGAGCAGCTCACCGCGTTCTATCGGAGCCACTACCACCCGTCGAACGCAATTTTCATGACCTTCGGGGACATTCCCGCCGCCGAGCATCAGGCCGCCTTCGAAGAGCGCGCCCTCGGCCGCTTCCGGCGCCTGGACGAGCGCATTGCCGTGACCGCGCAGGAGCGGTTCACGGCGCCGAAACGGGTTACCGCGCCCTACGCCTACGACGAGGGCGACGCACTGGACGGTAAAACCCACATCGTTCTCGGCTGGATGCTCGGGGAAAGCGCCGACCTCGATGCCATGCTCGAGGCCCAGCTCCTGACCAGCGTGCTGCTGGAAAACAGCGCCTCTCCTCTCCAGCACCAGCTCGAGACCACGGCGCTCGGCAGCGCCCCGTCGCCGCTCTGCGGCCTCGAGGACGGTATGCGGGAGATGGTCTTCTGCTGTGGCATCGAAGGCAGCGAGGCGGAGCACGCAGAGGCGCTCGAGGCGCTGGTGCTCGACACCCTCGAGCAGGTTGCCCGCGACGGCATCCCCCAGGACCAGGTCGAGGCCGTGCTGCACCAGCTCGAGCTCCATCAGCGCGAGGTGGGCGGCGACGGTTTCCCCTATGGCCTCAGCCTCATGATGCAGGCCATCGGCAGCGCGACCCACTACAGCGACCCCATCGCGGCCCTGGACCTCGAACCCGCCCTGGAGACCATCCGCGAGAAGATCACGGATCCGGCCTATCTGCCGGCGCTGGCCCGACGTCTGCTCCTGGACAACCCGCACCGGGTGACTCTGGTCATGACACCGGATCCGGAGCTGTCGGCCCGGCGCACAGCAGCCGAGAAAGAGCGCCTCGCCGCATGCAGGGAAGGCCTCGATCCAGCCGGGGAGCAGGCCATCATCGAGCGCGCCGCTGCGCTCAAGGCGCGCCAGGGTGCCGAGGACGACGACAGCCTCCTGCCCCGGGTCACCCTGCAGGATGTGCCGGCAGAACTGCCGGCGTTGAGCTACCTCGAGGAGGAGGCCGGCGGGCTGGCGGTAACGACCTACGAGACCGGTACCAACGGGCTGGTCTACCAGCAGCTCGTGGCGCCGCTGCCGGACCTCGACGACGACGAACTGGCGCTGCTGCCCTACTACACCAGTACGGCGACGGAGCTCGGCCTCGGGGAAGCTGACTACCTCGAGACACAGCACCGGCAGTCGGCATCTGTGGGCGGCATCAGCGTCTATACCAGCATGCGCGGCGACGTCGACGACGAGCAGCGGGTGCGCGCCCAGCTGGTGCTGTCGAGCAAGGCCCTGCAGCGCAAGGCTGACGACCAGCTCGCGCTCATGCGCGATACCCGGCAGGCCCTGCGCTTTGACGAGCTGCCCCGGCTGCGCGAACTCGTCGCGCAGCAGCGCGCACGGCGGGACCAGTCCGTGACCGGCCAGGGCCACAGCCTGGCCATGGCCGCGGCCTGCGCGGGCATGAGCCCCATGGCCCGGCTGCAGCACCGCTCGACGGGCCTCGAGGGTCTGCGCAGCCTGCGCGCCCTGGACCGCACCCTCGGCGAAGACAGCGAGCTGCAGGCCTTCGCCGGCCGCCTGCTGGCGCTGCACGGGCGCCTCAAGGCGAGCCGCCCGGAAATGCTGATCGTGACCGAGCCGGGGAGCCGCGGCGAGTTGCTGAGCGCCGCGGCGACGCTCGCTGCCGAGCTGCCGGCGCGGTCGGACGAGGCTTTCGCCCTCGACGCCATCAAGGAGCGCCGCGGCGAATGCTGGCTGACCAACACCCAGGTGAATTTTTGCGCCCGGGCCTACCCGACAGTGCCCGTGGGCCACCCGGATGCCGCGCCGCTCACGGTGCTCGCCGCCTACCTGCGCAACGGCTTCCTGCACCGGGCGATCCGCGAGCAGGGCGGGGCCTACGGTGGCGGCGCCTCCCAGGACTCCAGCATCGCCGCCTTCCGCTTCTTCTCCTACCGGGACCCGCGCCTGGCGGAAACGCTGGACGACTTCGACGCGTCCATCCGCTGGCTCGTGGAGCGCGCCCCTGATCCGCAGGCGCTGGAAGAAGCCGTGCTCGGTGTCATCGCCAGTTTCGACAGACCCGGCTCACCGGCCGGAGAGGCGCGGCAGGATTTTCACAACCGCCGCTTCGGCCGCGGCCACGAACAGCGCATGGCGTTCCGCCAGCAGCTTCTGGCCGTCGGCTACGACGACCTCGTCCGCGTCGCCGAGACCTACCTGAAGCCCGAACAGGCCAGCACGGCGGTGATCACCGGCGCCGGCCGGGACGAGGCGACCAGCAGTCTGCGCGAAACTCTCGGCCTGGAACTGCGCGAGCTGTGACCGCC
>CAYFVG010000203.1:0-4487 GCA_964346365.1 uncultured Alteromonadaceae bacterium
CAGGGCCTCGGGGGTGCGGCCGCGGCGCAGCAGCAGCGTGGCCAGCGTATCCCGCGCCTCGCTGTCCTCCGGTGCCAGCTCCGCCCAGAGCGTGGCGGCCTCCAGGGCGGCGTCCTCGCGCTTCAGATACTGTGCGAGGCGCGTGGTGTGGGCGCTGACCGCCGGGTCCCGCAGCCTGGGAGCGAGCTCCCGGTAGGTTTCCAGAGCGAGGGGGTAGGCCTGCCGGCGCAGGGCGAACTCCGCGGTCAGCAGCGGGTAGACGCTGTCGTCGGGGATGGGCCGCTCCGGCACGGGGGGCGCCGGGGGGGGCGATTCCCCGGCAGCCGTGGACTGCTCCACAGGCGCCTCGGGGCGGGGCGCCACGGTGCTGGAGCAGCCCCCCAGCAGCGCTAACAGAAGGGCGAAGGCAGTCAGGCGCATCTGCATGAATATAGAGCAAGATCAATGTTTTCGGCGATGCAATGATGACACACTCACCTCCGGAAACCCACAGAGAGCCTGCGGCGCTGCGGCGTCGCCGGCAACTTGGTAGAATTGAGGGGGAGTCGGCGGCCCGGGCGGGCCGATCTCAAGGCTGGCGCGCTTGCCTGATGGTGACAGGGTGGTAAGGGTGGTAAATGGTGGCGCCCGTGATGCCGATATAATCCGACGTAGAGAGTGAAGCGAGCAGGGAGCGCTGGCCCATGAATCTGATTGCGCTTGGCATCAACCACAATTCGGCGAGTGTCGAGGTGCGCGAGCGCGTGGCGTTTGCGCCGGAAGAAGTCGGGGAGGCCCTCGGCCAGCTTTGCGCTGCGCTGGCGCTCGAGGAAGCGGTTATTCTGTCTACCTGCAATCGCATGGAGCTCTACGCTGTCGTGCCTGCGGGCGATTGCCCGGTCATGAAGTCCAGCGCCGTGGTCGACTGGCTGGCGGCTTATCACCACCTCTCCGCCGAGGAATTGCAGCAGGCGGCCTATCACCACGTGTCCGAGCGCGCACTGCAGCACCTGGTGCAGGTGGCCGCGGGTCTCGACTCCATGGTGCTCGGCGAGCCGCAGATCTTCGGCCAGCTGAAAACCGCCTATGCCGTGGCCAGCGAGGCGGGCACGGTTGCCGGCGAGTTCGGTCGTCTCTTTCCGCGCGTGTTCTCCATCGCCAAGAAGGTGCGCACAGATACGGCCATCGGCGAGAACCCGGTGTCCGTGGCCTACGCTGCCGTGGACCTCGCCGGGCATATTTTTGCGGACCTCTCCGACTGCAACGCGCTGCTGGTCGGCGCCGGTGAGACCATCGAGCTGGTGGCCCGCCACCTCATCGAGGCGGGTGTGAGCAACATCGTCATCGCCAACCGCACCCTCGACCGTGCCCGGGGGCTGGCCCAGGAGGTCGGCGCCGACGCCATCCTGCTCTCGGATATTCCGGCGCAGCTGCCGAAGGCGGATATCGTCATCTCCTCGACCGCCAGCCCGCTGCCGATCCTCGGCAAGGGCGCTGTGGAAGGGGCGATCCGCGCGCGCAAGCACCGACCCATGCTCATGGTGGATATCGCCGTGCCCCGCGATATCGAATCGCAGGTCGGCGATCTGCGCGACGTCTACCTCTACACCGTCGACGACCTGCGGCAGATCGTGGACGATAACCTGCGCAGCCGCGAGGACGAGGCGCGCAAGGCCGACGGCATCATCATGGAGGGCGTGCACGCCTTCTACGAGGAGCGACGCTCCCTCGCCGCGGTGGATCTGGTCAAGGAGTTCCGCAAAAGTGCCGAGCAGACGCGGCAGCAGGAGCTCGATCGCGCCCTGGCTGCCCTCGAGCGCGGCGGCGATGCGCAGACCGTACTGGCCCAGCTGGCCCGCGGCCTTACCAACAAGCTCATTCACGCCCCCACCACGGGGCTGAAGCAGGCCAGCGCCGAGGGTCGCGAGGACGTGCTGGGCCACGCGCGCAAGCTCCTCGGCCTGCGCGGCGACGAAACGGTGGATGCGGCCCCGTCCCGGGGCGCCTCCGTGACCCCCATTGGCAAGGCGGCGGAATCGCGCGGGCTCAAGCGGCAGTGAAACCCTCGCTGCTGGCGAAGCTCGACGACCTCGCCGATCGTCACGAGGAGGTTGCGGCGCTCCTCGGCGACGCGGCCACCCTGGCCGACCAGGATCGCTTCCGCAGCCTCTCCCGGGAGTACGCCGAGCTCGAAGCCGTGGTCAAGCGCTACGGCGCCTACCGCAGTGCGGTCGGCGACCGGGAAGAGGCCGAAGCCATGCTCGACGACAGCGATCCGGAGATGCGCGCTCTCGCCGAGGATGAGGCGGCCGCTGCCGCCTCCCGTCTCGAGGCCCTGGAGCGCGAGCTGCAGCTCCTGCTCCTGCCCCGGGACCCGCGCGACGACCGCGGCGTGTTCCTGGAAATCCGCGCCGGCACCGGCGGCGACGAGGCCGCCCTCTTTGCCGGCGACCTGTTCCGCATGTACAGCCGCTATGCCGAGCGCCGGGGCTGGCGCATAGAGGTGCTCACGGAGCGCCCCGGCGAGCACGGCGGCTACAAGGAGCTTATCAGCCGGGTGGCGGGCAGCGATGTCTACGCCCGGCTCAAGTTCGAGTCCGGTGCGCACCGGGTGCAGCGCGTGCCGGAGACCGAGTCCCAGGGCCGCATCCATACGTCCGCCTGCACCGTCGCCATCCTCCCGGAGGCGGACGAGCTCGCGGAGGTCACTGTGAACAAGGCCGACCTGCGGATCGATACCTACCGCGCCTCCGGCGCCGGTGGCCAGCACGTGAACAAGACCGACTCGGCGGTGCGCCTGACCCACCTGCCCACGGGCATCGTGATCGAGTGCCAGGACGAGCGCTCGCAGCACAAGAACCGGGCCCGGGCGCTGGCGCTGCTGGAGGCGAAGCTGGCCAACGCCCAGGCGGACCTGCAGGTGGCGGAGCAGGCCGAGGCGCGGCGCAACCTGGTCGGCAGCGGCGACCGCTCGGACCGTATCCGCACCTACAATTTTCCCCAGGGCCGGCTGACGGACCACCGCATCAACCTGACTCTCTACCGCCTGGACGAGGTCCTCGCCGGCGACCTCGACGCGGTCATCGAGCCCCTGCGCCAGGAGCACCAGGCGGACCAGCTGGCCGCCCTCGCCGGGTCGTGAGCGACACCGTCCGCGGGCTCCTCGCCGAGGCCGGCCCCGCCGGTGACGGCGAGGCGCGCCGCGACGGCGAAGTGCTTCTCGGGCACTGCCTCGGCCGGCCGCGCAGCTGGCTGTTTACCTGGCCCGAGGCCGCGGTGCCGGCGGCCCCGGCGATGCGCTACCGGGCGCTCCTCGCCCGCCGCCGCGCCGGCGAGCCGGTCGCCTATCTCGTCGGCGAGCGGGAGTTCTGGTCCCTCGCGCTGCGCGTCACCCCCGCCACCCTCGTGCCGCGGCCCGACACCGAGACCCTGGTGGCCTGGGCCCTCGCCCTCGACCTGCCCGCCTCGGCCCGGGTGCTCGATGCGGGTACGGGCAGCGGCGCCATCGCCCTGGCCCTGGCTGCGGAGCGGCCGCAGTGGCGGGTCACTGCCGTGGATCGCGATGCGGCCGCCCTGGCCGTGGCGGCGCAGAACGGCGAGCGGCTTGGGCTTGCGCAGGTGCGGTTCCTCGAGTCCGACTGGTTTGCGGGGCTTTGCGGCGAGGTTTACGACCTCGTGGTTGCCAACCCCCCGTACCTCGCCAGCGACGATCCGCATCTTACCGGCGAGGCCCTGGCCCACGAGCCCCGGCCGGCGCTGGTCGCGGGCCCCTCCGGCCTCGAGGACCTCGCAGCGCTCGCCGCCGCGGCGCCGCTGCACCTTGCCCCGGGGGGCTGGCTCCTGCTGGAGCACGGCTGTGAACAGGGCGCGGCGGTGCGCGGCGAACTCGAGGCCGCGGGCTTCGCGCCGGTGACTGCGCGCCGGGATCTCGCCGGTCTCGACCGGGCGAGCGGGGGCGTTCGCCGTGCTGAGTGACGATGATCTCGAGCGCTACAGCCGGCAGCTGCTGCTGCCCGCCTTCTCCATCGACGGCCAGGAAGCGCTGGCCGCGGCCCGGGTCCTGGTGCTCGGTCTCGGCGGTCTCGGCTCGCCGGTCGCTCTTTACCTGGCGGCCGCCGGTGTCGGCAGCCTGCTGCTCGTGGACGGTGACCGGGTGGAGCGCAGCAACCTGCAGCGCCAGCTGGCCCACGGTGAGGGCGACCTCGGCCGCAACAAGGCCCGCTCCGCCGCCGACGCGGTCGCCGGACTCCACGCCGGCACCCGGGTGGAGGTGGTGGCCGACCGGGTCGACGAGGCGCAGCTGCACCAGCTCGCGCAGCGCGTCGACCTGGTCATCGACGGCAGCGACAACTACCCGACGCGCTTTGCCGTCAACCGCGCCTGCATCGCCGCGGCCATCCCCCTGGTGTCCGCCGCCGCGGTGCGCACCGAGGGGCAGCTGGCGACCCTGCACCCGGCTGCGGGCGCTGCCTGCTACCGCTGCCTGGTCCCCGAGGAGGGCGCCGGGA
>CAYFVG010000204.1:0-4414 GCA_964346365.1 uncultured Alteromonadaceae bacterium
CCGGCCTTCGCCAAGCTCATCGTCCGCACTGGCGGCAAGGAGGCGCGCCAGCGACTGCAGGAGAAGGTCGAGGCACGGGTAGCCGAGGGCGCGTTCGCCGATGCCCGGGTGCGTGCCCATCCGCTGCTTTACGGTCCGCCAGTGCCGTGGCCGGTGACCTTCCGGGTCATGGGCCCCGACGTGGACGAGCTGCGCGGCATCGCCGAGCAGGTGCGCCAGCGCATCGCCGATCACCCGAACACCATCCAGGCCCACGCCGAGTGGGGCGAGCGCGTCCCCGCCCTGCGGCTGAGCTGGGATCGCCAGCGCCTGCGCCTGCTGGGACTGACCCCGCAGGCGGTGGCCGAGCAGGTCCAGGCCGCTACCGACGGCGCGCGCGCCACCGAGATCCGGGAGGATATCCGCACCGTCGATCTCGTTACCCGCGTGGATCCGGCGAGCCGGCCGGACCTCAACAGCCTGGGTAGTCTGGTGATCGAGACCGGCACCGGCGAGCGCCTGCCCCTGGAGCAGGTGGCCGACCTGGAGGTCATCCAGGAGGAGCCGGTGCTCGAGCGGCGCAACCGCACCCCGACCATGGAGGTCCACGCCGAGATCCAGGGGGGCGTGCAGCCGGCGACCGTCACCGCCGAGATCGACCCGACCCTGGACGCGATCCGCGCCGAGCTGCCTCGCGGCTACCGCGTGGAGGTGGGCGGCTCCGTGGAGGAGAGCGGCAAGGCGCGCGGCTCTATCGCCAATATGCTGCCGGTGATGGTGGCCGTGATGGTCACCCTCATCATGCTCTCCACGCGCAGCTTCCCCGGCACCATCATGACCCTGCTCACCGCGCCCCTGGGCCTCATCGGCGCGGTGGCCGGGCTGCTTCTGGCCGACCGCCCCTTCGGCTTCGTCGCCACGCTCGGCCTCATCGGCCTGGCCGGGATCCTGATGCGCAACACGCTGATCCTCGCCGGGCAGATCCAGGCCAACCAGGACTCGGGCATGGACGACTACAACTCGGTCATCGAGGCCACCCTGCGCCGCGCCCGGCCGGTGGTCCTCACCGCCCTGGCCGCGGTGCTCGCCTTCCTGCCCCTGACCACCTCCACCTTCTGGGGCCCGCTGGCGGTGGTGCTCATCGGCGGCGTCGCCGTGGGCACGGTACTGACCCTGCTCTTCCTCCCGGCCCTCTACGCCCTCTGGTTCCGGGTTCACCCGCCGGCCAGTGTCTGAGCCCGGGCCTCCCGCACCGGGATCGATCGACGCACTACACTAGCGATCGTCCTCGACCGCCTGGTACCAGGGCAGTTCGGCCTCGGCGCTGCGCTCGAGCTCGGCGATCACCTGGGCACCGAGAAGCAGGATCACGGCGCCAAGCTCCAGGCTCAGCAACACAACGATCACCGTGGCGAACGAGCCGTAGATGGCGTTCACCAGAGAGATGTTGTCGAAGTAGTACATGACCGCCTGCAGGGTCAGCTCCCACAAGGCCGCGGCCACGAAGCCGCCCACCAGGGCGCGTCGCAGCGAGACCTGCACCACCGGCAGCACCTTGTAGACGGAGGCAAACAGCAGCGCGATGCCGACGAACCCGAAACCGTAAAGCACCGCCACTGGCGCCCGCTCCAGCGTCCATTCCATTCCGAGTATGGACACGAGCCGTCCACTGAGCGCATCTGCCAGAGCGGCGAGGACGGTGAGTGTCAGGATCCCCAGGGTGAGAGCCACTACGTACATGTAGGGCAGGGCGGCCGAGAACCAGAAGCTTCGGCTGCGTGACGGCTTGTGGCGGTGGAAGATAAGGGCGATGGCGTCCTCGAGCATGCGAAAGGCCAGGGAGCTGAAGAACAGCAGCACGAGGAAGCTGATCACGCCCAGCACCGCCGGGGTCTCGAGGAACTCCTCGGCAGCGTCCGCAACGATGCCGGCGTAGCCGGGGGCGAGGAACTGACTCTGGGTGTGGATGGTGGCCACCAGGCGGTCCTGATCCACCACGAGGGAGAGCACGGCGGCGCACACCGCGAAGAACGGCACGGCCGAGAGCAATATGTTGTAGCCGACCCCGCCCGCCAGCAGGATACCGCGGTTAGCGATGAATTCTCGCAGGATACGCCGCGTGAAGACGAGCAGGCGGGAGGCGGCCAGCAGAAGCCGAGCAGACCCTTCACCTGTTCCCAAGCGGCCCATTCGTCGCCCGGGAGGCCTCAACGATCATTGAGCAGCAGATCCCGCAGGGCCTGGCGGGCCCGCGGGCTCACGCCGAGTACCAGGCCGCTGACGAAGGCGACGCCGGCGGCCTCGCGGAAGTTCGAACGCACGAATGCGCCCGCCTGGCGGCCAAGTTGCGCCGCCAGCTCGCTATCGCGAAGGCCGTCTTCCCCGCGCCCGGCGGAGGCGGTGCCCTGTCGCCGCGGGGGTCGGATCACCGCCCGGCCAATCAGCAGGAGCAAGGCGGCGACGACCAGGCACAGGACCCCTACCAGCGCTGCAGCAACGGGCGGCGGCGACACCAGCGCCAGGGCTGTGTACGCCGCGAAGGCGAAAAAGCCGAGACCGGCAATGCCAATCACCGCGGCCAGGATCGCCACGGCGAGAGCGGCGAAGGCGCGGGCAATGGTGTCGCCCATCGCCCGGCTCAGCGCCGCTGGTGCAGCAGAAGGCCGGCGATGAGACCGCCGATGAACACCACCAGCAGGCTGCTTAGGGGGCGTTCCTCGATCTGCTCCTCGACCTGGCGCTCCATATCCTCGGCCCGGCGGCGAGCCCCGGCCGCCTTGTCGCGGGCGCGCTGGTAGACCTGTTCGCCCTGGTTGGAGGCCATGTCGCGGACCGTTTGTGTGACGCTCCGCAGGTCCTCCTGCAGCTGGGCCATCTCGCTACGCAGTTTTTCGATGTCCTGTTCTGCCATGGCTTGTACCTCGCTTTGTGGGTGGAAGCCGTCTGTCTTTACACTATGAGGCTTGCCGATAGCGATGCAAGCTGCTGGCACTGCGGGCCCGGACGCTCCGCTGCGCCTGCACCCGCAGAAGTCGTCTGCTGGTGGGTGGTGGGATGTCGCGACCGCGCGCCCGCCAAAGCTCGCCACGGGCGAGACAAAAGAAAGGGCGCTGTCGGCGAATCGACGTTCGGCGCCGATCTCGATGAGGTTCGATTGGTGACCGCGGCAGCCGACGCCATGAGGTCTAGGAGCCTGTCGGACTTGGGACTGATCTACTGCGCGCGTAGGAGAGCGGCCCCTTTTTCCGCTCTCTCTCGTTTCATAGTCCCCACTATGCGCCTCGAGAGACCGAAAAAATGGACTCGCTCTCCCACCACGCTCGCGACGATCGCCCAAGTCCGACAGGCTCCTAGAGGCATCGAGTCGGGTGCATGTTCTGCAGCCGATACGACCGCGCGCCGGGTCCGTTGTATCCGCAGCGAGACCCCGCAGAGGAAGCCGTCACATTCGCACGTTCGGGCGCCCGGCAGCGTCATCGTGTAACTCGCTGGCAGGCGCGGTGTTAGATGAGACGGCCATTGGCGAAGGGCGTACACTGAATCCATCGGCAGCCCTTTCCATGATGAGTCTCAACGACTGGACAAGGAGCAAAGCATGATTGACGTGAATCCGGATACCGTGTGTTTCATTATCTCGAAGGCCCGGGAATTTCACGCCAAGGAAGCGGTGGTCATACCCGAGCCCCCCAACAGCCTCGAAGACGACTCGCCGGTTCAGGTGCTGGCGGATCACCTCAACGACTTCACCTTCGCTGAGCTCAAGGCCACCATCGACGACCTCGAGCCAGATCAGCAGATCTGCCTGGTGGCGCTCATGTGGCTCGGGCGGGGCGACTTCTCGATCGAGGAATGGTCGGAGGCCCTCGAACAGGCGGGGGATGAGCACAACGAGCGCACGGCCGAGTATCTCATCGCCACCCCGCTGGTGGCGGACTACCTCGAAGAAGGCCTGAACGCCCACGGCTACGAGTGCGAGTGAAGTCGGGGGAAGCGAGGTTCGGCTCGCGGCTTCGCGAGCGTCCGATCAGCGATTGAATCCTCGGTTCCGGTCGATCCCTCTTTCGCGGGCGCAATAACGTAGGGCGCCGGATGCAGGGGGGCAACGTCGGGGCAACGTCGGGTATTGTCGCGTTCGCGGCACTCCATTAGCATATGAGCGGTAACTGATGTTTAACCGGTAACGAAGGAGGCCGGAGCCATGCCGACTTATGACTATTATTGCCCCACCAATGGCGAGCAGGTGGAGGTCCGCCACCGTATGAGCGAGACGGTGAACACATGGGGAGAGATCTGCGAGCGAACGGGCCGCGATCCCGGCGAAACACCTGCCGACGCCAGGGTCGAGCGCCGGATCAGTGGCGGCTCCGTGGTGGCCAGCAGCACGCTCTCCAATCCCGAGCCCTCACCGTGCGCCGGCGGCATGTGCGGACTCTAA
>CAYFVG010000205.1:0-1616 GCA_964346365.1 uncultured Alteromonadaceae bacterium
GGTGCGGGGTCGGGGCGGCTGTGGGATCGGCGGCGGGATCGAAGGGGTCGAAGGTCACCGGCTCCAGCCCGGGCACCGCCGCGGCGCGGGCCGCCAGCAGGTCCCGGTCGGCGATGGCCACCAGCTGCGCCGGCCAGGGTTCCCTCGCGAGCGCCAGGAGCAGCTCCGGGCCGATGCCGGCCGGCTCGCCGACGGTGACAGCCAGCCGCGGGACGGTCATGGCTGCAGTCGGCTCGCGCGCTGCAGGGCTTGTGCAGGGGGCTCAGCGTGGGTCCGTCCGGCGCGCCGCTCCTGCACGCGATCGCGCGCGGGGGCGCTGCGATGCAGCGCCGTGCCGGCGGCAGCGCGTTGCCGCGGCGCGGCCGGTCTGTTAAGAGAGGTCGTCACTTAATGTCGACAAAGGCCTCATCGCGAATCTTGCGCAGCCAGGCGTCGAGCTCCTCGTCGTACTTGCGCTGGTGGAGGAACTCCGTCGCGCGGGCGACCTGCGCCTGCTTTGTCATATCCTTCTCGCGGCGGTCCAGCACCTCGATGATGTGCCAGCCGAACTCGCTGCGCACCGGGTCGGAGATCTCCCCGGTGGGCGTCGAGGCCATGGTGTTATCGAAGGCCTGCACCATCTCCCCGGGGTTGGTCCAGCCCAGGTCGCCGCCCTCGGCGGCGGTGCCGATGTCCTCGGAGTATTCCCGGGCGAGGGCGGCGAAGTCCTCGCCGGCTTCCACGCGTTCCTTGAGCTCCCCCGCCAGCGCCCGGGCCTCGTCTTCCGTCATGACCTCCGAAGGCTTCACCAGGATGTGCCGCGCGCGGGTCTGGGCCACGGTCTGGTCACCGATGCCGCGGGCGTCGGCGAGGTAGACCAGGTGGAAGCCGCTCGGCGAGCGGAACACGTCGGCGAGCTCGCCCGGCGAGAGCGCGGGCGCCACGTCCTGGAACAGGGAGGGCAGGTCGTCGCGTTTGCGCCAGCCGAGGTCGCCGCCGGTCATGCGGACCTCTTCGCTGGCCTCACTGATCACCGTCTGGAAGCGCTCGCCGCCCTGGATGCGGTCCGCCAGGGCCTCGGCCTGCTCCCTGAGCGCCTCGGCCTCGGCCGCCGACGCCCCCCCGGACACGGGCAGCAGGGCGTGGACGATGCGGTACTCGGGCTGGATCAGCTTCTGGCCTTCCTCCGTGGCCAGGAAGTTCTTCACTTCCTGCTCGGAGAGCTCGACGCGCTGGTTGACGTTGCCCATCTGTACGCGCTGGATGACCATTTCCCGGCGGATGTTGTCGCGCATGGCGCTGTAGGACTGGCCCTGCTGCTCCAGCGCCAGGCGGAACTGGTCCAGGGGCAGCCCGTTCTGCGCCGCCACCCGCTGCATGGCGGCATCGAGCTGGGCGTCCGGGATGCGCACCCCGTAGCGCCGGCCCATCTGCACCTGGATGCTGTCGAGGATCAGCCGGTCCAGGGTCTCGCCGATCAGCACGTCCTCCGGGGGCAGGTCCATGCCGCGGGCCTCGAGGTTGCTGGTCACCGTCTCCACGCGCTCGCGCAGCTCGCTGGCCATGATGACATCGTCGTCGACGATGGCGACGACCTGGTCGATCACCTGTGTTTCCGCGCCGGCCCGTATTGCCAT
>CAYFVG010000205.1:1716-4395 GCA_964346365.1 uncultured Alteromonadaceae bacterium
CGATGGCGACGACCTGGTCGATCACCTGTGTTTCCGCGCCGGCCCGTATTGCCATCAAAGGCGCTGATACGGTCGCCAGAAGGACAGCAAAGAGGGCCGGGTAAAGGATCGAGTTAAGGACCGGGTAGAAAGCCCGGTAAGGGGGCCGATAAAGGGCCGGGAAGAGGGCCGCGACGAGACCGGCCCGGGCGGCGACCCAGGCGGCCATCCGGGCGCGCAGGGTCTGGCCTGTCGCTGTCCCGGTTGCTCTCCCGGTCGCTGTCTCAGTCACTCTCTCGGTCGCTCTCTCGCTCACGGTTACGGTCACGGTCTGAACCCCCGGATCATGTCGGTCATCAATTGTTCCACCTCCGTCCCCAGGCCGCCCAGGCCCTTGAGCACGAACTGCACCTGCACCGCCCGCTCGCGGTCCAGGTTCGGTGCGTCGAAATCGGGGACGATGCCGCGCGCGGTGTCGAAGTAGCGCAGGTGCAACAGGCGGAATTTCCAGCAGCAGTTATCGTACTCGATGCCCACCATGTCTTCCACGCTCTCGTCGGCCTCGAGGCTGTAGTTCCAGGCGCCGAAGACGCGCCAGTTGCGGCTCACGGGGTGGTAGGCGGAGACATGCGCCTGGTCCGTCGTCGGCTGCATGCCCACCAGGTTGATGGGCTGCCGGTAGGTGTAGCCCACGTTGAGCAGGGCGCCGTCCTCGCGCTCGTAGCTGCCGAAGAGGTTGCCGGCGTTGACCTCCTCCGTCGACGGGTCGTATTGCACCGTCGCCCGCAGGTTTAGACGCCGCGAGGGATAGAAGTTCAGTTCCCCGGCGATTTCCGACTCCGTGCGCTCGAGCTCCGGCGCCGTGGGCGTCAGCCGCACCTTGCGGTTGTCGAAGTAGACAATCTGGCCGAGGCTCGCGTTGAGCCGCTCCCGGCCGGTCCCGCGGCTCAGAAAGCGGGTCGTTACGCCGATGGCGAGCTGGTTGGCGTCGTCGAGGCGATCCCGGCCGGAGAAGCGGGTGTCCCGGAACAGCTGGTTGTAGTTGAAGGTGAGCTCGGCGCTGTCGAAGTCCGGATGGTCCCGTTGGTCCTCGTAGCTCGAATAGAGATAGAAGAGCCGCGGCTCCAGGGTCTGCACCAGGTCCCGGTCGGCGACGTTGAAGGCGCGCTCGAAGTAGAGGCCGCCGTCGAGGCTGATGAGCGTCGAGCCCGCGCCGGGGTCGTTCCGGTCCGGGGCCAGCGGATCCTCGAGGCGGTAGTCCAGATACCGGTACTTCGCGGTACCGCGCAGGAAGCCGTATTCCCACAGCATGGGGTAGCTGAGCCCCGCCTCGGTGTACAGGCGCTGGCCGGTGACCCGCTCCCCGTTGCTGTCGAAGTGGCTGTACTGGGCCAGGAACAGCGGCTCGACGCGGAAGGGCTCGCGCTCGCTGCGGCGCTGCACCGTCACCTGGGGCAGCTTCTTGTAGTCCTCGCGGATGTCGTCGGCGAGGGACTGGAACTGCTGCAGCTCCATGTTCACCAGCCAGTCGTCGCCGAGGTAGTCGAGCGAGGCCAGCTGCAAAAGGTTCACCTCGCGCCGGGTCTCCAGGTTCGAGGTCTCGAGGTCGCGGATGTAGGCCACATCGCTCACCCGGGTGTAGTCGATGCGCGAGCGCAAGCGCCGGCCGTAGAGGCCGTTGTGGCGGATCTGCCCCAGCCAGCGGTCCCGGCCGGGGTCCGCGGGAAAGTCCTCCTGGAACTGCTCGTCGCCGGGGAGAAAGGCGCCGCCGATGAGCCAGCGACCCCGGGCCGGGTCCAGGTACCGCGCCTGCACCTCGTGGTTGAGCCCCCGCTCCTGGATGTAGCGCGGGGTGTAGAGCAGGTCGTAGTCGGGGGCCGCGTTCCAGTAGAAGGGCGCGCTCACGTCGATACCGCCGCGGCTGTCGTTACCCACGGTCGGGAAGAGAAAGCCCGTGCGCCGGCGGTCGTCGAGGGGAAAACTCAGCCAGGGCGTCCAGAAGAAAGGGATACCGGCCGCGGACAGGGTGGCGTTGCGGGCGACGCCCACCCCCTCGTCGAGGTCGAGGGTCATGTGCCGGGTGCGCAGGTACCAGTCCCGCTCGCCGGGCGCGCAGTAGGTCAGGGCGCCGTCCTCGACCCGGATCAGGGATTCGGCGTCGCGGGAGAGAAGCTTCGCCTCGCCGCGCAGGTGCTTCTCGTGGAGCACGAAGACACCGTCCTCGAGCTGGGCCTCGCCGCTGCGCGAGTAGAACGCCCCGCGGCTGCCGCGGAGCAGGAGGCCCGGCTCGCGCAGTGCGATGTTGCCCTCGACCTCCCCGGTCTCGCTGACCCGGTCGTAGTCGGCCCGGTCGCTGGCGAGATCCCGGTAGCCCTGGGTGACCTCCACGCCGCCCTCCAGGCGGATCCGGCTGCCGCGCAGCTCCGTGCGCGCGGCGGTGGCTTCGATGTCGGCCCGCTCCGGGTCTCCGCCCCCCGCAAGCCCCGCCTTCGGGTCGAGGTAGCGCCCGCCGCAGAGGCGGCAGCTGAGGTCCCGCAGCGGCGGGGGCACCTCTGCCAGGGGCACCCAGTCCAGCTGCGCCCCTCCTTCGATAGCTTCGACCGCTTCGACCGCCAGCCGCTCGTCGGCGCAGTCATCGCTGGCCCCGCAGCTCGCCCCGTTGCTATCCTGCCCCCGGCCCGGCGCGGCCATCGCGAGCAG
>CAYFVG010000206.1:0-2471 GCA_964346365.1 uncultured Alteromonadaceae bacterium
CCCGGCCGGGCAAGGCTGGGGTATCCTTCAACCTTGTCCCGAAAATCCGCGACGAAGCCGTCATCTGTCACCGTCAGTCGTCGCTGGTGCTCGGAACGACGGGCGCCCGCGCCTGGTAGAAGGGGATTGCCGGGAAGGGGTGCACCGTTTCCCAGTCCTCCCCCAGGGTCGCTGCCAGCGGCTGCCCCACGGCCCGCTCCCAGGCCTCGGCCATGGCGGCCGTCAGCGCCGCCGGCTCCGCGGCGCCTGCGAGCACCAGCGCTTCCATAAGCCCCTCGGCCCGCAGGCGCAGCGCCGGCGGCAGGTCATCACCGGCTACGGCGCGCTCGAGCATCGTCTGCCAGCGGGCTTCCAGTTCTGCGCGTATCGCTTCCATGGCTGTTCTCTGTAGCCCGCTCTCAATGCCGGACGAGCCCGCGCCGCCCCGGTCGGGGGGAGGCGCCGCTGCCACGGGGTGCTGCCGGCGAGCAACGGTTGAGCCGCGGGAGAATCGGCGGCGTAGTTAACTATGGCTATACTGCGTGAAGCCCCACGGTAGCTGCAATGAGGGTGATCGTCCGATGAAACCCGGTCGCACAATTTTCGCTGTCTGCGCCGCCCTGACCGCGGCCCTGGCCCTCGCTCAACCGGAGCCCGCTGAGCGGGGCCGGGATGCCCTCGACGACGAGACCACCACCCTCGGCAGTGTCCGCGGCGACACGATCCGCCGCTACCGGGACGAAATCAGCGCCCTGGAGCAGGCCGGCGGTGCCTACAGCGCCGGGCTCATGGAGCCGCTCCTCGAGCTGGGCCTGGCTTTGCAACAGGTAGACCAGCACGCCGAGGCCATCCGCATCCTCAAGCGCGGCGTGCACCTCGCCCGGGTCAACGAGGGCCTGTACAGCGAGCGGCAGCTCGCCCTCATCGAAGCGGAGATTCGCAGCCACATGGCTCTCGGCGATTTCGAGGCCGCCGACGACCGCTACCGCTACCTCTACCGCGTGCAGCAGCGCACTCTCACGGACACCGGACGCAGTCTCGCGTTCATGCGTCAGGCCCGTTGGCAGCGCCGGGCTTTCGAGCTGGGCCTGGACGAGAACGGCTTCGAGCGGCTCTTGCGTATGTGGAACCTCTATCGCCTGGCGCTCTCCGAGCTCGCCGAGACCGAGGGCGATACGTCCCCGAACCTCCTGCCGCCGCTCTACGGCATGCTCCGCGCCCAGTACCTGATCAGCGGCTTCGACGGCTCGGACCCCACCGGTCTCAGCGCCGACCCCTTCGACCCACGGGTCGACGAGGGTCGCCTCATCGCCTTCCGGAGCCAGAGCTACAAGCAGGGCGGCTCCGTGATCCGCGCCATCTACGACGTGCAGCAGGCACAGCCCGGCGCGGGCCCCCGGGAGCACGCCGAGGCGCTGCTCCTCCTCGGGGACTGGCGCCTCTGGCACGGCAAGCAGGATGACGCCCTGCAGGCCTACGCCGACGCCCTCGCGGAACTTGCGCGCCTCGATGATGCCGAACAGGCATTGGCTGAATTTTTAGCCGAGCCGGCTGCCTTGCCGGCCCTGGAGGGAATTCGGCCTCTGCCGGCCCCGGTGCCGCCGGAAGCGGCGGACTTGCTGGTAGAATTTGAAGTGGATCAACGCGGTCGGGTGCGCGACCTCGATCGCATCGACGACACGGAAGGCAACGAGGCCATCGCCATCCGGCTCCTGCGCAAGCTGCGCCGAACCCGTTTCCGGCCGCGCTTCGCCGACGGCCAGCCGGTGCCGACGACCGGGATTGTGTGGGCTTATGACACCAGCAACTGGCAGTAACCGGGTAACCCGGCTCAGCGCCGCGGCGGGCACCGTGCTCGCCTGCCTCGCTCTCGCCGGCTGCCCGAGCGCGAGCACGCCGACCACGCCGACGGTTTCCATGCCGACGCCGCCGACGCCGAGCAGCCCTTCGAGCGCCAGTTCCAGTAGTTCCAGCCAGAGCAGTTCAAGCCAGAGCAGTTCAAGCCAGAGCAGTTCAAGCCAAAGCAGTTCCAGCTCCAGCCAGAACAGTTCCCGCTCGAGCGAGAGCGCTTCCAGCGCAAGCCAGAGCGGCGCCAGCCCCGGCAGTGCGAGTCCGGGGAGCCCGTCCCCCGGCGCCGGCAGCCCCGCGACAGGCAGCGCGAGGCCGGGCACGACGGGCAGTGGTAGTAGTGGTAGTGATGCCGGCGCGACCGCCAGCACCGCTGCCGGTGACGCAACCGGCCCCGAGGGCCCGGACGACGGCGCGGACGGCAGCCCCGATGGCGACCTGACGCCCGGGGCCGGTAATCAGCCGGCCGACGCTGCGGGTGGCGGCAGCGACGCCGTGGCCGACGCCGGCGAACCCGGCTTCGAGAGCGGTGGCGCGGGCGGCGGCAGCGACGCCCTGCCCACCATGACGGACGAGGAACCGACCTTTGATCAGGCCAGTACTGCGGCGAATGGCAGCGCTGCGGCCGAGGGTGATGCTGCGGC
>CAYFVG010000206.1:2571-4395 GCA_964346365.1 uncultured Alteromonadaceae bacterium
TGCGGCCGGGAGCGGTGCCGAGGACGGCGGCAGCGCCGGTGCAAGTGGTGCGGGCACCGTCGCAGGCAGCGATGCGGGCGCTGCCGGCACGGGCACGGAGGGCTCCGGGACCCCCGCTGGCGGCACAACCGGCCGGGACGCCGGGGGCACGGTCGGCGCGGGCGCAGCGAGCGGCGGCAGCGGCGAGGGCGGCGGCCCCCTCACCGCCGCCGAACAGGTCGCGATCCTCGACGCAGAGCTCGAGCGCGGCGCCGGCGAGTTCGATGCGATGATTCTCGAGGAACAGGCCGCCCAGCGCGCCGCGGAGCGGGCCGCCACGGGGGGCGGCGGCGACGAGAGCGACGATCCCGACGAGAGTGCCGGCGCGGGCGGCGCCGGCGACAGCTACGGCCGCGTGCTCGCAGAAGCCGGCGGCTATTCCAGCGGCGGCGGCATGGGCGGCGCCCGCGGCGGCGGGGGCATGCCGCAGAACACGGCTAAATATCCCCCGCCCGGGGACATCCCGGACGGCAGCGACGACGACGTGGTCGCGCGGCAGCTGCGCGAAGCCGCCATGCGCGAGCCCGACCCCGCCGTGCGCGAAAAGCTCTGGGCGGAGTACCGTAAGTACAAGGGCATCGAGCAACCGTGAGGCGCGCCCTGCTACCGCTGCTCGCGGTCTGCGGGCTGCTGCTCGGAGGCTGCGTAAGCCAGACGGTAAAAACCACCTCGGTG
Source organism: uncultured Alteromonadaceae bacterium (assembly GCA_964346365.1). Lineage (GTDB taxonomy): Bacteria > Pseudomonadota > Gammaproteobacteria > Pseudomonadales > Halieaceae > Pseudohaliea. The sequence goes on from CAYFVG010000206.1 coordinate 3,286, forward strand.
CCACCCCTCGTCTACCCGGAAGCGCCCATCGCCGAGGCCGAACTGCTCGACGTCGGCGTTGCCATCTTCGATCCGGGTATCGACGAGATAGACGCGGACGACGAGCAGCGGGTATACCCGGAGGTGCGCCGCGCCGAGGCGCGTTTCATTCCGCAGCTGCTCACCACGGCCATGCAGGACACCGGCGCCTGGGGCGCCGTGCGTGTCCTGCCGGACAACGAGCGGGTCACGGACCTGCGCATCGACGGCACGATCCTCCACTCCGACGGCGAGGCACTGAAGCTGGCGGTGCGGGCCGTGGACGCGCGCGGGGAGGTCTGGCTGGACAACACCTACGAGAGCCGCGCCAGCCGCTACGCCTACGACAACAGGACCCGGCGCCAGTACGACCCTTTTCAGGCCATCTACCACCGCATCGCCAATGACCTCCTCGAGCGCCAGCTCGCCCTCGCGGAGGACGAGGCCGAAGCCATCCGCTCGGTCACCGAGCTGCGCTTCGCGCAGGCGTTCGCGCCGGAGGCCTTTGAGGGCTACCTGCGCGAGGGCCGCCGGGGCAAGCTGCGCATTGCCCGGCTGCCCGCCGACGACGACCCGATGCTCGAGCGGGTGCGCGGCATCCGCGAGCGCGACAACCTGTTCATCGACACGCTGCAGGACTACTACACGGGCTTCCGCGACGACATGCAGGACCCCTACCAGGAGTGGCGCAAACTCAGTTATCGCGAGGTCGTGGCCATGCGGGAGCTGAAGGCGGAGAGTCGCCGGCAGCTGATCGCCGGCGGCGCGGCCATCCTCGCCGGTATCGCCGCAGCCGGGGGCGGCGACTCGCGAACCACCCGCACGGCCGGCAACGTCGCCATCATCGGCGGCGGCTACCTGCTGAAATCCGGCCTCGAGACCCGCGCCGAGGCGAAGATCCACGTCGAGGCGCTCGCAGAGCTGGGCCTGTCGCTGGAGGCGGAGATCGCGCCGCAGGTCATCGAGCTCGAGGATAGCACCGTGATGCTCACCGGAAAGGCCGGGGATCAGTACCGGCAGTGGCGCGAGCTGCTTGCGGAGATCTACCGGAACGAGGTCGGCGCGATCGCGCCACTCCCGGAAGCCGGGAAC
>CAYFVG010000207.1:0-4385 GCA_964346365.1 uncultured Alteromonadaceae bacterium
TCCCCCTGACCCCCCACGGGCGAGGACGGAACCAGCGTCGGCTGCGGCCCCAGCCAGCTCGACGATGACGGCGACGGCGTGGATAACGCCACCGACCAGTGCCCGGCAACACCCGACGGCGAGAGCGTGAACAGCGTCGGCTGCAGCGCGTCACAGCTCGACGACGACGGCGACGGCGTCAATAACGCCACCGACCAGTGCCCCGGAACCCCGGCCGGCGAGGACGTCAACAGCGTCGGCTGCGGGCCCAGCCAGCTCGACGACGACGGCGACGGCGTCGATAACGCCACCGACCAGTGCCCGGCAACGCCCGACGGCGAGTCAGTCGACGATGTCGGCTGCAGCGCCTCCCAGCTCGACGACGACAATGACGGCGTGAGCAACGCCGACGATCAGTGTCCCGCGACCCCCGCCGGGGAGGACGTCGACTCGAGCGGGTGCGGCGCCAGCCAGCTCGACGACGACGGCGACGGCATCAGCAATGCCCTGGATCAGTGTCCGAACACCAACCCGGCCCTGCCGGCAGATGCCAGCGGTTGTTCGGAGGTGCAGACCTTCGGCCGGGAACTCGCGTCCCTCAGTGGGCTTTCCGCGCCGCAGCGGGGCCTAGCGGGCCGCATCGACGAGATCTGCCCGCGCCTGGTCATCGACGACGCCGCGGGCAACACCCTCACACCTTCGCAACGGCGCCTGCGGGAGGCCTGCAGCCGCCTCAAGGGCCGGGGCACGGGGCAGGAGCAGGCCGTGGGCGCGCTGGAGCGTATCCTGCCCCAGGAGATTCCCGCCTTCCGCGACTACGCGGTGGAACTGGCGACGATCCAGTTCCGGCAGCTCGATTCGCGGCGGCGGCTGGTGAACAGCGGCCGCGGCCGCGGCCTGTCGGTAAGCGGGCTGAATTTTCGGTTCGATGACCAGGTGATCAGCGGGGGCACGATCCAGCGGGCTATCGGCGACCTGCTAGGCATGGCCGCCGGCGAGGGCGACCAACCGTTCGCGGACTTCGGCAAGCTCGGCCTATTCCTGCAGGGCGACATCGACTTCGCCGACCGCGACAGCGCGCCGTCCTTCACCGGCTACGAATTCGACATCTGGTCCCTCACCGCCGGCGCCGACTACCGCTTCAGTGATCGCCTCTACGGCGGTATCGCCGCCAGCTTCGGCGCAGCGGACATCGAGTACGCGGGCGAGCGCGGCGAAACCGACATCGACAACCTGTCCCTGTCCCTCTACGGCGGCTGGCAACTCACCGACAACTGGTTTGCCGACGCGCTCGTCAGCTACGGAACATCCGAGTACGACAACCTGCGTCGCATCGACTACAGCGACAGCGGCGGTGCCTTCCGCGCCACCCAGCTCAGCGACAGTGATGGCGACCAGCTCTACCTGGGGCTGAATACCGGCTACCAGTGGGACCGGAACGGCTGGCGTTTCGGTCCCACCGCGTCGGTCTTCTATATCGACGGGACCGTGGACGGCTTCGACGAGCGCGCGCAGGCGGGCTCGGACGACGCCTGGACCTTCGCCGTCAGCCGCCAGGATTTCACATCCCTGCGCCTGTCCCTCGGCGTGCAGGCCGACTACGCCATCACCACGGGCTTCGGCGTACTCCTGCCCAACGTGCGGGCGCAGTACGTCCGCGAGACCGAGGACGGCTCCGAGGACGTCGGCCTGCGCCTCCTCAACAATCCCTATGGCGATAACGAGCTGCTTTCAGACCAGCTGCGGATCGAGGGGCGCCCCGTCGATGACGCCTTCTTCGACCTGGGCGTGGGCGTTTCCGGACAGTTCCCCATGGGTTTCTCCGGTTTCGTGGACTATCATTTTTACCAGAGTTTCGACGGCTTTTCCCGCGATGGTTACTCCTTCGGTATCCGCTGGGACAAGCCCTTCTGAGATGCTGCGACCACTGCAGTACGTCGTGACTCCCGACCGGGACGGACCGCTTCACAGCGGTGCGAAGCGAGGGCCAGCTTGAGCTATGAAACCGTCATTATCGGCGCCGGTCCGGCCGGCCTCAGCGCCGCCGGACGCGCCGCCGCCCGGGACCGAGAGCGCGGCACGGACACCCCCAGCTATGTGCTTCTGGAGGGTCACGACACCTTCGCCAAGACTATCCAGCAGTACCAGAAGGGCAAGCATGTCATGGCCGAGCCGGGCTTCCTGCAGCTGCGCTCGCCCCTGCCCTTCGCCGCCGGCCGCCGGGAGAGCGTGCTCGGTGCCTGGCATGGCGCCCTCACCGAGCAGGACATCAACATCCGCTACGGCGCGGTCGTGGCCCGCATCGCCGGCAGCGCGGGCGCTTTCAGCATCACCCTCGGCGACGGCGAGACGCTTGCCGCCGCCGCTGTCGTGCTCGCCATCGGTACGCAGGGGAACCCCCGCCGCCTGGGCGTGGACGGCGACGAGGAATCGGACTTCGTCGCCTACGGGCTCGCCGACGCCGAGGCCTTCGCGGGCGAGGATATCGTCGTCGTGGGCGCCGGCGACGCGGCCATTGAAAACGCGATCGCCCTCGCGGCCAATAACCGGGTAACCATCGTCAATCGCCGCGACGAGTTCAGCCGCGCGAAAGACGGCAACCTCGCCGCTATCCTGGGAGCCATCAACGACCGCTCCGTGCCCCTGCAGTGCCGCTACGAGAGCAGCGTGGCCGGCATCGGGCTGCCGCAGGCGGCCGGGAGCCCCGGATCGATCACCCTGAAAACGCCCGGCGGCGAAGAGACCCTCCCCTGCCACCGCATCATCGCCCGCCTCGGCACCGTGCCGCCGCGGTCCTTCGTCGAGCGCTGCGGCATCGAGATTGACAATCCAGCGCCGGACGCCCTGCCGGCGGTAGACCGTCACTACCAGAGCAATGTGCCCGGGCTCTACATCATCGGCGCCCTCGGCGGCTACCCGCTCATCAAGCAGGCCATGAACCAGGGCTACGAGGTGATCGATTTCATCAACGGCGTGGACACGCCACCGGCGGACTACGAACTCCTCGCGGCGCAGTTCGGCGGCCTGCCCTACGCGATGGACCCGGAGGAGGTGCTGGCGCTCTACCAGGCCCGCATCCCCATGTTCCGGCGCATGAACGCGCTCGCCTTCCGCGAACTGGTGATCGAGAGCAGCATCATCTACGCCGAAGCCGGCGTGGATGCGCCGACAGAGAGCGCGGAGCGGAGCACGCAGCGGGTGCCGCCGGGGCACGTGCTCTACGAGGATGGCGACTACAGCTCGGACTTCTACACCCTGGTGGAGGGTAGCGCGCGGGTTCAGCTAGAAGCCGGGGGGCCCTGGCACAGCATTGAGCCGGGCCAGTTCTTCGGAGAGATGAGCCTGATCTCCGGGCGCCCGCGGGAAGGCTCGGCGATCATCGAGGGCGACAGTATCGTCGTCGGCACGCCGCGCCGCATCATGGTCAAGCTCATGGGCAGCAACGCAGAGGTGAAGGAGGGTATCGACCGGGTCTTTGTGCTGCGCGCGCTGCTCGCGGCTTTCCGTACCGCACTGCCCCTCGAGGAGCTGAAAGCCGTTGCCGGGCGGGTAAGCCCGCAGACCCTCGAGGCGGGCGAGACCCTCTACGAGGAGGGCGCCGAGGGCGAGGAACTCTATCTTGTGCGCCGCGGCCGCATCGCCCTCGCCCGGGGGGATGGCGGCCGGGTGGTGAACCAGATTCATTCGGGCGAGCTGCTGGGCCAGCTGGCGGTCATGGGCGACCCGTACCGGCGCGAGACCGCCGCCGCCGCCGTGCGCTCGGAAGTTCTCGCCATCCGCCGGCCCGAGTTCCTGCGTCTCGTCGGCGAGAGCGGCGACTACCTGGAGGTACTGCAGGAGCGCGTCAGCGACAGCCTGCTGCGCAGCAACCGGATCGGCTCGCGCGCCGAGTCGGCGGAGACCATGAACTTCATGATCCAGCACGGCATGGGGGAGGCCACCGACGCCCTGCTCATCAACGAGTCGCTGTGCATCGGCTGCGACAATTGCGAGCGCGCCTGCGCGGAGACCCACGGCGGCCTGTCGCGCCTCGACCGGCGGGGCCGCGAGTCCAGCGGCCACTGGCACGTGGCGCAGGCCTGCCTGCACTGCGAACACCCGCACTGCATGAAGGATTGCCCGCCGGACGCGATCCGGCGTGACACGGACGGCCAGGTATTCATCACGGACGCCTGTATCGGCTGTGGCAACTGCGAGACCAACTGCCCCTACGATGCCATCAGCATGCGCTACCCGGCGCCGCGCAAGCCGGGGCTGCTGAGCTGGCTCTTCCTGGGCCTCGGCCCGGGGCCCGGCGATGCGGCCGCCGACCAGCCCGGCGCCGAGGATGCGGCCAAGGTGGCGGTAAAGTGCGATGCCTGCAGGGAACTCGCCGGCGGCTACGCCTGCGTCAATGCCTGCCCCAC
>CAYFVG010000208.1:0-4347 GCA_964346365.1 uncultured Alteromonadaceae bacterium
GTGCCCCCAGTCGCTCCACGATATTCGCTTGGTGGGGGCACACACCCGCATCCGTCCCTGCCGTGTTGGCAATTCAACGGTACTGGAAGTACGCGAGGCGTGAGGGGCGAGTGCGCGAATGTCAGTCGCCGAGCAGCGGCCGCCACCAGTCTTCGCGGGCGAGGTACCAGTCGATGGTGCGGGCGAGACCGCTCTCGAAGTCCTCGACCGGCCGGTAGCCGAGCTCGCGCTCGGCCCGGGTCGCGTCGATGGCGTAGCGCCAGTCGTGGCCGGCGCGGTCAGCGACGAAGGTCACCAGCTCCCGGGCGCTGCCGGCGCGGGCCGGCGGTGCGTTGGGGAAACGCCCCGCCAGCGCCGGGTCGGCAGCGAAACGGGCATCGAGCTGGTCACACAGCAGGTTCACGATAGCGAGGTTCGCCCACTCGTTGTTGCCGCCGATGTTGTAGCTCTCGCCCACGGCACCGCGCTCGATGACCCCCTCGATGCCGCGGCAGTGATCCTCGACGTAGAGCCAGTCGCGGATGTTGCTACCGTCGCCGTAGACCGGCAGCGGCCGGCCGCGGAGGATATTGGTGACGCACAGGGGGATAAGCTTTTCCGGGAAATGGTACGGCCCGTAGTTGTTCGAGCAGTTGCTGGTGGTGACCTCGAGGCCGTAGGTGTGGTGGGCGGCGCGCACCAGGTGATCCGCCGCGGCCTTGCTGGCGGCATAGGGCGAGTTCGGCGCGTAGGCCGTGTCCTCGCGGAAGGCCGGATCCCCGGGTTTCAGGGTACCGTAAACTTCGTCCGTGGAGACGTGGTGGAAGCGGTGCGGGCGGCCGCTGCCGGCCAGCCACTCGGCGCGCGCCGCCTCGAGGAGGCTGTGGGTGCCGAGCACGTTGCTGCGCACGAAGGCATCGGGACCGCTGATGGAGCGATCCACGTGGCTCTCGGCGGCAAAGTGGACGATGGTGTCCACGGCGTGCTCGCGCAGGCAGCGGGCGACGGCCTCGCGGTCGCAGATATCCGCCTCGACGAAGGCGAAGCGCTCGTCGCCCTCGCGGCTGGCGAGGCTCGCCCGGTTGCCGGCATAGGTAAGAGCATCGTAGACCACCACCCGGTCCACGGGATGGGCGTCCAGCCAGTAGTGGACAAAATTCGCGCCGATGAAGCCCGCGCCACCGGTGACCAGCAGGGTGCGACTCATGCCCCCTGCGCCTTGAGATCGCGCAGCATCAGGCGCAGCTGGCGCCGCCAGTGCACGCCGTCGATGCTGAGGTCCCGCCAGGTCGCGGCCTTGTCGAGAACGCTGTAGGCCGGTCGCCGGGCCGGCGTCGGATAGGCGGCCGTCGACACCGGCAGGATGCGCGGCAGCCGCGGCAGCAGGCCCAGGGCCTCGGCCTCCTCGCCGATGGCGACCGCGAAGTCGTACCAGCTGCACACGCCGGCATCGGTGAAGTGGTAGGTCCCGGAGAGCGCGGGCCGCTCGACGAAGGCCCACAGAGTCTGCGCCAGACCCCGGGCCCAGGTGGGCGTACCCACCTGGTCGGCGACCACGGTCAGCTCCTCACGCTCGGCCAGGAGCCGCAGCATCGTCTTGACGAAGTTGCCGCCGTGGCGCGAATAGACCCAGCCGGTCCGCAGCACGATGGAACCGGCACGGGCCGCGCGCACGGCGGCCTCACCGGCCAGCTTGCTGCGGCCATAGGCACCGAGCGGCGCCGGCGCGGCATCCGGCGCATAGGGACGGGACGCGCTGCCGTCGAAGACAAAATCCGTGGATACGTGGAGCAGCCGGACCCCGCGCTCGGCGCAGGCCGCGGCGAGCAGTCCCGGCGCGGTGCCGTTGATGGCCTCGGCCCGCGCCGGCTCGGCTTCCGCGCGGTCGACGGCGGTGTAGGCGGCGGCGTTGATGAGAGCCCCGGGGCGCAGGTCGTCGAGGGTGCGATCGATGGCGGCGGCATCGCCGATATCCAGGGCTTCCCGGTCCAGCGCCGTGCAGCGAAGGCCCGCCGGTGCGCTGAGCGCGAGCTCGCGGCCGAGCTGGCCGCCGCCCCCGGTCACCAGGGCATCGCAGCTCACGGCGGGCAGTGGGCCCGAAGCCAGTCGTAGAGGTCCGCGAGGACCGTCTCGCGCTCGGGCTCGTTAAAAATCTCGTGGTACAGCCCCGGGTAAAGCCGCAGCGTCTTGTCCCCGGACCCGGCGCCGGCGACGAAAGCCTCCGACCCCGCCGGCGCCGTCATCGCATCGGCCTCGCCGTGCATGACCAGGAGCGGAAGCCGGAGCTCGCCGCGACGGGACGCCACCTCACCCATGGCCGCGAACAGCTCCACCACGAAGCGGGCGCTGAACTTGCCCGTGTGTACCAGCGGGTCGGCGCGGTAGGCGGCGACCACGTCGGGATCGCGGCTGATTTCGCCGGCATCGAGCTGCAGCACGCCGAGGGTCGGGAACAGGGCCGCGAGCAAGCGGTTGATCCAGACCGCCACCGGCGAGGGCGGTTCGGCCACAGCCAGCGCCGCGCCGGAGAGCACCGCCCCGGTAAAGCGGTCCTGGCGGTCGAGGAGATAGCGGGCGGCGATGAGCCCGCCCATGCTGTGGCCGACGAGGAAGCAGGGCAACTCCGGATAGTCGCCCGCGATCAGTTCGCGCAATGCATCCAGGGGGCCGAAGAAATCGCCGAAGCGGTCGATGTGCGCGCGCACCCCCGGCGACTCGCCGTGGCCGCGGTGGTCCGGGGCGAGCACGGCGACGGCGCGGGCATTGAGCCACTCGGCAACGGCGGCGTAGCGACCGCTGTGCTCGCCGGCGCCGTGGGCGAGGAGCACCACCGCCACCGGGTTTGCCACGGTCCAGTGGCGATAGCGGGTCCCGTCCGGCAGGCGCGCCGCAACGGCGGCGGCCGACGCCGACCCGGTCACGCCACCGGGGTCAGCCACGCGCTGTTCTCCGGCCGTTTGCCGCGCACGGCATCGAAGTACATGGCCTGGAGCTGTTCGGTGACCGGGCCGCGGCGGCCCTCGCCGATCTCCCGACCGTCCAGGGAGCGGATGGGCACGACCTCCGCGGCGGTGCCGGTGAAGAACGCCTCGTCGGCGATATAGACCTCGTCCCGGGTGATGCGGCGCTCCTCGATGGCGTAGCCCAGCTCCGCCGCCAGGGCGAAGACGGTGGCGCGGGTGATGCCGTCCAGGCAGGAGGTGAGGTCCGGCGTGTAGATGCGGTCACCGCGGACCAGGAAGATGTTCTCGCCGCTGCCCTCGGACACGTAGCCCTCGTTGTCGAGCAGCAGCGCCTCCTCGGCACCGGAGTCGATGGCCTCGCGCAGCGCCAGCATGGAATTGATGTAGTTGCCGCAGGCCTTGGCCTTGCACATGGTGATGTTCACATGGTGTCGCGTGAAGGAGGAGGTGCGCACCTTGATGCCGCGCTCCCGGGCCTCCGGGTCCATGTACGAGGGCCACTCCCAGGACGCCACCATAACGTGGGTCTCGAGGCCGTCGGCGCGAAGGCCCATGGCCTCGGACCCGTAGAAGCAGAGCGGGCGCAGGTAGGCCTCCGCGAGACCGTTCTCGCGCACCACCGCGCGCTGGGCGTCCTGCACCGTCTCGCGGTCGTAGGGCATGGCCATGCCGAGGATCTTTGCCGAATTGAACAGGCGGTCGGTATGCTCCTCCAGGCGGAAGATGCAGGTGCCGCGATCCGGCGTCTGGTAGGCGCGCACGCCCTCGAAGACCCCGAGCCCGTAGTGCAGGGTGTGCGTGAGCACGTGCACCTTTGCTTCACGCCACGGGACCATGTCCCCATCCAGCCAGATCAACCCCTCGCGATCAGCGAATGTCATGCCCTGCTCCTGCTTATTAATTGCTGTCTGTTCAGTTGCTGTCTGTGTCCGTTGAGGTCACGCCGGCAAACAGTGCCCGCCATTGGGCCAGCACCGCATCGCGATGCATCGGTACGTCGCCTGCAAGGGGCACGACCCCGTCGGCCTGCTGTAGCGCCAGGCGATGCGAGGCGGAGCGGAAGGCGATGTAGGCAGCGATCAGCTCGGCGGCTGCCGCTTCGGGGAAATACCCCTCCCGGCCGAGGTTTTCGAGGGTACGAATAGTATCGGACCAGCGGGACAGTTCCGGCGCTTCATGCGACCAGGCAAGCACTGCATATTGCACCATAAATTCGATATCGACGATAGCGCCGGGGCTCTGCTTGAGATGGAAGGACGCCTCGGCGGGCGCGCGCGGCAGCAGGTGCTCGCGCATGCGCCCGCGCATGGCCACCACTTCCCCGGCGAGCGCCGCCCGGTCCCGGGGCCGGGCGAGGATCTCCCGCCGCAGCGCCGCCACGGCCTCGGCCACCGCCGGGTCGCCG
>CAYFVG010000209.1:0-4265 GCA_964346365.1 uncultured Alteromonadaceae bacterium
GCTGCGCCTGCCGCTGGCCCCGGCTCCCGTCGGCGCCGGGGCCAGCGGCAGGCGCAGCGTCACGATGGCGCCACCGGAGCCGTTGCGAAGGCTGAGGCTGCCGCCGTGTTCCTCGACGATGGCGGCGCTGATGGCGAGTCCGAGGCCCGAGCCCTCGCCGGAGGGCTTCGAAGTCCAGAACGGCTGCAGGAGCACCTCCGGCGCCTCCGCTAGACCCGGCCCGTCATCGCGCACCTCCAGCTGCACCTCCGCCCCCTCGCACTGCACGGCGAGTTCCACGCTGTGGGCCGCGGCCTGGCGGGCGTTGCGCAGGATGTTCAGCAGCGCCAGCTCCAGCCGCCGCTCATCGGCCCGCAGTTCCGCATCGGCGCCAGGGCCCGGCGCCAGGGAAAAGCACAGGCCGGCGTCACCTCCCTCCCGGCGGACTGTGGCCAGGGCGTTCTCCGCCAGAGTCCGAGCCGGGAAGCGCTCGCCGTGACTGTTGGGGGTGCCCCCGGTGTAGTCGAGGAGATCCTGCACCAGCCCCTCGACCCGCTGCACCTGCAAACGCAGCGCCTGCAGGTCCGTCTCGGCCTCCGGGGCGCGGCGGGCGATGCGGCGGGCCCGGCCCTCGATCACACTCAGCGGCGCGCCCAGTTCGTGGGCGAAGCCCCGGGCCAGCCGCCCCACCGTTGCCAGGCGCTCTGCGTCCGCGAGGCGACGCTGGAGTGACTGCTCCTCCTCGCGCTGCTGTTCCAGCTCCCGCTCGCGCTCGCCGAGGCGCGCCAGCATGCTGTTCAGGCCCCGGCTGAGCGCGTACACCTCCCGCGGCCCCTGCACGGCAAAGCGCTGCTCGAAGTCGCCGTCGGCGATGCGGGGCAGGCCCGCCACCAGCGTGCCGAGATGGCGACCGACACTGCGGTAATGGCCCACGAGCACGATGGTGATGATGGCGAGCGCCAGGCCGACCCAGCCCGCCCAGACGGCCCAGGTCAGCTGCTGGAGAGCGGCCTGGAAGTCGGTCTCACGACGGCTGAGCTGGATGAACCCCATGGCCTGGCCGTGGTCGTCGAAGAGCGGCGAAAAATGTGAGAACACCTCCTCGCCGTCAATTTCCCGGTAGTCTTCCTGCATTTTCCCGGAGCGGGACAGCCGACGCGTGATACGGCTGTCGGTCATGTCGCGCTCCGTGGCGCCGGCGGCGGCGATACGCCGCCCCTCGTCGTCGTAGACGGACACGCCGTACACCCGCCCAAGGGAGAAAACGGAGTCGAGGCTGGCTTTGAGGCCGGCGCGGCTGTCCTGGCGCAGGGCTTCGCTGACGGAACCGCCGATAGCGCGGGCGATCAGCGCAAGGTCACCCTTCAGGGACGCCTCCCGCGACGCGTTCAGTTCGACAAGGACAAGGCGCGTAGTGAGCGCCGAGAGGAGGACCAGCGGCAGGGCGACAGAAAACAGCAACGTGAGCTGCAGGCTGTTCAGCGTCCGAGCCCGACCAAATGAAAGGATCATTTTGTCATCTTTGAAAATGAAGTGTGACATAATAATACATACGCTCTGTGCGCGAGACGAGCCCAAAAGCGCTGAAGGCACTAGTCAATAAAAATATATTTTTTACTTTCAATAGGTTGTGAGGATATCAGGCAGGCTGGCACGACGCTTGATTGGAGACTCCTGCATCATCAACCAGCAAGGAGGTCAGACCATGATGTTCAAACCGACTCCCATCGCCCTCGCAATCATTCTCGGTGCCGGCGCCGCGCCGCTGGCCAGTGCCCAGGAGAGCGGCTACCAGGGTGGCCAACAGGGCGCAGCGCCGAACCAGCAGGCGCCCACGGTCAGCAAGTCCCAGCTGTCCCTGTTCCAGAAGGCATCCGGCAAGGTGGCGGAAATCCGTCAGGAGTACCAGCAGGCCCTGCCGGACGCGGGCAGCACCGAGGAAGCCCAGACGCTGCAGGAGGAAGCTTCCCAGGCGATGGTGAACGCGGTGCAGTCCTTCGGTCTCAGCGTGGACGAGTTCAACCAGATCGCAGAAGCCGTGCAGACCAATCCGGAGCTGCAGGAGCGTCTCACCGAGATGCAGGACAGCTGACGCCGGCCTATCCGCCGTTTGAGAACTGGCGGGGCCCGACCAGGGCCCCGCCCTTTTTTTGTGGACACTGCGCCGCTCCGGGCCGACCCGGGTGACGCGTGCGCATCTTCACGTTATTGGTCGTGCGCAGGCTAATGCCCGCGCCGCCGTCGCCAGGGTTGCACCAGAAACATCTCGGCAAGCACCAGCAGCCCGGCGAGGAGCAGCAGAATCCAGTAAACGGAGAGCCCTGTCTGACCGCTATAGCCACCGGCGCTGATGGCATGGACCGCAATCAGGGCGCCGAGTAACAGCGCGCTGCCCGCGTGCATCAGGCGCCAGGCACGGTAAGAGCCCGGCAGTTTCCGGTGGTCTACCGCAATAAAAATAATGCCAGCGGTAAGAATCCAGGCCGCAAGCCCCGTGTACAGTGACCAGTTGCCGAGAATCAGCGTGGGATCGTCGGCGTTGAACCAGGGCCAGGATACGCCGTCGGGCGCGGTGTAAAGGAACGGGTGGACGGCGATGCAGGCGATAATGGCGTATGCCACCCACCGGTGTATGCGCAGGGTGCGCCGAACCCCGACGCGGTCGGAAATCCAGCGGGTGCGCCCTGAGAAGAGGAAATCGACGAGCAGCGCCGCGAAAGCCAACATACCCAGAGACGATGCCAGCACGTCGACGGACGTCTGCGCGTGCACAGGCCCGTGCAGAAAAGCAAAGCCCAGGGGCGCGAGAATCAGCGTGAAGTAGAGCGCGACAAGGAGCCAGAGTGGCGTTGCCAGCCGCCCTCCACCCCTCACCGCGGCCCGTGTCGTCGCCGCCGTCGCAAGGCGGCCTGCCGTTCTTCGACCCATGACCACGCTACCCCGTCATTGCCCTGCCGACCAGGCCGAGGGCACAGAGCACGCCCACGACAATCACAATCTTTCCCAGATGCCGCTCGACCCAGTCCGGCTCGCGCTCACCCACAGCGCGCGCAACGTCGCGATCCCCGGGGCCGGGTCACGCCGCCGCCGGCTGTGGCTGTGAATCCCGCAGCCCGAGCCAGAGCACTACAAACAGGATCACCACCACGCCGTTGATGCCGGCCTGCAGCAGCATCTGGGGGATGGTCAGCTGACCGTACTCGACATAGATGTAGCCGGCGTAGATGACGCCCAGCACCTGTTCGGCCACAGCGACCCAGATCAGATTGAGATACTGCAGGGGATTCAGCGCCATGATGACGAACATGAGGGCCAGCAGCACCATGACCATGCCGTATTGCGTGCTCATGGTAATCAGTTCGGGCGTCCAGCCCCCGGCGGCGGTCCAGCCGACAGCGGATGCGCCCGCCTCGGGAGCGAACGTGGACAGCAGGCCGAAGCCCAGGTGCCACGCCGCCCAGAACCAGAGCAGGCCGGTCATTATTTTCAATCGACTCATGTTTGTTGTCTCCTTTGACGTTTGCAGTGAACTTCCCTCGTGAGCTACGCAACAATCGCTCAAACGGTTTGCCGAGACGCTGCGCAGGCGGTGCTAGTGGGCCACGGGCGGCACCGGCTCGTCGACTTCGCCAGCCGCTGCCCGTTCACAGCGGCCTGCCAACGCAACGCCCACGGATGATCATACCGCGGACACCCTCGCCCGCGCCGCCCTGCGCAGGCGCAGCTGCTTCTCGAGTTCCGTGATAATGAGGATGGCAACGCCCGCCAGCACGATTATCAGACCCTCGACAACCGGCACCGCTTCCGTACCGAACACCCGCTGCAGCGGCGGCAGGTAGGTGATCGCACACTGGGCCAGCGTCACCGTGAGCACGGTGGCCCAGACAATCGGCGTACCGCGAACGCCCTCGAGGGTCAACGAGGTGCCATGGAGGTTGCGAATGAAAAAGAGATAGAAGATCTCCATGACCACCAGCGTGTTCATGGCCAGGGTGCGCGCCAGCTCGAGGCTATAGCCCTGAGCGACGCCCCAGCGGTACATGCCGAAAACACCGGCGGCAAAAAGGCTCGACACGAATACCACCTGCCAGGCGAGGTCGCGGTTCAGCAGCGGCTCGTCCCGGTCCCGGGGCGGCCGGCGCATGGTGTTGCGCTCCGTGGGCTCGAAGGCGAGGGCGATACCCAGGGTCACCGCGGTGATCAGGTTGACCCAGAGGATCTGCACCGGCGTGATCGGCAGCGACATGCCCAGCAGCAGCGCCACGATGATGGTGATGGCCTCCCCG
>CAYFVG010000210.1:0-4261 GCA_964346365.1 uncultured Alteromonadaceae bacterium
CCCGGGGGGCCGGCCGGGGCGGAAGCGCGCGATCGGGGGCGCCGCGCTGCTAATAACCGCCTCGTAGTCGCGATCCACATCGTCGACCGTGAGCTTGCGCAGGCGCCAGCGCGGCCCGGCGAGGCCCGCCGGCACCGGGAAAGCCGGCGCCACGAAAGCGTTCGTGAGGCCGGAGGCCTTTGCCACCGGGTGCGCCCTGGAATCAGTCACGGCTATGGTTCCTGCTGTCGCCTGCGCCCAGTGTACACTCACACCGGGGCTACCGGCCCTGCGCAGGCGAGCCGTGCGTTCTTTTCATCATCGCGCTTGCCATCGCGCTGGCCATAGCCTTTGTCACCGCCTTTTGCCATCGCATTTACCGTCACGAGCGTAGGAGAAACATGACTGCACAAGACCCTGCCGGTCCGCCCCGCCTCGGGCTCCTCGCCGCCTACGGCTCCCTGGCCTTTCCGCTCGCTGCGGGTTTCATCGCCCTGCAGGTGATCGTGCCCACCTACTACGCGCAGGTGCTGGGCCTGAGCCTGAGCGCCGTCGGCGGCATCCTCCTGGTCGCCCGCCTCTGGGACCTGATCACGGACCCGATCGTGGGCTTTCTCTCGGACCGCACCCCCGCCCGCTTCGGCCGGCGCCGGGTGTGGATCGGCCTCAGCGCGCCGCTGCTGGGAATCGCCGCCTGGTACCTGTTCAACCCGGGCCCCGGGGTCGGCAACGGGTACCTGTTCTGGGGCGCCATCGCCATCTACATTGCCGGCACCTTCACCGTGGTGCCCATGAACGCCTGGGGCGCCGAACTCAGCGCCGATTACCACCAGCGCGCGCGCATCACCGGCGCCCGCACGCTCTTCGGTCTGCTCGGCACGCTCGCCGGTCTCCTGCTTATCGACAACACAGACAACGAGACGCTGGCGGCCTCCCTGCGCGCCATCGCCCTGCTGCTCATCGCCGGCCTCGCCCTGGCCGTACCCTGGGCCCTCTGGCGGGTACCGGACCGGGCCGCGGTGACCGGCGGCGGCAACAGCCTGCGCGGCGCCTGGGCGCTCCTGCGGCAGCGCTCACCGTTCCGGCGCCTGCTGCTGGCGTTCCTGGTCAACGGCACGGCCAACGCCATCCCGGCGACGCTGTTCCTGCTCTACGTCACCCAGGTGCTCGAGCGCCCGAGCATCGCCGGGCCGGTGCTGTTTCTGTACTTCGCCGCCAGCGCGGTGTCGATTCCGGCCTGGGTCGCCGTTGCCCGGCGCATCGGCAAGCACCAGGCCTGGTGCGTGGCGGTCGTGGGATCCTGCCTGTTCTTTGCCGGCACGCCCTTTCTCGGCGCCGGGGATACGGCCTGGTATGTGACCATCGTCGCCGGCACGGGGCTCATGGTCGGCGCGGACCTGTCCTTGCCGAGCGCCATCAACGGCGATCTCATCGAATGGGACGAGTGGGAGAACGGCCAGCGCCGCCCGGGGCTGTTCTTCGCCCTCTGGGGCACGGCCTCGAAGCTCGCCTTCGCCCTCGCCGTGGGCACAATCTTCCCGCTCCTGGACGTGGTCGGCTTCTCGGCCCAGGGCGGCAACAGCGAAGAGGCCGTGCGCCTCCTGGCGGTGCTCTACGGGGCGCCGAGCATCGCGCTCAAACTGGTAGCCGTGGCCATGGTGGCGCGCTTCCCCATCGACGAGGCGAGGCACCGGGAATTGCGGCAGCACCTGGAAGAGCGACGCGCCGCCGTGCCGGACGCCGGTGCCGCAACAGCTCCCGGACCCTGAAGGCACCGGGGGTTCCTCAACGGAGGCGCAGCGCCCGCGGGGGGCCGCGCCGCGACAGAGAAGAGGAGAAGGCTGGACAGTTGTCCGGCAACAGGGAACACTCCCGACCCCGGGCAGGGGAGGACAGCATGAGCGAGGCAGCGTCGGCACACCGGGAGTTGTTCAAGGTCCGCTACCGCGACACGGACGCCCAGGGGCACCTGTACTTTGCCAACTACCTGGTGTTCGCCGACGAGGCGGCGGGCACCTATATGTCATCCCTGGGCTTCGACTGGAGCGATCCGGGGAAGACCCCCTGCCTCGTCTTCACGGCAAATATCAACATCGACTATCTCGACGAGTGCCGGATCGAGGACAGGGTGCGCGCGGAGGTCGGCTATGGCCGTCTCGGCAACACAAGCGCGCAGCTGGACTTCACCCTGATCGACGACGGCCGCGGCACGACCCTCGCCCGGGGCAGCATCAGGCAGGTGTTCGTCGACCGCGGGACCCGGCGCGCCACACCTATGCCGGCGGCGCTGCGCGCAGCGATCCTCGAGCGCCAGCCGGAACTGTCCGGCGGCTGAGCAGACGCTTGCGCAGTTCGCGCCGAGCCGGCGTGGTCACCACGCGCCGGGAGGCCCGGGCCGTCCAGTGGCGGCGCAGCGACGGCAAGGCTGCCGAGGTCGTCAGCCTCCCCGACAAGCTGTACTGTAGACGCCACGTCTGACGCCGCCCCGCGGGCGGCCCAGGGCCCGGGGGACGTCCATGGAAAACCACCTGCTTTATATCCTCGCCGCGGTGCTCGTCCTCGGCGTCGGGGCGCAGTGGCTGTCCTGGCGTCTGAAGCAGCCCTCGATCCTCGCCCTGCTCATCCTCGGCATCGTCGCCGGCCCGGTCACCGGGCTCCTGCGCCCGGACGAGCAGTTCGGCGACCTCCTGTTCCCGCTCATCTCCCTGGGGGTCGCGCTCGTCCTCTTCGAGGGCGGGCTGACGCTGCGCTTCCGGGACCTGCGCGGCCACGGGCGCACCGTGACCCACCTGGTGAGCTGGGGGGCGCTGCTCAACTGGTTCCTCATCGCCGGCGGCTGCGTGCTGTTCGCGGGCTTCGCGCCGGCCCTGGCGCTGCTCTTCGCCGCCCTGGTGATCGTCACCGGGCCCACGGTCATCAACCCGCTCCTGCGCACCATGCGCGCCCGCGCGGACGTCAGCCAGGTGCTGCGCTGGGAGGGCATTCTCATCGACCCGGTGGGCGCCCTTCTCGCGGTGCTCGTGTTCCAGTACCTGGTCTCGGGCAGCGAGTCCTGGGTGGTCTTTGCCAGCAGCATCGCCGTGGGGCTGGTGGTCGGCCTCGCCGGCGCCTTCAGCCTGGGCTTCGCGCTGCGGCGCCACTGGGTGCCCGAGTACCTCGCCAACGTCGTCACCCTGGCCTGGGTGGTGCTGGTGTTCGCCGCCAGCGACTACGCCGCGCACGAATCGGGGCTCCTCGCGGTGACCGTGATGGGCGTGCTCCTCGGCAACATGAAGGACGTCGCCGTGGGCGAGATCCTGAGCTTCAAGGAGAGCCTGTCGATCCTCATCATTTCCGTGCTGTTCATCGTCCTCGGCGCCCGGGTCGACCCCATGGACATCCTCGCCACGGGCTGGACCGGCGTCATCGTGCTGCTGGTGGTGCTCCTGGCGCGCCCGGTCGTGGTCTGGGCCAGCACCCTCGGCGCCGGCTACAGCTGGCAACAGCGGGCGCTGCTGGCCTGGGTCGCCCCCCGGGGCATCGTCGCCGCCGCCGTATCCAGCCTGTTCGCGCTGCGCCTCGCCGAGGCCGGTTACGCGGACGCGGTGCAGCTCGTGCCCTACACCTTTCTGGTAATCATCGCCACGGTCGTCCTGCAGAGCGTCACCGCCCGCCCCGTGACCCGGGCCCTGGGCCTGGCCGAGGAGGAGCCCAACGGTATGCTCATCGTCGGCGCCAATCCGGTCGCCCGGGCCGTGGGCGATGTGCTGCGGCGCCAGGGCTTCCGGGTCAAGCTCGCCGACACGTCCTACGAGGAGGTGCGCACGGCGCGCATGGCGGGGCTCGAGACCTACTTCGGCGACCCGATCTCCTCCCACGCCGACCAGTACCTGGAGCTGGTGGGCATCGGCCGGCTCTTCGCCCTGTCGCGGCGCTCGCGCTGGAACACCCTCGCCTGCATGAAGTACCGCAGTGAGTTCGGCGCCAACCGGGTCTTCAGCCTGCGCACCGCCGAGGACCGGGACGCCAGCGATCGCGAGCGCCTGCCGGAGGACTACCAGGTGCCGCGCCTGTTCAGCGATGACCTGTCCTACGAGAAGTTCGCCAGCCTTCTCGCCCAGGGTGCGCAGATGAAAGTGATCAACCTCACGGACTCCTTCGACCTCGACAACTGGAAGCAGACCACCGGCAACCGGCTGATCCCGCTGTTCTCCCTCGGCGAGGGGCAGAAGCTGCGGGTGTTCACCCAGGATGAAGAGCCGCCCCTGGATCCGGGCAGCAAGCTGATTGCGCTGGTCTGGGC
>CAYFVG010000211.1:0-4254 GCA_964346365.1 uncultured Alteromonadaceae bacterium
GCGGGTCACGCCCGCGTTCACGCAGCCTCGGCGCCGGCCTTGCTCCGCTCGGGCTCGACCATCCACTCACGGCCGCGCAGCATGGCCTTCCAGTAGACCGGCGGCAGGATCTTCTCCTTGAGGATCCAGGCGAGGCGCGAGGGTTGCTCGCCGTTGATCAGCCAGCGCGGGAAGCTCGGCAGGAGCTTGCCGCCGTAGCCGAATTCGGCGAGGACAATCTTGCCGCGCTCGACGGTGAGGGGGCAGGAGCCGTAACCGTTGTAGTGCGCAACGCCGCGCGCCTTGCCGAGGTCCTGGAGCAGGTTGTTGGCCACGATCGGCGCCTGCATGCGCGCCGCCGCGGCGGTTTTGGCGTTCGGCGCATTCATGGCGTCGCCGAGCCCCCAGACATTCCCGTAGCGCTTGTGCTGCAGCGTAGTCTGGTCCACGTCGATCCAGCCGGCCTCGTCGGCCAGGGGGCTGACGCGAACAAAATCCGGCGCCGTCTGCGGGGGCACGACGTGAATCATATCGAAGCGCGTGCTTTCCTCCACGGTCTCGCCGGCGTCGTCCCGGCTCTCGAACCAGGCCGTGCGGCCCGGGCCGTCGATGCGCACCAGGCGCTTGCCGAAGTTGAGATCGACCGCGTAGCGCTGCATGTAGGCCTCGAGGGCAGGCACATATTCCCTGACGCCGAAGAGGACCTGGCCGGCGTTGTAGAAGGCGATGTCGATGTCATCGAGGCAGCCGCTGCGCTGCCAGTGGTCCGCGGACAGATACACGGCTTTCTGCGGCGCCCCCGCGCATTTGATGGGCATGGGCGGCTGTGTGAAGACGGCACGGCCGGAGCGCAGCTCGCTCACCAGCTCCCAGGTATAGGCGGCAAGGTCGAAGCGGTAGTTGGAGGTGACGCCGTTGTCGCCAAGCGTTTCCACCAGCCCCTCGATGCCGTTCCAGTCGAGCTTGATTCCCGGGGCGACGATCAGTCGATCGTAGTAGACCGGGCGGGCATCCTCCAGCAGCACGCGGTTCTGCTCGGGCTCGAGGTCGCCGACGGCAGCCTGGATCCAGGTCACCCCGCCGGGAATGAGAGACGCGGTGGTTTTCACGGTCTCCTGTTGCGAGAAAACGCCGGCGCCGACGAGGGTCCAGCCGGGCTGGTAGTAATGCACGGCGGCGGGGTCGATGATGGCAATCGCCAGGTCCCGGGTCCGGGCCATCAGGCTGGAGGCGACGGAAATACCGGCCGCACCGGCGCCGACAATGACGATATCGTAGTGGTCACGGCGGTGTCCGGGTCCGCCTTTCGCCGCTCCCTCGCGCTCTGCGCGCAGCACCGCCGTGAGGTCGTAGCCGCAGGCCCTGGCGCGGGCCAGGAGCTCGTCATCGGGCACTCCCAGGCGACGCTGGTACAGCGTCCACAGCGTGATGGAGCGCGTGCCCGTGCGGCAGTAGGCGTGGATGGGCTTTTCCAGCCGTTCAACCACGGCGAGGAAGTCGTCGACGTTCTTCTCGTTGACCATGCCGGAAATCACCGGTACGTGGGCGACCTCGAGGCCGGCATTCTCGGCCACGGCCTCGATCTCCCGGAACGTCGGCTGGTCGTTGGCCTCGCCGTCGGGCCGGCTGCAGATCAGCGACTTCGCGCCGGAGGCGACGATGGCCTCGACGTCGGCGGCGGTGATCTGGGCGGAGACGGCGTATTCGTCACTGACTTTTATGATATCGGCGCTCATGGCCTTACTCCCCTGTCGGCGCGAGACGACCGAGATCCGGGCCGCCGAAGGCGTTCAGCGGCACTTTCAGGAAAAAGCGTTCTCCCTCCGCCGGCGGCATATGCCCCGCGCGCATGTTCACCTGCAGCGAGGGCAGGATAAGCGAGGGCATGCCCAGGGTGGCGTCCCGTTTCTCGCGCATGGCGACGAATGCCTCCTCGCTGATCCCGTCGTGGACATGAATGTTGTCCCGGCGCTCGGCCCCGATGGTGGTTTCGAACTCGAGCTCGCGCCCGTTCGGCAGGTAATCGTGACAGACGAAGATGCGCATGTCGCCGGGCAGGTCGAGAATGCGCTTGATCGAGCGGAAGAGGGTGGCGGCATCGCCGCCGGGGAAGTCGCAGCGGGCCGTGCCGAAATCCGGCATGAACAGCGTATCGCCGACGAAAATGGCGTCACCGAGGACGTAGGTCATGCAGGCCGGGGTATGGCCGGGGGTGTGCATGGCGTAACCGGCAAGACCGCCGATGTCGATGCGGTCGCCTTCGGACAGGAGCACGTCGAACTGCGAGCCGTCGCGTGCGAAGCACTGACCTTCGGCGAAGACTTCGCCGAAGGTGTCCTGAACGGTACGGATCTGGTCGCCGATGGCGATCTTTCCGCCGAGCTCCTGCTGGAGGTAGGGCGCGGCGGACAGGTGATCGGCGTGCACATGGGTCTCGAAGATCCACTCCAGCTCGAGCTCGTTGTTGCGAATAAAGCTGATGAGCTGGTCCGCACTGGCGTAGCTGATGGTGCCCGACGGGTAGTCGAGGTCGAGCACCGAGTCGACCACGGCGCAGGCGTTGCTGTCGGGGTCGCGAACGACATAGCTGAGCGTGTTGGTGGGTTCGTTGAAGAAGGGTGTAACGACGGCCTTCACGGCCTGCTCGGTGGCTTGGGCGCTTTGCATGACTATCTCTCCTGGTGTTACTGCTATCGCATAATGCTATCCGGGCACCGGCGGCACCCCGCACAGTCGCAAAGCAGCGAGCACAACACTCGCCCTTGCCGCGGAACATTCTCCGCGCAGGGAATCACGCCCCTGAACCGGCCTGAAAAACTGGGTATCACCGGGTAGCCCCTGGGGAACAGTTTCCCGATGTCGTCAGTTTAATTCACCAGTTATAACACTATTGCCACAGGTTTTATCAGCAATGGCAACCCGGAGCTGCGACAGCTGCGCCGCGGCTCCCAGGTGACGGCGGCCGAGAAAAGCAACGCACAGTGGGGACGGCAGGAACCCGCGTCCGCAGCCTGTTCCGAAAGCTTTCCTGAAGCCGATTGCGGAGGATCGGCCCGGGCGGGGCAGGGACCTCTGTTATCCAGTATCAACCACGCCATAATTTAACATAAAACTATTATTGGCAGCGCCATGGGCCGGCGCCAGGCACTAAAAGGCTTTGAAAGTTATTGCAAAATAATGAATGCAGTCTCTAAAGAAACAAATCTAAATAACTGTAACTAGGACATTTTTTGTAGCGCGATGGCGCACTTTCGGGGTGGCGTGATCATACCGGTGATCAACGCGGTGGACCTGGCCTGCGGACGACGCCGGCGCCCGGCCCCGATCGCCCGCGTGCCGATGCGCCGGCGTCTCTGTGGCCCGGCGCAAGCACGCGAGCACAGTTACGCTACCCCCAGTGACGGCACAGCCCGGCTGGCGGGCCAGAGAATCGGAACGCTGTTCCGCGGATCGGGAAGCGGAATGCTTACGGGGCGGAGACAGGGACCGTGCGCCGATGCCGGGACGGTGCAACGATACCTGGCCTGGCGCGAGTCTGTGACAGGCGCAACCCAGCTATCCCGCTGCAGGGTTATTTTGTCCACAAGTGCGCATAATATATATTATGTTAAATTACAGTTTTAACCACTAAGTGCTTCACATCCCGGTGCTATGGAGCAGTCGTTTGCACCGCACGCCGCCGCTTATGCCTGGCGCAGTCTGGCACCGCTCGTCAGCCGGCGCGCCGAAAGCGCAACGCGTAATTCTCCTTCAAGGTGGGAATCGGCACGTCCTGATCCAGTTGGAAGCCGCCCGCCTCGATCAGTTCGACAACGGCAGTCTTGCCCCGCCCGGTCATGGCGCTGCGTTCGGCACTGGTATCTTCTGTGATATCGAAATCCACCAGCATCAATGTGCCGCCGGGTTTCAGCGCGCGCGCCATGTGGGCGATCATCGCCTCGGGCGCTTCGAAATGGTGGAAGGTGTTGACAGAGATAATGGCATCGAGGGCACCGGCCGGGAGGGTCGGATTGTCGCCGCGACCCAGCACGGCTGACACGTTGTCGAGCCCATCCCGCGCCGCCCGCTGGCTCATGTGCATCACGAAGCCGGGCGAGATATCCACCGCAAAAACATGGCCGTCGGGGCCGACGGCCGACGACAACGCAGCCAGGTAGGCGCCGGTGCCTGCGCCCACATCCGCGACGCGGTCACCGGGTTTCAGACCGATTGCCGTCACAATGGCGCCGCGGTTGGCGATGACGTCGCGAGCCGGGTCCTCGAACTGCTTTTCCC
>CAYFVG010000212.1:0-4254 GCA_964346365.1 uncultured Alteromonadaceae bacterium
GCGCGCGGTGAGCAGCTTTCTCCGCGACAGCTTCGGCGCGGCGGTCACCGGCAGCAGCACCGGCGGCCTGTCTCTGGGCGGCGGCAGCTCCGAGCGCACCGTTTTCGAAGTCACCCCCGAAGGTGACGTGATCTGGAAGGCCGTGGTGCTCTTCGGTGAGAGCTACGGCGGCAACTACCTCGTGCGCCTGGGCCGGAAGCGGGGTGACTTGGTTCTGCGCTGGCGGGAGCCGGACGGGGCGCCGCCACTCGAGGGCTGGAATAAAGCGCCGGAGCGCACGTTAGTGTCAGACGTCGACGGCTTCGAGGTCGTGTACCGCCGTACGGCAACCGGTCCCTGGCGCAGTGACTGGGACCGGGCCGGTGCACCGGGCTGGGTGCGGCTGCGCCTCCAGGTCGATGGCCGCTACTGGCCGGACCTGGTCATAGTGGTGGCGCGATGAGCCCGCGGCCGCGTAGGCGGCAGGCCGGGGTCGCGCTCGCCGTAGTGGTGTGGTTCATCGCCGGGATGTCCCTGCTGGTTGCAGGGATCGTGTCACGGGCAACGGTGGATACGCGGCTTGCGCAGGCGCACCTGTTTCGCGCCCAGGCGGAGGCGGCCGGCGACGGTGCCATAAACCTGCTACTGGCCGACCTCCTGGAGGGGCAGTTCGCGGCCCGCGGCGGGGTGCCCACCGCGAGCTACCGCCTCGGCGAGTTCCCGGTGCAGGTGCTGGCCATGCCGACGATGGCGCTCCTCGACGTTAACGCGGCGTCGGGGCCGCAGCTCGCTCGGCTGTTCCGCGAGTATGGCAATGCCGCGGACGACAGCGCCCGGGCGCTTGCCGCCAGTGTGATAAGGTGGCGCCGCTTCGGCGGTCAGCAGCCGCCGAGGCCAAGGCGCTTCGAGGTCGTTGAAGACCTGCTGCAGGTAGAGGGGATGACGAGAATACGGCTCGACGACATCCGGCACATGGTGACTGCCGACGGAGGTGCCGGGGGGCCGCGGCGCTTCGACTGGATCGAGGCCCGCTCGCCCGCTGTCGTGGTCGCCCAGGGGCTGCCCGGGGGCGACCGCTCGCGACGGCAGGGTGCCTCGATCGGGGGCGCGTCGTCCTACCGTGTCGATGCGCTGGTCGAGGCGGGCGACCGCGTCTGGCTCCGCCGCCGCTGGATCAGGCTCGGTGCCGGCCAGGGCTCGACCCTGCCCTGGTCCACGCGCCGGGTCGAGCCCGCCCGGGTGGTCGGGGGCGGCGGGTGAACAGCGACCAGCAGTGGTACCTCTTCGGTTACGACATACGCCAGCTGGGCCGGCATTGGCTGGCGGCCTGGCGCGACCTTCTCTGGGGCCTCGACTCCCCCCTGCGCCGGCACCTCGATGAAGTCGTAATCCTCGAGCAGGGCGGGCAGGCGCGGGCCTACCAGTCGGGCGAGCCCCTGCCCGCGGGCCAGGCGCCCGCCAGCGGCTGCCGTGGCGTCTGCCTGCCCGAGGACCTTGTCCTGCACAAGCGCCTCACGCTGCCGCGGGCCGTTGAAAGCGACCTGCACACGGCCCTTGCCATCGAGGTCGCGGCCAGCAGCCCTTTCGCTGCGGAAGACACGGCCTGGGGCTGGTGCCTGGCGGAGCGGGGCGAGCAGTCGCTCGCCATCGATCTCGCCATCACCGCCCGCAGCGCCGCCATGGCTTTTCTCGGCCGCGAGCACGACAGTCACGATGCCGGCGCCCAGGAAGTGTGGGCGGCGGTGCCCGGCGGCATGGCCGTATTGACCGGTTTCGGGGAGGGGCGGCGGGAAGCGCTCTATCGGCGCCGGCTAGGCCGTGTGGGCATTATGGCCGCAGCAGGCCTGGTTCTTCTTCTCGTACTGGCCGCCGTGTATGCTGGCGGCAGGCAGCTTGAGCTGGCGCGCGTCGCGGCCCTGGCCGAGGAGCGTTCGGCCGCGGCCGGTGAAGTCACCGAGCTGCGCGAGGCCCTGGCCGATGCCAATCGGCAGATTCTCGCAGCGCGCGAGATCGTGGCTCGCTACCCGAATCCGCACCGGGAACTGGCGCGGCTGACCCGGCTCATTGGCGACGACGCCTGGGTGGCGCACTTCTCCGCCAACGGTGAGGACATGCGTATCCGCGGCCGGGCCGCCGACGCCGCAGCGGTGATGCAGACGCTTTCCGCCGAGTCGGCCTACGCTGAGGTGACTGCACCGCAGGCCATCAGCCGGGTCGGCAACGGCGACCAGGAGCAGTTCTACCTGGATATTCGTATGGGCAGGGTGGCGGCACCGTGAGTTGGCTGGCCACCCATCGCCGCAGCGCAGTTATCCTCGGTCTGACGCTGCTGGTCCCTGTCTATCTGTATCTTTCCGTACTCGTAAAACTCCTCGCCCTCGGTGCGGAAGATGCCGAGCGCATCGGTGACCTGCGTCCGCGCATCGCCCGCTTGCAGGGGCTTATCGACAACGAGGCGTCACTGCGCGCTGCGGCCGGCGAAGTCGGGGAGCGGCTCGAGGCGCTGGGGTATCCGCCGACGCAGGACGCAACCGCGGTGGCGGCTTCCCTGCAGGCGGAAGTGCGCCAGCTGCTCGCGGAGGCGGGCCTGTCCGTGACCAACAGCCAGGTGTTGCCCACGCGCAACGAGGATGACTTCGATCTCGTCGGCCTCAAGGTTACGGTGAAGGGCACCCTGCCATCGCTCGATGCGGCGCTGGCGAGCCTCGCGGCCTACCGGCCGCTGCTGCTCATCGAGTCCCTCGATGCGTTTCCATCGCGGGGGGGCGCGCGCCGCGATGAACGTGCGCCGCAGCAGCTCACGGCGGTGATCGAAGTGCTGGCACTGCGGAGGTTGCCGTGAAAGTTCTGCGGGCACGTTACGCCGTTCAGGCCGACCCGCTGCGCTCAGAGCGGCGCGTCGAGCTGGCTCTGCTCGGCGGTGGGTTGCTGCTGCTGTTGCTGGTACTTTATCTCTTGATCCGCGTCGCCATGGCGACGGATATCGATGCTATCGCCCCTGCGCCTGACAGCGTTCGCGTCGCCAGCCTCTCCCGGAGTGGGGTACCGCCCGTGGAGGATCGCGAGGCGATCGTTTCAAGGCCGCTTTTCTGGGCGGAGCGGCAGCCGGTGGACCTGGTCGAAACGCCGGAAGCTGCCGCCGAGGCAGAGAAGGAAAAACCTGAAAAAGCGGCCCCACGCATGAAGGAAGTTACGCTTTCCGGCATCTATGGTTCCGGGGAGACCGGGGGCGTGATCCTCTCGGTGAAGCGGCGTCAACTGCGTCTGGCTGTCGGTGAGGAGGTCGACGGCTGGCGCCTCGAGCGTGTGACCGCTTACAGCGCTGTGTTCACCAGTGGCGACGCGCGTGATGAGCGTGAACTTCTGCCCCAGGTCATCGAGGTGTCGTCGGCGTCTGCCGGCAGCGGCGCCGGGCAGGACACGCCGGCGGTTACTCAGCCGGGCAGTGACGCCGGTAGCGAGCCCGGGGCAGAGGCGGAAGAACAGCTTACCCTGGGCGGGGTGCGCTGAGATGACGCCCGGGAAGAGGAACAACGATAACGGCACCATGCCGGGAAACCATTGGGGCATTGATATGTGGAAGACGATCACGGCCGTGCTGATCGGTGCGGTGCTAGTGGGCTGTGCGACCACAGGCGATGCGCCGCCGCCCGCTGCTGAGGCCGATGGCGGCGACGTTCCCCCGGCGCAGAGGTCGCTTTCGGCCGACGCCCGGGCGCTGGCCGAGGAAAGGCGGCAGTCGGGCCGCAGCGAGCCGACGCTCTACCGGGGAACCGACAAGCAGGTGAGGCTGCCGTCGCCTGCCGACCCGGTCCGCTTCGTCGGCGAGGATGTCAGCCTCAACTTCGAGCAGGCGCCCCTCGCCGAGGTGGTGCAGGCCGTCATGGGGGACATCCTTGAGCTCGACTACATCGTCGACCATCCGGTGCAGGGCAAGGTCACGCTGCGCACCCGCACGCCCATCCCCCGGGACCAGCTGCTCGGCATCCTCGAGTCGCTGCTCAAAGCCCACAACGCCCTGCTGATCCGCGGCAAGGACGGCCGCTACCTGGTCACCGGCTCCCAGCAGGCCTCCCGGCTGTCGCCGCAGGTATCCAGCGCCCAGGACGAGTTCGCCGGCTTCAGCACGATCATCGTGCCGCTGCAATACATCAGCGCGTCCGCCATGGCGGAAATCCTGCGCCCGGTGGCGGACCAGTCTGCTTTCGTCCGCGTCGACAACGCCCGCAATCTGCTCATGCTGGCCGGGACCCGGGCCCAGCTCACCGGCTGGCT
>CAYFVG010000213.1:0-2042 GCA_964346365.1 uncultured Alteromonadaceae bacterium
CCGACGACGTCGAGCTCGCCATCATCCGCGAGTTCAAGGCCGCCCTCGCGGCGGGGAACAAGCCGAAGGCGGCCGTTCGCCAGCGGGGTGAGCGGGTCGTCGGCTATTACCCCATCGTCACCAACGGTATGTGCCTGCAGTGCCACGGCGAGGCCGGCACCGAAATCAACGCTGCCACCCTTGACCTGATCCAGCAGGCGTATCCCGACGACAAAGCGACCGGCTAGGGCGCAAACGAACTGCGGGGGCTTTTCGTGGTCGGCATGCAAAAAACAAACAGGGAGGACGGAGAGCAATAAAAACCGCTATCACCAGCCAGAACCGCCGCACCGTCACGGCCCATGCGGGGCGCTGCCGCCGCTTCTGGGTCTACGATGTGGAAGACGGCCAGGTCAGGGCACGCACGCTCCTGGAACTGGACAAGACGGATACGCTGCACGAGGTGTCGCCGGCTATTCCCGGCCCGCTCCAGGGCGTCGATATGCTCGTCTCCACCGGTATGTGCGACAACCTGGTGGCCCGGCTCGGGCGCAACAGGATCGAGGCCCGGAGGACGGACTGCGAAGACCCTGACGCGGCGCTTCAGCACCTGCTGGCCTGACTTTCAGGGCGCAAAAGGAGGCAGTCGGTGACAGTGACCAGCGATGGCAACGCCACCTGCCCGCGCTGCGCCGGGCGCTTTGCGTGCATGGCCGGAACCGGCATGCCCTGCCACTGCGGTGAGGTTGTGCTCAACGCGGCCCAACGAGCCTACATCGTCGCCCACTGGGACGGCTGCCTGTGCCACCGCTGCCTGCTGGCCGTGAAGCACGAGACGACGCACCTGGCGGAGGGGGCGGGGTAGACGCCGCCGGATTCATCGACGATGGTGCAGCCTTGTTAACAAAGCTTGTGGATAAAACTTCTCGACAAACGTTGTCGGTAGCACGCGTCCGTAAAGGTTATCGATAAAGCTGGTTGCAAAACCGATGCTTTAGTATAACAATCGCGTCCCTTCTTCGACTGCGGGTCCCCCTGTGTCGACTGCCGCCGATCACTTGAGCTTCGCGCTCTGGTGAAGACCTTTCGCCGAACTCTCCGCGCCTCCGGGGCCCTGCCTGCGGCCCTCCTGCTCGTGTTCCTGGCTGCGCAGGTGGAGCTGGCTGCGCACCAGCATGCCGTTGAAGACGCCCCGGGCGACTGTGACCAATGCCAGCATGCCGTTGGCCACGCGGTGGTCTCCGCAGCGCCGGCGGCGCCGTTTTTCGTTGCCGGCCGTGCCGGGTCCGACCTGTCGCCAGTTTCCTGCGCAATGGGTACCGGTTATCGCCTCCAGGCGCGAGGCCCACCGACGCCCTCCTGATAACAAAAACACAAAGTAGCGATAACATTCAGGAGAAGGTCATGAAACGCACACTTATTGCGGTCTGTGTTGGCGCCGCCACCCAGGCCATGGCAGAACTACCGGAATCGCGGATGGAGCACGTGCTCGTGACCGTGCCGATTCACAAGAAAGCGGCGGAAACCGCCCTGCCGGTCACTATCCTTAGCGGCGATGAGCTCCGGCGCCTGGCGTCCAGCAGCCTCGGCGAGACCCTCGGCGACCGGCCGGGCATTGCCAACTCGTCCTTCGGCCCCGGTGTTGGCAGGCCGGTGATTCGCGGACAGGCCGGACCGCGAACGATCAACCTGAGCAACGGCATCGCCGCCGCCGACGTTTCGAGCCTCAGCCCTGACCACGCGGTCAGCATCGAGCCGATGCTGGCGGAAACCGTCGAGGTACTGCGCGGCCCGGCCACGCTGCTCTACGGCGGCGGTGCTATCGGGGGCGTCATCAATACCCTCGATAACCGGATTCCCGGCCAACGTATCGACGGTCTGCAGGGAGCCGTGGAATATCGCTACGACGAGGCCGCGGACATGGATACGGGGGTCGTCAAGCTGGAAGGCGGCGGCGGCAATTTTGCCTTCCATATCAGCGGTACCTTCCGGGAATTCGACGATCTGGATATCCCGGGCCTTGCAATCGACGAGGCGGCAGTGGAGCGCCAGGAGGCACTCCT
>CAYFVG010000213.1:2142-4248 GCA_964346365.1 uncultured Alteromonadaceae bacterium
TGGAGAACTCCGATGGCTTCATTGCCAACACCGATGGCGATTCGGACGTGTATACCATCGGCGGCAGTTACCACTTCGGCGAGCGCAACTTTGTCGGCTTTTCCTACAACAGTTACGAGACCAGCTACGGCATCCCGCCCGGCGCGCATGAACACGGGCACGAAGACGAGCACGAGGGTGAGCACGAGGGTGAGCACGAGGACGAGGAACACGACGACGAGGCGCATGAGGGCGAAGATCACGAGCACGGCGAGGAGGAAGAAGAGATCATCCGCATCGACCTCAAGCAGGAGCGCTACGACACCCAGCTGCACGTGCATGACCTGGTGCCCGGGTTCATCGACGTCGCACGGGGTTACCTGACCTACACGGACTACCAGCACGTGGAACTCGAGGGCGCGGAGATCGGCACACAGTTCGATCGCCAGACCTACGAAGGCCGCCTGGAGCTGGTCCGCGAGGGCGCCAACCACAGCGTCCTGGGGCTGCAGTGGCGCGCCGATGAGTTCGAGGCGGTCGGTGAAGAGGCCTACGTGCCGCAAACAGACTCCGCGGAGTGGGGCCTGTTCTACGTGCAGGACTTCCACAGCACGGACTGGCTGTTCGAGCTTGGCGGACGTGCCGACTATGTGGAGCGGGACCCGGCGACGGGGTTCGAGGAGGACTTCACCAGCCTGAGCCTCTCCGGCAGCGCGCTGTATACGATCAGTCCGAACTTTAATCTGGGTCTTTCTCTCTCGCGCTCGGAGCGCGCGCCGTCGACGGAGGAGCTGTTCTCCAACCTGAACAACGCCGGCGAGGAGCTGGTGACCCATGCGGCCACGGGGATCATCGAGATCGGCGATCCAGACCTCGCCGAAGAGGTGTCCCTCAACGCCGATGTCTCCCTCACCTGGCAGGGGGAACGGTCCTTCGCGGAGCTCACGGTGTTTTACAACACCTTCAACGACTACATCTTCCTGCTGAACACGGGGGAGGACGTGGACGAGACCCCGGTGTACGTCTATGAGCAGGACGATGCCGACTTTTACGGTGTGGAATTCGAGTCCAGTGTCGACCTTGCGCGCTTTGGCGGCGGCGACCTGACTCTCGGGGTCTTCGGCGACATGACTACCGGCGAATTCGACTCGGCCGGCGACGTGCCGCGGCTGCCGCCGCTGCGCGTCGGCGGCGAGCTATCCTGGCGAAGCGATGCCCTCGGGGTCTATGTCAAGGTCCTCGCCGCCGATGACCAGGACAATCCGGGGGATTTTGAGACCGAGACCGACGGCTACACCCGCTGGGATGCCGGCATCGACTACAACGTGCAGTTCGCCGGCGACACGCGGCTCCTGGCCTTCCTCAAGCTGAAGAACCTCAGCGACGAAGAAATCCGCCTCAGCACCTCCTTCCTGCGCAATTTCGCGCCGCAGCCGGGGGAGAGTATCGAGGCCGGCCTACGCCTGACCTTCTAGCGCGCATTAAGGAGATTCCTATGCACCTGCTGACCAAACTGACGCTCGCCTCCGCACTCACGACGGGGTCGTTCGCCGTCGCCGCAGAAGATGCGGCGCCGCACAGGGAAACCCTGCTGGCCAACCCGTACGTCGAGGCCTACCGCGTGACCCTGGAACCGGGCGAAGGGCTCGCCGCTCACGCCGGCAGGAACAGAGTTGTCTACTCGCTCTCCGATTACACGATCCGCTGGACCGAGGACGGCGAAACGACTACGAAACGCTGGCGCGAGGGTGAGGTCCACGCCCACCAGGCCCTGGAGCACGCTGTCGAGAATACCGGCAACACGGTCGCCGACTTTCTCGTGGTGGCGCGCACGGACGCGGCGCTGCCCGAGGCGGGAGGCAACGGTGACGCTGCGACGGTGGCCGGCGGTTATGCCGCGCTGATCGCGGAGCTGGGGGGTGCCAGGGTGCTGCGCGTGGCCCTGCCGGCGGGGGCGCGTCAGCCCATGCACGCCGGCGCTCCGCGGCTGGTCTACTCCCTGAACGACTACAGCGTGTCGTTCATGACGCCGGACGGTGAGGCGATGACGGCTGAGCTGGAAGGTGGCGACATCCACTGGCACGGGGCCGGTCCGCACGCGGTGGAAAACACCGGTGACGAGACGGC
>CAYFVG010000214.1:0-2604 GCA_964346365.1 uncultured Alteromonadaceae bacterium
TGCCTGAGCTTCCGGCGCGAGAAATACGTTGCCCGGGGCGGCCCCGACGGGGGCGACGGGGGTGACGGCGGCAGCGTGTACCTGCGCGCCGACCCGGCCCTCAACACCATGGTGGACTACCGCTACCAGCGCGCCTTCCGCGCCGCCAACGGCGAACCCGGCCGCGGCCGCAACTGCACCGGTGCCAGCGGCGACGACCTGGTCCTGCCTGTGCCCGTGGGCACGACGGTCATCGACGCCGATAGCGACGAAGTTCTGGGCGACCTGACCACGGCCGACCAGGCGCTGCTGGTGGCTCGCGGCGGCTTTCACGGCCTCGGCAACACCCGCTTCAAGTCGTCCGTGAACCGGGCGCCGCGGCAGACCTCTGCCGGCACCGAGGGCGAGGAGCGGCAGCTGCGCCTCGAACTCAAGGTGCTCGCGGACGCGGGTCTGCTGGGCCTGCCCAACGCCGGCAAGTCGACCTTCCTCCGCACCGTCTCGGCGGCGCGCCCGCGGGTGGCGGACTACCCTTTCACCACCCTGGTTCCGAGCCTCGGCGTCGTCCGCGTCGACCCGCTGCGCAGCTTCGTGGTCGCAGACATTCCGGGCCTTATTGCCGGCGCTGCCGAGGGCGCCGGCCTCGGGGTGCGCTTCCTGCGCCACCTTACGCGCACGCGTATCCTCCTGCACCTGGTGGACATGGCGCCGCCGGATGGCAGTGACCCGGCCGAGGCCGTGCGCACCGTCGCCGGGGAACTCGAGACCTTCAGCCCGGCGCTGGCCGCGCGGCCGCGCTGGCTGGTGCTGAACAAGCTGGACCTCCTGGACGAGACCGAGGGGGAGGCCGCGGCGCAGCGGCTGCGCGAGGAACTTGCCTGGGAGGGCCCGCTCTATCGCATCTCGGCGGCCAGCGGCTCCGGCACCGGGCGTCTCTGCCGGGACCTCATGACCGCGCTGGAGGAACACCGTGAGGCCGAGGCCGCCGATCCGGCCCTCGCCGAGGCCGAGGCCGAGGCCCAGGACAAGCTGCAGCGGGAGGCGCGGGCGCACAGCGACGCGCTGCGTGCCCGACGCCGGAGCGAACCCGATGCTGGCAGTGACGGTGACAGCGACGACGATGTCGAGGTCGAGTACGCCCCGTGACCGCTGCGCGGCAAGAGCTTGCCAGCGCCCGGCGCTGGGTCGTCAAGGTCGGCTCGGCTCTGCTGACGGCGGACGGTCGCGGCCTCGACCCCGCGGTGATCGGTGCCCTCGCGGCGCAGCTCGCGGCGCTGCGGGCGGACGGCCGCGACGTGGTCCTCGTATCCAGCGGCGCGGTGGCCGCCGGCCTGGTGCGCCTGGGCTGGCCGGCCCGGCCCGCGGCCCTCCACGACCTGCAGGCTGCCGCGGCCGTGGGCCAGTCCAGCCTGCTGCGGGCCTGGGAGCAGGCCTTCAGCGAGCACGGCATCGCCACCGCGCAGGTGCTCCTGGGCCACGACGACGTGGTCGCCCGGGACCGCTACCTCAATGCCCGCGCCACCCTGAACACGCTGCTGCGCCTCGGTGTCATGCCTGTGGTTAACGAGAACGACACGGTGGCCACAGACGAGATCCGCTTCGGCGACAACGACTCCCTCGCCGCCCTGGTGGGGAACCTCATCGACGCCGATGCCCTGCTCCTGTTGACCGACCAGGCCGGGCTCTTCGAGGCGGACCCGCGCCGGAATCCGGCCGCAGCCCTGGTCGGGGCGGCGGACGCGGGCGACCCGGCGCTCGATGCCATGGTGGGCGAGGGCGGCGCCCTCGGCCGCGGCGGCATGGTGACCAAGCTGCGTGCTGCGCGCCTGGCGGCGCGTTCCGGCACCGAGACGGTCATTGCCGGCGGCGAGCCGGGTATCGTCGCCGCAGTCGCCGCCGGCACCGCGGCCGGCAGCTGGCTGCGCAGCGGTCGTGAGCCCCAGCGGGCGCGCAAGCAGTGGCTCGCCGGCCTGGTGCAGGTCGTCGGCGCCCTGGAGCTCGACGACGGCGCGGTCGCCGTGCTCCGCGGCGCCGGTCGCAGCCTGCTTCCGGTGGGCGTGCGCGCGGCGCGCGGCGATTTCCGCCGCGGCGATGTCGTAGCCTGCGTCGATGGCGCCGGCCGGGCGGTCGCGCGCGGGCTGGTCAACTACCATGCGTCCGAGGTGCGGCGTATCGCCGGGCGCAGCTCCCGGGACATCGAGGCGGTCCTCGGCTACGGTGGCGACGAGGAACTCATCCACCGCGACAACCTGGTGCTCCTGGACCCCCGTGACTGAGCCGTTCGCCCTGCTGCTGGCCTACTGCGCGGCCATTGCCCTCGCCTCCGTGGCCGGCGGCGCGCTGCCGAACCGGGTGCGCATGACGCACACGCGCACTCAGCTCGCCATGAGCACGGTTTCCGGCCTCATGCTCGGTGTGGCGTTCTTTCATCTGCTGCCCCACGCCATCGTGCTCGGCCCCGAACCCGGCGCCCTCGACTTCGCCAGCGGCTTTGTGATGGCCGGGCTGGTGACCATGTTTCTGCTGCTGCGCATGTTCCACTTCCACCAGCACGAGTTTCAACTCTCCGGGCACGACTATCGTGGCCGGGATCAAGATGCGCACGACCACGACCACGACCACGAC
>CAYFVG010000214.1:2704-4239 GCA_964346365.1 uncultured Alteromonadaceae bacterium
CACGACCACGACCACGACCACGACGCCCGCGAGCGCCATGCCCTCGTCGATCAGGGCGCAGCGAAAGCGCACGGTCTCAGCGGCCTCGGTATCGCCCTGGGTCTGTCCGTGCACACGGTCATCGACGGTATCGCCCTCGGCGCCGCCGTCGGCGGTGGCGGCCACGCCGGGGGTTACCTCGGCGCCGGTGTCTTCCTCGCGGTGCTGCTGCACAAGCCCCTGGATGCCATGTCCATCACCGCCCTGATGCAGAACAGTGGCTGGGGCCGCGCGGCCACGGGGCGGGTCAATCTCGCCTTTGCCTTGCTCTGCCCCCTGGCTGCGCTGCTTTTCTACCTCGGTCTCGATGGCCTGAGCGGTGACGCCTCGCCAGTGCTTGCGGCGGCGCTGGCCTTCGCCGCCGGTGCCTTTGTCTGTATCGCCCTCTCCGACCTGCTGCCGGAGGTGCATTTCCACAGCCACGACCGCTTCAAGCTCACCGTCGTCTTCCTCGCCGGTATCCTCCTGGCCTGGCTGATCGGCGGCCTGGAACCGGAAGGTGCGCATCAACGCCACGGGCCCGAGGGCGCGGATCATCGCCACGGCGTGGAGGGCGCGGATCATCGCCACGGCCCGGAGGCTGCACCGTGAGCGAGCATCGCGTGATCTATCCGCCGGTGTGGATGGTCTTCGGGGTGGTCGCGATTTTCGCCGCCGACGCGTTCCTGCCCGGACCGCGCTTTGCCGGCGCCGCCGCGCAGTTTTTCGGCAGCGCCCTGCTCGTGGCCGGGCTCGCCCTCCTGGTGCTGGCCGGGGGGCTCTTCAGCCGTGCGGACACGGGCATGGTCCCCTTCCGCGATACCCGGGTGCTGGTGACCCACGGCCTCTACCGCTACAGCCGCAACCCCATGTACCTGGCGCTGGCGCTGGTGCTGCTGGGAGTGGCGGTGACTGTCGGATCGTCGCTGGCGCTGCTCGTCCCGGTGGCGTTCCTGGTGATCATGCAGCGGCGCTTCGTTCGCGCCGAAGAACGGCAGCTGGAGGCGCTGTTCGGGGAGGAGTACCGGGCCTACTGCCGGCGGGTGCGGCGCTGGCTCTGAGCCGGCTGCCGGCGCGCGTTCAGGCGGCGCCGGAGTAGCCGAGGGCGTCGGCGCGCTCGGCCGCGAGCGCCGGGTCCGTGCGCTCTTCGAGCCAGCCGCAGAGGTGTTCGCCGGCGAGGTCCGCGAGAAATGCCACGTGCGCCTCGCCGGCATTCAGGCAGGGGATATACCGGTAGTCTTCGCCCCCGGCCTCGAGGAAGTACTCCCGGTTCTCCTCACCGATCTCCTCGATGGTTTCGAGGCAATCCGCGGAGAAGCCCGGACAGATCACCTGCACTGATTTTACGCCCTGGCGAGGCAGTGCCTTGAGGGTCTCGTCCGTGTACGGCTGCAGCCACTCCTCGCGGCCGAAGCGCGACTGGAAGCTGGTCAGATACGCGTCTTCATCGAGCCCCAGGGCCTCGGCGACCAGTCGCGTGGTCTTTTGGCACTGGCAGTGGTAGGGGTCGCCCTCCT
>CAYFVG010000215.1:0-4235 GCA_964346365.1 uncultured Alteromonadaceae bacterium
AGCTCAGTGCTTTCCTGACCCCCGGCTTGACCCCCGGCCTGCCCGCCGGCGAACACGAGCACGCCGGCCACGGCGAGGGTGGCCAGGCCCGCAGCGGAGCCGGCGAGGCCGGTAAGGCGTCCGCGACGGGATTTCGACACGGTCTTGCCGAGCACGTCCTTCGCCGCCACGGAGCAGACGCCCCGCGCCAGGCTGAAGACGGCGAGCAGGGTACAGAAGGCGATGCCGAGGGCGTGCCCCTCGAGGAGGAAGAGCGCCGGCACCATGGCCAGCAGGGACGCTGCCTGGGCCAGGCCCCCGGCCACCCAGAAACCCTTGCGCAGCGGGCGTTGGCGGAGGGCCTGGGCGACGGCGAGCTGCGGCAGCAGGGAGAGGGACTCGCGCAGCGGCACCAGCAGCGACAGGTAGATCGCCGGCGCGCCCAGGCTGGCCAGAATCCAGGCCAGCACGAGCCGGCTCGAGGACAGCGCGTCGCCCAGCTTGCTCAGGGTCTGCGCCAGGAGCTGCAGCGTGAACGCCGCCGGCTGCTCCCGGCAGGCCGCGTCGGGGATGTCGCGGCAGACCCGGGCGTCCTCCTCTTCCGCGAGGAGCGTATAGAGGGCCGCGTAGGCGACTTTCTCCCGGTGCGGCAACGCGGGCCGCGGTGCTGTGTCCACGGGGCGGCCTCAGCGCAGCGTATGCAGGAATTGGAGGTGGTTCTCGTACTGGCCGAGCAGGTCGTGGGTCACCTGGGCGCGGGTCCAGCCCATGACGCAGTAGTCCTGACCGCCCTCGGCCAGGTGCACCTCGGCGCGGTAGAACTTCTCCTGGTCGCCCATGGCCTCGAGGGCCTTGCCGGCGATGACGTCGCCGGGCAGCGCGTGGGCGCGGCAGCGCACCTCGTACACGAAGTCCGTCTCCTCGCCGTGGTAGACCTCCAGGCGCACGGCGCCGCGGCTGCCGATGTCGTTGAAGACCCGGGCCTCGATGTCGTGACCGACGAGCTCCCCGGCGAACTCGCGCAGGGCGGGCAGCACCGTCTCGCGCATGAAGCTGTGCACGGTGCGGTCACCGGGGTAGTTGAGCAGGTTGTCCAGCCGTGTGCGCCAGTCCCCGGGGTTGGCGATGAGCGGGGACACACTCTGCGTATCGCGCTTGGTCACGTCCAGGTGCAGGGCCCGTGCGAAGCCCCAGATGGCGCCGAGGAGCGCCACGGAGAAGGGCAGGGCGCTGGCGATGGCGGCGGTCTGCAGCGAGGCCAGGCCGCCGGCGAGGAGCAGCACGATGGCGATCAGGCCGACGATCGCCGTCCAGAAAATGCGCTGGGGCCAGGGGGTATCGTCGCGGCCGTTCGCCGAGAGCATGTTCAGCACCATGGCGCCGGAGTCGGCGGAGGTGACGAAGAAAACCACGACCATGAGCAGGGAGATCGTCGACAGCACCGTGGCCATGGGCAGGTACTCGAGGAAGCGGAACAGCGCGATGGCGTTGTTCTCCTGCACCGCATCGGCGAGGACCGTCTGCCCGCCGTGGAGGATCAGCTCGATGGCGCTGTTGCCGAAAATGCCCATCCACAGGAGCGTGAAGCCGCAGGGTACGAGCATCGCCCCGAGGATGAACTCGCGGATGGTGCGGCCGCGGGAGATGCGGGCGATGAACAGGCCCACGAACGGGGACCAGGACAGCCACCAGCCCCAGTAGAAGATGGTCCAGCCGCCGAGCCAGTCCGTCGGGTCGTAGGCGTAGAGATTGAAGGTGTAGCTGACCAGGTCGCTGACGTAGCTGCCGAGGTTCTCGATCGTGCCCTGGAGCACGACGATCGTGGGGCCGGCGAGGAGCACGCCGATCAGCAGCAGGATGGCGAGGACGATATTGATTTCCGACAGGCGCTTGATCCCGGCGTCCAGTCCCATGACCACGGAGACCGTGGCCAGCAGCATGGTGCCGACGATGAGCACGACCTGCATGCCGGGGCCGATGGGCACCCCCAGCAGGTAGTTGAGGCCGCTGTTGATCTGCAGGACGCCGAGGCCGAGGCTGGTGGCGACCCCGCAGGTGGTGCAGACGATAGCGAAGACATCGACGATCGCCCCCGGGGCGCCGTAGATGCGCTCGCCGATGAGCGGGTAGAAGGCGGAGCGCAGCGTCAGCGGCAGGCTGTGACGGTAGGCGAAGTAGGCGAGCACCAGGGCGACGATGGCGTAGATGGACCAGGCGTGCAGGCCCCAGTGGAAGAAGGTGAGCTGCATGGCCTGGGACGCCGCCTCGATGCCGCCGCCATCGCCGTGCGGCGGCTCCAGGTAGTGCATCACCGGCTCCGCCACGCCGTAGAACATGAGCCCGATACCCATGCCGGCGGCGAACAGCATGGCGAACCAGGAGGTATAGCTGTAAGCCGGTACGGAGTGGTCCGGGCCCAGCTTGATGTCGCCGTAGCGCGACAGGCCGAAGACAAGCACCGTGAGCAGGATGATGGCGACCACCAGCACGTAGTACCAGCTGCCGTAGCGGACGATCGCGTCCTGCATCTTCTGGAAGACCCCGTTGCTGGCCTCGGGGGCGAAGCCGGCGAGGAGGACAAGCACCAGGAGAATGCCGGTGGCGGGCCAGAAGACACTGTGATCGACGACGAGCCACCGCTTTCTTTCCGACGCTTCTTGCATGGGTCTGTCTCTCCTGCTGGCTGCCTGCTGGCAGGCCCCGGGCTCTGCGCCGGGTGCCCTGGCGGGGCGGCTCAACGCGCCGCCCCGGGTTGCTAGCAGGCTGGAGTATAGCGTAGCCGACGGCAGATCTTTCGGTCAGTAATGATTCCGGTTGCCGTGGGTAGTGCCCTCTGCGAGCAAATTTCGCAAATTTGGTATTTTTGTGGATATTTACTTCGATTGTCTCCGAGGCTGGCCAAATGAAAATGCTTTGGCCTATAATAGTCGCAGCTTCAAAGTAACGCCCGTCAACAATAAAGCCCGCGGTGCTCGTGCCAGGCAAGTGCCAGGTGAAAGCCCGACAAGCCGCGACCGGGTGACAGCTCGCGACGCAATGCGACCAAAGCAATGCGATCAAAGCAATGAAAGCAAAAGAGGGACATCCCATGTCACGACTGCCTGTAGTCAACCGCAAGACACGCGTATCCAACCGCAAGACTCTCAGCCGCGCCGTACTCTCGGCCGTTGCCGGCGGCGCCATCGCCAGCGGCGCCCAGGCCCAGATGGAGGAGGTGATGGTCACCGCCACCAAGCGCCAGGCGAGTACCCAGGATATTCCCCTGTCCGTCCAGGCCCTCGGCGAGAACAGCCTCGATCAGATGGGCGTGGGCAACTTCGAGGATTACCTGGTGCAGCTGCCCGGGGTGACCGCCGGCGGTAGCGGCCCGGGCCAGAACACCATCTATATCCGCGGCATCGCCTCGACCACGCCGAACCTCACCACCGCCGGCGTGGCGGGCCTGTCGCCGAACGTCGCCTTCTACCTCGACGAGCAGCCGCTGGCCCAGCCCGGCCGCAACCTCGACGTGTACGCGGCGGACCTCAACCGCGTGGAGGTCCTCGCCGGTCCCCAGGGCACGCTCTTCGGCGCCAGCTCCCAGGCCGGCACGGTGCGCCTGATCACCAACAAGCCGGACTTCACCGGCACCTACGGCCGCCTCAAGGCGGGCACCTCCTGGACCAATGGCGGTGAGATGAGCAACAACCTGGAGGGCATGTTCAACCTGCCCGTGTCCGATAAGCTGGCCCTGCGCGGTGTGGTCTACACGGATAACCGGGGCGGCTACGTGGACAATACCCCCGGTACGCTCACGGCCCGCGAAAGCGCCCGCTTCCGCCCCGCCGGAACCATGCGTGCGAACGGCGTGCCGGTGAGCGATCGCCGCGCCGGCTTCCAGTCTACCGCGGATCTGTCCGGCGTGACCTTCCTCGAGGCCGATAACGGCAACATCGCCGAGGAGGATTTCAACGACTCCTCCTACAACGGCTTCCGCCTCACGGGCGTGTACCTGATCAATGCCGACTGGGACCTCACGGTCTCCCACATGCAGCAGAACCTCGATGCCGACGGTGTCTTCTACTCCGACGGCGACCAGGACGACTACGAGGTGACCCGCTTCACCGAGGACAACCTGGAGGACAGCTTCAACAACACCTCCTGGACGCTCAAAGGCCGCATCGGCGAGCTCGAGGCCCTGTACACCGGCGCCTTCACCAACCGGGAGACGGACCAGCTGGTGGACTACTCCGACTATCTGTTCGTCGGCCAGTACC
>CAYFVG010000216.1:0-4159 GCA_964346365.1 uncultured Alteromonadaceae bacterium
GCCCCGGGGCATACAGCTGATTTCCGGGCCGTCGAGCACGGCGGATATCGCCCTGGAAATGGTGTTCGGGGCGCACGGGCCGCGCGAGCTGCAGGTGGTGCTGGTAGCGAGGGACGCGCCGGACTGCCTGGCAACAGCCCGGGGGCTCGCCGGCTGATTACTCGCCGCGGGGCGTGTACCTGAACTTCTGGCCACCGAGGGTGGCCTCGTACATGAGGCCACCCTTGGCGATGGTGAAGACCGCCATGCCTTTGCGATAGCCGCCGTGGACCGCAGACGCGTTGTGCTGGCCGCCGCTGGCGCCGGCCGAGGCCCCCCCGCCCGTGGACGCCTCGGCGGAGACACCCGCCGTGATCGCCACCGCCGTGGCCTGGGCGCTGAACTCGAAGTTGCCGGACGTGAACATCTCGAAGGCGCGCGGATCCTCGAGGAAGATGATCTGGCTGTACGCCTGGCCGCCGAGCTGGAGGCCGACGGTAACCTGCGTCATGGACGCGTCACCCACGTACTCACCCTGGGCGTAGACCCGGCCCTTGCCATGGGCTCCGCCGAGGCCGATGCCGCCCTTGCCGATGGTCGGGAACAGCGCGTAGCCGTAGGCGGTCTGGAAAAACCTGTCGGTCTCGCCGGCGCGCCGGAAGGCATCCAGAGCCCCGGCGTACTTGTCGTCAGCCCGGGCGAGAGCACCGAGGCAGAGGCTGAGACACAGCGCCAGGGACGTCAGGACGGTTCTCGTCATGTTGTTTCTTCTCCGGATGAGGGGCGCGAACGAGCTCGAGGGAGCTCGAGAGCCTCGCGGGTACGGCGAGTGTACGCCAGTGCCGCCGGGGCCGCTATCCCGTGTTGCGCATGCCGGCGGCGATGCCGGCGATAGTGACCATGACCGCCCGGCGCAGGAGCGGATCCTCACCATCGCCGGCCCGGCTGCGTTCGAGCAGTTCGGCCTGGAGGTAATTCAGCGGGTCCGTGTAGATATTGCGCAGGCCGATGGACTGCCGGGCCCAGTCCTGCCCCTCGAGGGGCACACTGCTCCCCTGCAGGGCCAGCACGGTATCCCGGTCCGCGACCATGGCGGCGCGCAGTCGCTCGCCGATGGGCTTCAGCGGGCCCGGCACGAGGCGGCTGTCGTAGTAGGCGGAGATACCGCTGTCCGCCTTGGCAAAAACCATCTCGAGCATGGACAGGCGGGTCGCGAAGAAGGGCCAGTCGCGGGCCATCTCGGCAATCACCTCGCCATCGCCCCTGGCCACCGCCGCGGCCAGCGCTCCCCCGGCGCCCAGCCAGGCCGGCAGCATGAGCCGGTTCTGCGACCAGGCAAAGATCCAGGGAATGGCCCGCAAGGTCTCGATGCCGCCGCCGCCCGCGCGCCGCGCCGGCCGCGACCCCAGCGGCAGGGAGGCGAGTTCCTGCTCCGGGGTCGCATGGCGAAAATAGGACACGAAATCGAGGTCGTCCCGGACCACGGCCCGGAAACGGCTGCAGGAGTCCTCGGCCAGGCGGTCCATGACCCCGCGCCAGGCCGGCGCCGGGGTCGGCGGGTTGGCCAGGTTGGCGCGGCAGATGGCGCTGGTGTAGAGGGCGAGCGTGCGTACCGCGAGGGGCGCAAGCCCGAGTTTCGCGCGGATGATCTCGCCCTGCTCCGTGACCCGCAGCCCGTTCTCGAGGGATCCCGGAGGCTGGGACAGGAGTGCATCGAAGGCCGGGGCGCCGCCGCGGCCGATGGTGCCGCCGCGGCCGTGGAACAGGGTCAGGGCGATACCGTGCGCCTGACACAGCGTGAGCAATGCCTCCTGCGCCCGGTATTGGGCCCAGGAAGCGGCGAGCACGCCGGCATCCTTCGCCGAATCGGAATAGCCGATCATGACCATGAGCCGCCCGCCGCAGTGGCCGCGGAACCAGGGCGCGTCCAGGAGCGCCTCGACCACGGCCGGGGCCCGGTCGAGGTCGTCCAGGGTCTCGAAGAGGGGCGCCACCGGCAGCGGGTGGCGGCAGCCGGCCTCGCGCAGGATCAGGTGCACCGCGAGCACGTCCGAGGCCGTGCGGGCCATGGAGATCACGTAGGCACCGAGGGCTTCCGGCGGCTGCGCCGCCGCCACCCGGCAGGTTGCCAGCACCTCCGCCGCCTCCGGGCCGGGGTCCCAGCCGGGCGGCAGGAGCGGCCGCCGGCTCGCCAGCTCCGTGAGCAGGAAGGCCCGCCGGGTATCCTCGTCCCACTCGGCGTAGTCACCGAGACCGAGGTAGCGCGTCAGCTCCGAAAGCAGATCCGTGTGCCGGGCGCTGTCCTGGCGAAGATCCAGGCGCACGAGGTGCACGCCGAAGCAGCGCACGCGACGCAGCAGATCCAGCAGCTTGCCCTCGGCGACGATGCCCATGCCGGTGGCGCAGAGCGACCGGTGGCAGGCCAGCAGGGGTTCGAGCAGTTCGCCCTCGGTAAGCAGGGCACCGTCGCCCGGCTCGCCCTCACCGCCGTTGTCGAGGCGGTGCTCGAGCGCGCCCAGGACCTGGCGCAGGCGCCCCCGGAGCCGCCGTAGTTCACCCCGGTAGGGCTCGTTGGCGTCGGGATTGCGGGCCCACAGGGTCTCGTCCGCCCCGGTCATGGACAGCTCCTCGATGAGCTCCTCCACGGCGCGCAGATAGAGATCCGCGGCCTGCCAGCGGCCTAGGAGCAGGACCTCGGCGGTCACCGCCGCGGTGACGTTCGGGTTGCCATCGCGGTCGCCGCCCATCCAGGACAGGAAGCGCACCGGCGCGGCGTCGAGGGCCAGGCCCTCGCCGCAGGCGCTGCGCCGGGCCGTATCGAGGCGGCGCAGGAACTCGGGCACGGCGTGCCAGAGGGAGTCCTCGACCACCGCGAAGCCCCACCTCGCCTCGTCCACGGGCGTCGGGCGCTCGGCCCGGAATTCGTCGCCGAACCAGACCTGGGTCAGGAGCTCCCGCAGCCGCCGCCGGATGCTCTCGCGCTCCCCTTCCGTCAGTCCGCCGAGCTCGAGCTGCGACAGGCAGCGGCCGATCTCGCGGTGCTTGTGGATGAGCGTGCGGCGCATGATCTCGGTCGGGTGGGCGGTGAGCACGAGTTCGATAGACAGCTGGTCGATACGCTGGCCGAGCGCCGCGGCGGGCACCCCGGCATTGGCGAGGTCGTCCACCAGCTCCCGGAGCATGGTCGTGGCGGAGCCCGCAGCCGCCATCTGCCGCGAGCTCGCGTACTGCTGCTCGGCGATGTTGGCAAGATTCAGGAATTGCGAGAAGGTCCGCGCCACCGCGAGCATGCGCTCCGGCGACAGGCCGTGCAGCAGCGCCAACAGCCCCTCCCGGGCGCCGTCGTCACCGTCGCGGGCGGCCCGGGAGCGCTGGCGGATATCCTCGATGAGGGCCAGGAAGGGCTCGCCCTCGGCCTCGGCGACCACCTCTCCGAGGAGGCTGCCGAGCATGCTGACATTGCGCCGCAGCCCGGCATAGGGGTCGCCGTCGCCGCTCAACCGGCCCAGCTCGCGATCCGCTTGAGCAGGTCCACCACCCGGCAGCTGTAGCCCCATTCGTTGTCGTACCAGTTGAGCACGCGCAGGTGGCGGCCGTTGGTCACGGACGTGAAGCCCGCATCGAAGATCGAGGAATGGCTGTTGCCGATGATGTCCGAGGACACGATAGGCCGGTCACAGTACTGCAGAATACCCTGCAGCCGCTCCGTACGCGACGCGGCGAGCACGGCCCGATTGACCTCCTCCGCCGTCACGGTCCGCGCGAGCTTCACGAACAGATCGACCACGGAGCCATCGGCGACCGGCACCCGGGAGGCGATGCCGTCGAGTCGGCCACTCAGCGCCGGCAGCACCACACCCACGGCCTTCGCCGCGCCGGTGGAGGTGGGGATAATATTCTCCACCGCCGCCCGGCTGCGCCGCCAGTCCGAGTGCGGCACATCCGCCAGGCGCTGGTCGTTGGTGTAGGCGTGCACGGTGTTGATGACGCCCTCGAGGATGCCGAACTCCTCGTGCAGCACCCGCGCCATGGGCGCGAGGCAGTTGGTGGTACAGCTCGCGTTGGAGATGGTCCGGTGCTCGGGCGTCAGGCCCTCGTCATTCACGCCGAGGACCACCATGTAATCGATCTTGTCCTTGCCCGGCACCGTGAGCAGCA
Organism: uncultured Alteromonadaceae bacterium; assembly: GCA_964346365.1. Lineage (GTDB taxonomy): Bacteria > Pseudomonadota > Gammaproteobacteria > Pseudomonadales > Halieaceae > Pseudohaliea. Next base: position 4,138 of record CAYFVG010000216.1, read on the forward strand.
CCCGGCCGGCACCGGCATCGAG
>CAYFVG010000217.1:0-4110 GCA_964346365.1 uncultured Alteromonadaceae bacterium
CCGCGGTACCGGCGAGGAAGAACAGCGCGCCGAGCACCATGGCAGGGAGGGCCAGGACGTTCATTGACTGTCCGCCCGCGGTCGCCAGACACGGCGCACAAAGGCGACCGCGGTCACCGCCGCGAGCAGCGCGAACACCAGCGCCACGTCGCGCAGGGCCGGCAGGTTCTGCGTATCCGCCTCGATGGCGAGCAGGGCCACGGCCGTGGTCCCGAAGAGCTGCGTGCTGAGCATGCGGTCCGCCGGGGTAGGCCCGGCGAGCACGCGCCACAGGCCCGCGAGGAGGTTCGCCAGCAGGAACAGCGCAAGCAACCCGTGGAAAGCGTCGAGATTCACCGCGGGAACACCCGCGCCAGGCGCCGTTCCAGGCTCGCCAGGGCCGCCTCGTGGTCGCTCCCGCCGTCGAGCACGTGTACCCACACCGTGTCGTCGCGGATGTCCGCGCTCAACGTACCCGGGGTCAGAGAGATACTGTTCATGAAAAGCACTCGCGGCAGCCCCGGCGGCAGGGTCGTGCGATAGAACAGCAACGCCGGCGCGAGGCGCAGGGACGGCGCCAACGCGCGCCGCGCCACGTCGACCGCGCCCTGGATCGAGTGCCAGACGAAATAGGCGACAAAGGTCAGCACGGGCCCCGTCCGGAAGGAAACGGGCCCCATGAGACCCAGGCTGAGGGCGGTTGCGGCGAGCACCGCCGGCACGCCCAGGGCCCAGCTCGACACCTCAAAGCCGGAGAGAATCCCCCACAAAAGCGCGTAGACCGTGATTCGGACGGCGCCGGCGCGAAGAAAGACGTTTCTCGGAACGGCGGGCACGTCAGCTCACTGGCGACAAGACATGGAAAGCAGCATAGACCGGGCCGCGAAGGCAGGTCAAAAGCCGGCGAGTTGGGGAAGGGCAGGCCTGAAAAAGACCGACCCAAGCGCCGCAGCAGGGCGCCAGACCGTTGGCGGTGGGGGAGGGATTCGAACCCTCGAACGGTTTCCCGTTACACACTTTCCAGGCGTGCGCCTTCGACCACTCGGCCACCCCACCAAACGGCGTGGAGGATAGCAGCTTACTGCCGATGGAGTCGATACTGGGGGGCCTCGTCGGGTTCGCTGCAGCGCCAGGGGCTGATGTCGATGCCACCCCGGCGCGTGTACAGGGCCTGCACGGACAGCGCTGCAGGCTGAAGGACGGCCATCAGGTCGAGATAGATGCGCTCCACGCACTGCTCGTGAAAGTCCCGCTGTTCGCGGAAGGCGATGAGATAGGCGAGCAGCGCGCTGCGATCGAGCCGCCGGCCGCGGTAGCGCACCACCACGGTCGCCCAGTCCGGCTGCGCGGTGACCGGGCAGAGGGAGCGCAGCAGGTGGGAGTGAAGGGTTTCCTCGACCGTCTCCTCGGCAGCGACACCAAGAAGCTCCCGGGCCGGCGTTTCCGCCGCACCGCGGAACGGTGCATGATCGATACAGGCTCCGGGGGCGGCAACGCCCTGAAAGGCCGGGTCGTCCAGGCCCGCCACTGTCACCGCCACCGCGCCTTCGGTTGCAGAGGACAGGTCGGCGGCGATGATCTCCTGTACGGCCGCGGTGCTGCTGAAGGTGCTGCCGTTCAACGCGTTCAGGTAGAGCTTGAGAGACTTGGACTCGACGATACGCCGCGACGCTGCCGGCACCTCGATGCGGCCGAGGGCCACCCGCGGTCGCCCGCCCGGCTCCAGCCAGGACAACTCGTAGGCGTGCCAGACGTCGCTACCGTGGAAGGGCAGCACGCCCTCCCGCAGCCCGAGGCGCGCCCTCCCCTCGCTGCGGGCGATAGGAAAAAGTAGCGACGGATCGTAATGCCTGCTGCCGCTGACCTGGCGGCCGAGGGGAAGCTCCCTTGCCATATTGCGCTATTGCCTCAGCCGCTTGCCGCTGGACAACAGGTGCATGGCGTAGAAGAAAAGCAGCACCGTGAAGCCCGCGATCATGGTGAAGGCGAAGGTAACGTCGACATCGGAAGCGCCGAGCACGCCGTAACGGAAAGCGTTGACCACGTAGACAAGTGGGTTCAGCTTCGAGACCCCGGCCCAGAATTCCGGCAGCAGGTCCAGCGAATAGAACACCCCGCCGAGGTAGGTCAGCGGTGTAAGCACAAAGGTCGGAATGATACTGATGTCATCGAAGTTGTTGGCGTAGACGCCGTTGATAAAGCCGGCGAGGGCGAACAGCGTCGACGTAAACAGCACCACGAGCATAACAATACCCACGTTGTGGATCGGCAGGCGGGTGAAGAGCAGCGACACGGCGGTCACGATCATCGCCACCAGCAGGCCGCGGGCGATACCGCCCAGGAGAAAACCGAGAAGAATGACATAGTTCGGCGTCGGCGAGACCAGCAACTCCTCCACGCTGTGGTTGAACTTGGAGCCGAAGAAGGACGACACCACATTCGAATAGCTGTTGGTAACGATAGCCATCATGATCAGTCCCGGCACCACGAACTCCATGTAGCGGAAGCCGCCCATATCGCCGATGCGCGAGCCGATAAGAGAGCCGAAGATCACGAAATACAGTGACATGGTGATCGCCGAGGGCAGCAGCGTCTGCGGCCAGATGCGCAGGAACCGGCGTATCTCTTTGCGCAGCAGGGTCATAAGGGCGATGTACTGCTCCCGCGGGCTCATGCGGCGCTCTCCACCAGCTTGACAAACATTTCCTCGAGGCGATTGGCGCGGTTGCGCATGCTGGTCACCTGCACGCCGACGGTGTTGAGCCCCTCGAAGACCTGATTGATATGCTGACCCTTCTCCACCTCCACCTCCAGGCAATGATCGTCGACGCGGCGGACCTCGAAGCCGGGGACCGCGAGCGGGGTCGGCAGCGTGTCGGCGCTGTCGAGGATGAAAACCTCCCGGTGCAGGCGCCGGAGCAGGTCGCGGATGGAACCGTACTCGACGATCTCGCCATGGTTGATGATGGCGATGTTGCGGCAGAGCGCCTCCGCCTCCTCGAGGTAGTGGGTGGTCAGGATAATCGTCGTGCCGCCCGCGTTGATTTCCTGGAGGAAGTCCCACATGGAGCGCCGCATCTCGATGTCGACACCGGCGGTGGGCTCGTCGAGAATCAGCAGCCGCGGCTCGTGCACAAGGGCACGGGCAATCATAAGCCGACGCTTCATGCCGCCGGAGAGCATCCGCGACGCGCTGTCGCGCTTCTCCCACAGGCCCAGGGCGCGGAGGTACTTCTCCGCCTGATCCCGGGCGACGGGCAGCGGCAGGCCGTAATAGCCGCCCTGGTTGACCACGATGTCGCCCACCTTCTCAAACATGTTGAAGTTGAATTCCTGCGGCACGATGCCGATGTACTTCTTTGCCCCGGGGAAGTCGGCATCGATGTCGACGCCGAAGACCTCGATGCTGCCGCCGCTCTTGGCAACGAGGGAACAGATGATGCCGATGGTCGTCGACTTGCCGGCGCCGTTGGGCCCGAGGAGCGCAAAAAAGTCGCCCTGATCCACCTGCAGGCTGATTCCCTTGAGGGCTTCAAAACCCGCAGGATAGGTTTTCTTGAGAGCGTCGATTTTCAGAGCCGGGACCATGGACTACCCTCACCAGTATTACGTGAACGAAAGCGCCCCATTCTACCCGCAAAGGGGCGCGGCCTAGAACCGGAGCCACCATGGACGATATCGCCTATGCGGCCCACTGCCGCGGTTTGCTGGAATCCTTCGCGCGCGAGCTCCTGGAACGCACCCGCGAACTCGGGCCCGAAGACGGGCTCCGCGAATTGGCCCTGGCCTTCGGTGAGCTGGCTGCCGGTGACGCCGATCCCCACGACCAGGGGCGCGATCTGGTCTTCCGGCTGTTCACCACCTACCCCGACTTCGCCCCGGGCTTCCCCCGGGACCTGTTATGGTTTTTCGGCGGAGAGTGCCTTCACTACCTCGCAGACGAGGAAATAGCCGAATTTGAACGTCGCGAGGCAGATGGTGCTGGTAGCTAGTGATCGTAGCTAGTGCTGGCAGATAGTGCTTGACGCTCAACGGCGCCCTTCATAAAATGCGCGGCTCTTAACGAGAGGTCACAACGTCCCCTTCGTCTAGTGGCCTAGGACACCGCCCTTTCACGGCGGTAACAGGGGT
>CAYFVG010000218.1:0-4102 GCA_964346365.1 uncultured Alteromonadaceae bacterium
GCGATGCCTGCAGGGAACTCGCCGGCGGCTACGCCTGCGTCAATGCCTGCCCCACGGGCGCGGCGATCCGCGTCGGCCCCGAGGGCTTCTACGACCTGCTGAGTGACCTCTAGTGGGCCTTCTGCGCTACCGCGACTACCGCTATCTCTGGGTGGCGCTCGCCCTCAGCGCCGCCGGCGGTGCGCTCTACCTCACCCAGGGGGGCGATGCGCCGCAGCCGGCGAACGGCGGTACCTGGCAGGGCTACGTCCTCGGTGGTGTCGGCACCCTGCTCATCGTCTGGCTGTCTCTCCTCGGGATCCGCAAGCGCCGCTACCGGTCGCGGCTCGGCACCGTCCAGGGCTGGGCCTCGGCGCACGTCTACCTGGGCCTCAGCCTGCTCGTCATCGCGACCCTCCACTGCGCTGTGCAGTTCGGCATCAACGTGCACACCCTCGCCTATCTGTTGCTGCTCGGCGTCGTTTTTTCGGGCATCTTCGGGACCTGGGCCTACACGGCCCTGCCCGACCGCGTCGCCAGCAACAACGCCGGCCGTGCCATCGCGCTCTCGGCCGCCGAACTGACAGAGCTGGACCGGGACATCCTCCGGCTCGCAACCCAGTGCGATGCCGAGCTGCAGTCACTGGTCGCCAGCGCCGTGGAGCTCACCGGCGTCGGCGGTGGCACCCTGGCGCGCCTGCGCAGGCGGGACGGCTCGCGGCTGCGCCTCGCCGACGGCAGTACCGCGGCCAACGGCGATCAGCAGGCCGTCATCGACCGCCTCGCCGCCGCCGTGCCCGCCGCGAGCCGGCGGCGTGAGGCGCAGGTCCTGAACGCGCTCCTCGACGCCTTCGGGCGCCGCCAGGTCCTGCTGCGCCGGCTGCGGGAGGACGCGCGGCTCGCGGCGCTCCTGCGGAGCTGGCTGTTCCTCCACGTGCCGCTCACGGCCGCCCTCCTCGCCGCCCTCGCGGTACACATCGTCACCGTGTTCCTGTATTGGTAGCGCCGTGGAACTCCTGTTAAGAAGAAACCTCGCGGGCACCGGCGGCGACACGGTGGACCACGAATTGAGCGGCGCACGGCTGCGCATCGGCGCAACGGAGCGCTGCGATTTCCAGCTGCCGGGGCTGCCGGCCGTCCTCACGGTCCGCGCCGCGCGCGGCGGCGCGCTGCGCCTCGAGACCGGCGAACGCGCTCTGCGCGACGGCGGCAAACTGCGCAACCGGACAACCCTCGCACCGGGCGGGACGCTTGAATTCGCGGGCGTGACCCTGCGCCTGATCGACCCCCCGGCGGGCTTTGACGCCGCCCTCGAAATCCTCGGTGAGCCGACGGGCGCAAGCCCCGGAGCGGCGTTCTCGGAGCCGGTCTCGCCCTGGCCCCTGCGCCGCAGCGCCTGGTTTCTGGCCCTCGCCGTACTGCTCCTCGGCCTCGCGCTGCCCCTGGCGCTGTCCTTCGGCGGCGGCGACTTACCGGCGGCGGTGGCGACCCTGCCCGCAGTCCCCACGGACCGGCTCTGGAGCTCCGGCCCCCTGTCCGCGGCGCATCGCACGGCCGGGCTCGCGGCCGACTGCGGCGCCTGCCACGAGGAGCCCTTCCGCAGGGTCGCGGACGGCGTCTGCACCGACTGCCACGAGGCCACCCGCGAGCACGCTCCGGTGCACGACTTCGCAAGCCTCGACCTCGCCGGCGAGCGCTGCGCCGGCTGCCACCGCGAACACAACGAACCCCCGCACCTGGTGCGGCGCGACACGGGGCTGTGCGTCGATTGCCACAGCGAACCCGGCCCCTGGCGCCGCGCCGGGAGCGCAACGCCCCTGCCCGTGCACGCCTTCACCGGCGACGGGCATCCCGAATTCCGCCTCAGCCATTGGCAGCCTGCGGGTACCGGTGCCGCCCTCGGCTGGCGACGGGTGCGCACCCGCGACGCCCCGGCAGCGATCGAGGAGCAGTCCGGCCTCAAGTTCAATCACGCCGTGCACCTCGACCCGGACAAGGTGGAGACCCCGAACGGCCGCGAGGCGCTGAGCTGCGGCAGCTGCCACGTCGAGAGCGGCGATGGCGAGCACTTCGAGCCGGTTGCCATGGACGCCCATTGCCGCGACTGCCACAGCCTCGCCTTCGATCCCTTCGATCCGGAAATCGAGCTGCCCCACGGCAACACCCGGGCGGCCTTCGAGGCCATGGAGGCGCACTTTATCCGCGAATTCACGGACCCCGCGCTGCGGGCCGAGCGGTCCAGGCAGAAGCCGCGGCGCCTGCCGGGCAAACGTCTCGGCGCCGCCAGCTGCGCGGACGACGGACTCGCCTGCGGCCGCGCCGAGGCGGTCCGCGAGGCCGAATACCAGTTTGCCGATACGGGCTGCGTGACCTGCCACGAGGTCATCGACACCGGCGCGGAGGCGGCTATCGACCGCTGGTTTGTGCACCCGGTAAAAATCACCGCCGACTGGCACCCGCAGGCGCGCTTCGATCACCGCGCTCACCTCAATCTGGGTGAGCACAGCGGCGACGGCGCCTGCGGGCGCTGCCACGAGGCGGGCGAGTCGACGCGGGCCGCCGATGTCCTCATGCCGCGCCGCGACCTGTGCCTGGACTGCCACCACGCGGAACGGGCAACGGCGGCGGTGGACTGCGTCGCCTGTCATAGTTTTCACCGCGCCGAGGGCACGCTCTCGACCGCGGCGCGAGCCCTGGCGGCGCCGGGATCGTGAGCTGGGAACGGCGCAGAACCACCCTCGCACCGGCGGCGGCGATGCAGCTGGGGACAATGCTGCTGGGGACAATGCTGCTGGCGGCCTGCGGCGGCGGGGGAGGCAGCGTGCCGGAAAGCGTCCCCGGGGCCAGCGCGCCATCCCCGGCGTCCGCCGCGGCACCAGCCGGCTGTGACGGCCGCTGCGCCGACGCGGCCCCCGGCCTCGCCGCGGCCGACGTCGAGCGCGTCCTCGCCCAGGGCATCGACCAGGCCCGCGCCCTCGGGGCCGAAGCCACGATCGCCGTGGTCGACCGGGTCGGCAACGTGCTCGCCATCCACCGCATGGCGGCGACCGGCCCGGCAGTCACCATCGCCAGCGGCGACCCCGTTGACGTCGACGGCGGGCTGGAAGGCCTGGTCCTGCCGGCCGGCAGCTTCGGCGACGCCGCGGCGGCGGTGGCCAAGGCGCTCACGGGCGCCTATTTGTCCAGCGAGGGCAATGCCTTCTCCACGCGCACCGCCAACCAGATCATTCAGGAGCACTTCAACCCCGGAGAGCTGAACCAGCCGTCCGGTCCGCTCTTCGGCGTGCAGTTCAGCCAGCTCGCCTGCTCCGATTTTACCCTCGCCGGGAGCGCCGGCAGCGTCGGCCCGGGCCCGCAGCGCTCACCCCTGGGGCTGGCCGCCGATCCGGGGGGCTTTCCGCTGTACCGGGAGGGCACACCGGTGGGCGGTGTCGGCGTGATTGCCGACGGGCGCTACGGTCTCGACCGCAACATCCTCGACCGCGACGACGATCTCGACGAGCGCATCGCCCTCGCCGCCAGCTTCGGCTACGCCGCCCCGGAAGCGCGACGGGCCGGCGTCATCACCGTCGAGGGCAAGACCCTCCGCTTCAGCGACGTCGACTTCGATGCGCTCACCGTGAGCCCGGAGCAGGCGCCCGGCTACGACAGCCTCGATGGCAGCGCCGGCGCGCTGGTCGACCTCCCGGGCTACGGCGGCGCCCGCATCCGCGCCGGTACGCGCTTCGGTACCCCCGCCTCGGGCATCGCGCCGGCGGGCACGGCGGGCGGGCGGCAGATCTTCGGCTTCGTCGACGCGACCGGCGCACCGCGCTTTGCCCCGCGACCCGGGCAGGATGGTGACGCGCTCGCCGTTGCCCCGCTGGCGACCGGTGAGGTCGAGGCGCTGCTGGATGCTGCGCTGGCGGTGGCGGCGCGTGCCCGGGCGCAGATCCGGCGTCCCCTCGGCACCGACGCCCGGGTCACCGTCAGCGTCGTCGACAGCCGGGGCAACATCCTGGGCATGCTGCGCAGCCGGGATGCACCGGTCTTCGGGGCCGATGTATCCCTGCAGAAGGCGCGCACCGCGACGCTGTTCTCCTCTCGGGACGCAGCCGCCTACCTCGGCGCCATCGACGAGCCG
>CAYFVG010000219.1:0-4099 GCA_964346365.1 uncultured Alteromonadaceae bacterium
CCCGCGTACATGCCGGGCATCTCTGCTGTTTCGCCGCCGACCAGCGCGCAGCTAGCCAGCTCGCAGCCGCGGCCGATGCCGCGCACGACGGCCTCGGCGATGTCGACGTCGAGGCGGCCGGTGGCATAGTAGTCGAGGAAGAACAGCGGCTCGGCGCCGGCGACCACGAGATCGTTGACGCACATGGCGACGAGGTCGATGCCGATGGTGTCGTGGCGGCCGAGGTCCATGGCCAGGCGCAGTTTGGTGCCGACGCCGTCGGTGCCGGAGACCAGCACGGGATGCCGGTAGCCGGCCGGGATTTCGCAGAGGGCGCCGAAGCCGCCGAGGTTGCCCAGCACCTCCGGCCGCCGGGTGCGCTCGGCAACGTCGCGCAGGCGCGCGACAAGGCGGTTGCCGGCATCGATGTCGACGCCTGCATCGCGGTAGCTGAGCTTTCGTTCGTCGCTGTCACCCATGGGCGCGGTAGTGTAGGGCAGGGCCTTCGCGGGTGCCACTTCCTCATGCGGGTACTGATAAACTGCCGTTGTGCGTGTTCTTCTGACAACGGTCGTTCTCTGCCTGGCCCTGCTCCCGGATCCTGCGGCGAGGGCAGCTGTTATCGATGATCTCTATCGGGCCGAAGTGGCGGTGGGCGACCGGGGCCGGCGCGCCCTCGCGGGCGCGGCCCGGGACGGGCTGGAGCAGGTCGTGGTCAAGGTGACCGGCAGCGAGGAGGCGCTCGACCTCGCGCCGGTGCGGCAAGCCCTGGATGATGCCGAGCGTTACCTGCAGCAGTACACCTACCGCGAGGCCGGTGACGGCGGCCTCACCGCCAGGCTCCGCTACGACGAGAGCGTGCTCCGGGGTCTGCTGCTGGAAGCCGGCGCGCCGCTTTGGACCGCGCGGCGGCCGCCGGTGCTGGTCTGGTTGGTGGCGGAGGGGACGGACGGGCGCGATTTTGTCAGCCCGGGGCACCAGCCGGCGCTGGCTGAAGCCCTCGGCGAAGCCTTCGAGCGCCGCGGGGTGCCGCTGCGGTTGCCACTGCGGGACCTGCAGGATACGGCCGCCCTCGGTCGCGGCCCCGCCTGGCGCCTCGATGCCTCGGCGATCGTCGCGGCCTCGGCGCGCTACGGCGTCGAGGATGTGCTCGCGGGACGGGTGCTGCCGCTGTCGAGCGGCGCGTGGCTGGGGGATTGGGTCTATCTTCACGATGGCCGGCGCCGCGCTCGCGCGGTGACCGCCGCCGACCCGGAGAGCTTTGCCGGCGCCGGTGCCGCGCTGGCGGCGGAAGCCATCGCCCGGCGCTACGCCGTGGCCTCGGGGGGCGAGGCGGACAGCGGCGGCACGCGGGTGCTGGTGCTCGGTGTCGGCAGCTTTGCCGATTACGCCGCCGTCATGGCCTGGCTGGATAGCCTGGAGCTCGTGGACCGGGTCAACCCGGAGGGATTGGAGGGCGACCAGCTCATCCTGCGCCTCGACGCCCGCGCCGGCCTCGATCGGCTGGCGCCGGTGATCGAGCTCAACGAGCGGCTCCGGCCGCTGGCGGCGGTACCCGGTGATGTGGCCGCGGAGCGGGCTTACCAGTGGCAGCGCTAGCGCCCCGGCAGCTGTTCCTCAACCTGCGGCCGCGGGACGATGCGACCCTCGAGAATTTCCTGCCGCTGCCGGGCAACAGCGCCGCGCTGGCGGCGCTGCGCGAAGGTGGCGACGACCTGGTCTACCTCCACGGCCCCGCGGCGGTCGGCAAGTCTCACCTGCTCCAGGGCCTGTGTCATGCCGCGGGTTCCCGGGCGCTGTATCTACCGGGCGCCGCCGTGGCCGACTACCCGGCCGCGGAGGTCCTGGCCGGAACGGAGGAGCTGGCGCTGGTGTGCATCGACCAACTCGACCTGCTCGCCGGGCGCGAGGACTGGGAGCAGGCGCTGTTCCATCTCTACAACCGCGCCCGGGAACGTACCTGCCGTCTCTGCGTGGCCGCAACCCGGCCCCCGGCCGCGCTCCCCCTGGCTCTCGCGGACCTGCGCTCACGCCTGGCCGCCGGCCTGGTCTTCGCCCTGCCGACGCCCGATGACGCCGCCCGCCGGGCGATCCTGACCTTCCGCGCCGAGCGCCGGGGCCTGCGCCTGTCGCCAGAGCTCGCCGGTTACATTCTCGCGCGGGCGCCGCGCGGCCTCGTGGATCTCCTCGCCGTGCTCGAGCGCCTCGACGAGGCGTCCCTAACCGCCCGGCGGCCCCTGACTCAGCCCTTCGTCCGCGAGGTCATGGGCTGGTAGCGCTCAGCCTGTAGACCGGGACAGGGTTGTCGCCTTGGGCGACCTCATGGTTCCTCGACAGCGCCTACCGGGTCATGTGGCTGCTCGGCGAGCTTCGGGGCACTGCTCTCACCGGTTGCCCGTGAGCAGGGCGGCTACCTCGCTCTCGAGGAAGCCGCGGAGGGGGTGGCTGGGGCGGGTGATGAGGGCAATGCCGCGCTGCGGCGGGGCCTGCAGGGGGATTTCCCGCAGCGAGGTCCCCGCGAGGACCCCGCTGGCGACGGCCATGGCCGGGAGCAGGGCGAGGCCACAGCCGGCCTGGGCGAGTTGTACCAGGGTGTCGATATTCGTCGCTTCGAAGCGCCGGCTGGCCTGGGCGCCGACCCCGCAGGCGGACAGCGTGTGTTCGCGCAGGCAGTGGCCGGGCTCCAGCAGGATCACCTGGCTGGTGTCGATGGTCGACAGGCGCAGCGGTGCCTTGCGCCGGGCCACCAGGTGTTCCGGGGCGGCGATCAGGCGCAGCGGGTCGTCGAACAGGTGGCTGACGGCCAGGGTCCCGGTGTCCATGGGCAAAGCGAGGACCGCGGCGTCCAGCTCGCCGCTGTTGACCTCGACGAGGAGGTTCTCGGTCTGGCGCTCGTGCAGGAACAGCTCGAGCTTCGGAAAGTGCTCGGCGGCACCGGCCAGGAACTCGTGGAGCAGGTAGGGCGCGATGGTCGGGATCATGCCGAGGCGCAGGCTGCCGGTGCCCGGTTCCGCCTGGGCCCGGGCGAGGGCCAGCAGGTCCTCGCTGGCGCTGAGGATCTGCTCCGCCCGGTCGCAGACCGTCTCGCCCACCGGCGTCATCGCCACGTGCTGCCGGCTTCGCTCCACGAGCTTCAGCCCGAGGGAGCGCTCGAGTTCCGCGAGGCCACCGGAGAGAGAGGACTGGGTGACGAAGCACTGCTCGGCGGCGCGCGTGAAGTTGAGGGTGTCGCGCACCGCCAGCAGGTAGGCGAGTTGCTTGAGGGACAGGGATGCAATGCGCCGATTGGTTGCTGCCATGGTCGTTCCGTTGCTCGGGGACGGCGCCAGTCTAGCGCAGTTGCGCCCCTGCCTCAGTCGCCCGCCGGTGCCAGCCCCTCGGCGCCCGGCGCCTCGTCCTGCGCCGTGGCGCCGCCCGGCACGGCCGCCTGCCCCGGCGCCAGGCACAGATAGCGGCGCAGGTAGTGCACGGCGAGGTAGAAGGGCCCGGTGTCGAGAAGAGCGACCACGGCCTTGAAGGCGTAGTTGCTGCCGATGAGCACGAGCAGAGCCTGCAGGGCGATCTCGCCGCGGAGGAAGGCGGCCCCGAAGGTCACCGAGACCACCATGAGCGAATCGACCATCTGGCTCATGAGCGTGCTGAAATTGTTGCGGACCCACAGGTAGCGGCCCCGGGTGACCCGCTTCCAGAAGTGGAACAGCTGCACGTCGCAGTACTGGGCCGCGATATAGGCGAGCATGGAGGCGAAGACCGCACCGGAGGTGGTCGCGTAGATCAGCTGGTAGAGGCCGATACTCGATTCCACCATCTCGCCGTTGGGCAGGGCGACCGGGGCGGCGAGCTGGAGAATCTGCCAGGGCGGCATGGCATCCTGCGGCACCGAGGGGATGCTGTTGCCGAGAAAGAGCACGAACAGAATCAAAAAATTGAGCCCGAGGCCCACGGTTACGAGGAAGTTGGCCCGGGCCTTGCCGTAGAGCTCGCAGACCAGGTCCGTGCAGAGAAAGGTGAGCGGGTAGGGGAGTACGCCGACCGCCAGAGCCAGCGGTCCGAGCTGAATGAAGCGGGTGATGCCGATAACGTTGAGGAGTGTCATCGCGCAGAGGAAGGTCCCCGCGAG
>CAYFVG010000220.1:0-4097 GCA_964346365.1 uncultured Alteromonadaceae bacterium
TCGCGGATCTCGCCGACCATGACCACGTCCGGGTCCTGGCGCAGGATCGCCCGCAGCCCGCGGGCGAAGGTCATGTCCACCTTGGTGTTGACCTGGGTCTGGCCGACGCCCGGGAGCATGTACTCGATCGGGTCCTCGATGGTGAGGATGTTGCGCTCGGTGTCGTTGATGGCGGCGAGGCCCGCGTAGAGCGTGGTGGTCTTGCCCGACCCCGTGGGGCCGGTCACGAGGATGATGCCGTGGGGGCTGTGCAGGGCGCGGCGGAAGCCGTTGTAGACCGGCTCGGGCATGGCGAGCTGCGGCAGCTCCAGCTGCCCCGCCTGCTTGTCCAGGAGCCGCAGCACCACCCGCTCGCCGTAGGCCGAGGGCATGGTGGACATGCGGATGTCCACGGCGTGGCCGGCGATACGGATGGAGATGCGCCCGTCCTGCGGCACGCGCTTCTCGGCGATATCCAGCCGCGCCATGACCTTGAGGCGCGACACCAGCAGCGGGCCGAGCATGCGTTTCGGCGACAGCACCTCGCTGAGGACGCCGTCGATGCGAAAGCGCACGCTCAGCCGGTGCTCGAAGGTCTCGATGTGGATGTCCGAGGCCTGCTCGCGCACGGCCTGGGAGAGCACGGCGTTGATCAGGCGGATGATCGGCGCGTCGTCCTCGGCCTCCATGAGGTCCCCGGCGTCGGGAATCTCCTCCGCGAGGCGGCCGAGGTCCACGTCGGCGCTGATGTCCTCGGCCATCTGCACGGCCTCGCTGTTGCCGCGCTGGTAGGCCTGGCTGAGGCGCTGCTGAAAGGCGGCCTCCTCCAGGCGCTCGAGGCGGAAGGACCGGCCGATAACCCGGCGCAGCTCGACCAGGACGTCGTAGGCGGGCGTACCGAGGTGGTAGACCACCGGCTCCTCGCCGTCCGCGAGCAGCACCCCGTGGTGCTGGGCGAAGGCGAAGGGCAGCCGCGCGGGGGCAGCGGCCTCGGCGGGGGCGGGGGCGGCGGCATCGACGGGGGCCGCGGCCGGGACGGCTGCCGCGAGCTCAGCGCTGTCCATCGCCTGCCTCCGTCTGCGCCTCGCGCAGCGCCTCCAGCTGCCGGAGTTCGGCGTCCCACTCCGGCAGGACCGGGAAGTCGCCATCGTCCAGGAACATGAGACCGCGGTCCCGGCGCTCGAGCTGCTGCGCCCGGATCCGCTTGTACTTGAGCGCCGTGGCGCCCTCGAGCGCGGCGCCGTCGCGGATGATCGTCGGGCGGATGAAGATAAGCAGGTTGGTCTTGGTCACGTTCACCGAGTCGTTGCGGAACAGGCGGCCGAAGAGCGGGATGTCGCCGAGCAGCGGCACCTTCTGCTGCGCGTCCTGCACGTCGTCCTTGATCAGGCCGCCGAGGACAACGATGCGCCGGTCCTCGGCCATCACCTTGGTCTGCACCTTGCGCTCGTTGGTGATCAGGTCCGAGGCCATGGCCTGGGCGCCGGTGAGGCCGGTCAGGCTGGAGACCTCCTGCTCGATGTCCAGCACCACCGCGTCGCCCTCGTTGATGTGCGGCTTCACGGCCAGGGTGATGCCGACGTTCTCGCGCTCGATGGTCTGGAAGGGGTTCTGCGCGCTGTTCTGCGTGCCGGTATTGGTGAAGGAGCCGGTGACGAAGGGCACGTTCTGGCCCACGGTGATGAAGGCCTCCTGGTTGTCCAGGGTCAGCAGCGACGGCGTCGACAGGATATTGGCGTTGGTGCGCTCGCGCAGGGCGTTGAGGATCACGGTCATGCTGAGATCGTCGTCGACCACGCCCCAGCCAAGCGTCATGCCCGGCGACTGCGCCAGGGCGCCGGCGAGGGCGCCGACGTCGAAGTCGCCGGTGCTGGCGAGCGGCTGCGCGTCCGCGTTGCCCGGGCTCAGGATCGCACCGGCGATATTGCGGGCGCGGGCATCATCGGTGTTGACGTTGCTGCCGAAGGCGCCGTCCTCGTTGGCAAAGAGCCACTGCAGGCCGAGGTCGGCGCCGTCCGTGACCTCCATCTCGACGATGATCGCCTCCACCAGCACCTGCGCCCGGCGGATATCGAGGCGCTGGATCACGGACTCCAGCGCCGCCATCCGGCTCGGGTCCGCGGTGATGATCAGGCTGTTGGTGCCCGCGTCCGCCTCGATGGTCGCCTCGCTGCTGCGGCCGCCCTTGCCGTCCGCGCTGTCGAGGCGATCGATGTTCTGCATGACCCGCGTGAGCACCTCCGACACCTCCGTGGCCTGGGCGTATTCGAGGTACAGGACCTTGACGTTGCCGGTCTGCTCGAGCGGCGTGTCGAGGTAGCCGATGAGCCGACGAATCCGCGCCCGCTGCATCTCGTCGCCGTTGACCATGACGCTGTTCGTGCGCTGGTCGGGCACCAGCAGCACCTCCGGCTCTGCGTCCCCCGTCCGCTGCTGCGACGACTCGTTGAGCTTCTCGAGCATGCTGACCACGTCGGCGGCGACGGCGTACTCGAGGGCGATGACCTCCGTCTCCGCCGTGGCCGAGCGATCCATGCGCTCGATGATATCCACCATGCGGCGGATATTCGCCGCCCGGTCCGAAATGATGATGGCGTTGCTCGGCGAGTAGGCCGCCATGTGCGCCTGCTGCGGAACCAGGGGCCTGAGCACGGGAATGAGCTTGGCGGCGGAGATGTTGTCGAGGCGGATAACCTGGGTGACGTACTCGTCGGAGACCCGGCCGCCCTCGTCCGCCACCGGCAGCGACGCGGAGCGCGCGTCCTTGGCCTGGATCACGCGCACGACCTCGCCGGAGCGCACCGCCGTGTAGCCGTGCACGTCGAGGATCGACAGGAACAGGTCGTAGAGTTCGGCGCGGCTCACCGGGCGCGACGACACGACCTTCACCTTACCCTTCACCGCCGGATCGACGACGATGGTGGTGTCCGTGACCTCCGCGACGAACTTGATCAGCTCCTGGATATCCGTCTCCTTGAGGTTGACGGTGAAATCCTGGGCCGCGCCCCCGGGGGCCCTCAGCAGGGCCAGCGCGAGCGCGAGGAGCAGGACGAGCAGGCGGGGCAGGCGTGGCATCAATCTCTCTCTCCGGCGGCGGGCAGCCGCACGCTGAGCGACAGCGCCTCGCCGTCGCGCGTCAGGTCGACAACCGCCTCCCGGGCCTCGCGCATGGCCTGGTAGAGGCGGACCGTGTTCGCCGGGTCCGCCAGCGAAAGGCCGTTCACCCCGGTGACGATATCCCCGGGCTCGAAACCCAGGGCGGCGAAGTCGTCGCCGGCGCTGCCGGGACTGACCCGGTAGCCCACGAGCTGGTCACCCTCGCGCACTGCCGCGATGCGCACCACGTCGGCGAGGGATTGCGGGTCATTGTACAGGCGCTCGCGGTACTGCGCTGCGAGGTCCGTGGCCCCGGGGCCCGCGCTCACGGTCTGCGCGGCGGGGGCTTCGCCGGCCGCTTCTGTTTTGCCAGGGGTGCCCGGCTGAGGTGTGCCCGGCTGAGGGCTGCCCCGCGGCGACCCGGCGAACTGGCCGTCGAAGGCGCCATCCTCGAACAGCGTCAGCAACTCGTAGGTGCCGCCGTTGTCGAGGACCACCTGCCGCGGCAGCACCTTGGCGAGGCGCACGCGGCGGCCCACGGGCAGCTCATCGCCGATGGCGTAGAGCTGCTGCACGCCGCGGTGCTCGATCATGGCGAAGCCGTAACCCTCGGCATCCGACGCCACGATGCCCGTGAGCACCAGGTCCAGCCGGGTCTCCCGGGCGCCGTCCTCGATGCCGGCTTCAGGCGTCGGCTTCGCCGCGGCCTGCTGGCGCGCCAGCTCGGCCAGGGCCTCCTCGCTCAGGGCGCCGGCTTCACCGAAGAGGTGCCAGGCGACGGCGGCGTCGATATCCACGGCCGGGCCGGCGGCCGGCGCCGTGGCACGGCGCGCGGGATTGACCAGGGACTCCGCCGGCGGCATGGCCCGGTCGGGGCCGGGAAAGAAAGACCAGCCGAGGCGGGCGGCGGACAGGCAGGCCCAGGCGGCGAGCAGAACGAGGAGGCCCCCCTGCAGGCGGCGCAGCCGCTGTGGCCGGGACCCGTAGCGCACTAGAGCCTGGCCACAGCGGCTGCGCCGCCT
>CAYFVG010000221.1:0-4082 GCA_964346365.1 uncultured Alteromonadaceae bacterium
CAGACTATAAAGCCGCGGCGAGACCGGGGGCAACGTCCAGCTAGTGGGCCACGCGTCGCGTGGCCCACTAGACCCGTGCAGCCGTCGCATTCGGGAACCGTTTTCACGCCCGATCCTGTTCGCTGCGAGTCGTGGCACAGCCACAGGCAATATGGATTGAACGATCGCTGCCCATGCGGCAGCCGCAAAACCGGTTGTGGTGACAAACAACGAACGCCAGCTCTCGAAGCTCAATGGCCTGGAAGTTGAGAACCGGGTGAAGGTCGGCGGCTGTCGGTCTGCGGCTATCGGGGTCGTGCCGGTTGCCGGCGGAGGAGTGGTGCCCAGGAGAGGACTTGAACCTCCACGGCCTTGCGGCCACTAGCACCTGAAGCTAGCGTGTCTACCAATTTCACCACCTGGGCACGGGTGAAGGGGCCGCACTGTAGTTTTCGCCCCGGTGTTTGTCAACGATCCCGTATAATGGCGGTGAAGGTGGGCCTGCGGGTCCGAAAACGCACCGGATGAAAGGCCTCTCTATGGCACGAAAAGGCAGGAAAGCCGATCCCCACGCCGCGCGGGAAGCGGCGAATTATGACAATCCTATTCCCTCCCGGGAATTCATTCTCGAGCAGCTGCGCGCCGCTGACCGTCCCCTGGATCACGGCCAGGTTGCGGAGCTGCTGGGCCTGACCGAGGACCGGGACCTCGATGCCCTGCGCAACCGACTGCGGGCCATGCAGCGCGACGGGCAGCTGATGGTGGACCGCCGTGGCGCCCTCGGTGTGGTCGACGCGATGAATCTGCTGCGCTGTCGTATCCAGGGGCACCGCGACGGCTACGGCTTCGCCATGCCCGTGGCCGGCGGGGACGATGTCTTCCTCAGCGCCCGGCAGATGCGTAATTTCTTCGACGGCGACACGGTGCTGGTGGCGGTCAGCGGCATGGACCGGCGCGGCCGACCCGAAGGCAAGGTGGTGGAGGTTCTCGAGCGCGGTATCGATCGCGTGGTCGGCCGCTACCAGGAAGAGAGCGGCATCGGCGTGGTCATTCCGGACAACGCCCGGATCACGCAGGACGTGCTCATCCCGCCGAAGGCCAAGGGTGGCGCGAACAACGGTCAGATCGTCACCGCCGAGATCACCGATTACCCCAGTGGCCGTCTCGGCGCCAAGGGTCGCATCGTCGAGGTGCTCGGCGACCACCTCGACCCCGGGCTGGAGATCGATGTCGCCATCCGCGCCCACGGTATTCCCTTCGAGTGGCCCGAGGCCGTGGCCGACGAAGCCGGGCATCTGCGCGAGGAGGTGGCCGAGGCCGACAAGCGCGCCCGTATCGACCTGCGCGACCTGCCCTTCG
The DNA here is from genome assembly GCA_964346365.1 of uncultured Alteromonadaceae bacterium. Classification (GTDB taxonomy): domain Bacteria; phylum Pseudomonadota; class Gammaproteobacteria; order Pseudomonadales; family Halieaceae; genus Pseudohaliea. The sequence goes on from CAYFVG010000221.1 coordinate 1,339, forward strand.
TCACCATCGACGGCGAAGACGCGAAAGACTTCGACGACGCGGTGTACTGCCGCAAGAAACGTCTCGGCGGCTGGAAGCTGTGGGTCGCCATTGCCGATGTGTCCCACTACGTACTCCCGGGTGAAGCGCTCGACAGCGAAGCGGCGCGACGCGGCAACTCCGTCTACTTCCCGGAGCGGGTGGTGCCCATGCTGCCGGAGGTGCTCTCCAACGGGCTCTGTTCGCTCAAGCCCGAGGTCGACCGGCTGGCCATGGTCGTGGAGATGGACCTGACCCGCGATGGCCAGCTGGGTAAGTTCCAGTTCTTCGAGGCGGTGATTCACAGTCACGCGCGACTCACCTACACCCAGGTGGGTCGAGTGCTCGCCGGCGACGACGAGCCGGCTGTGCCGAAGGCGCGCATCCCGGAACTCCAGCGCCTGCACGAGCTTTACAAGGTGCTCCGCGTCGCCCGCGAAGAGCGCGGCGCCATCGATTTCGAGACCGTCGAGACGCGTATTATCTTTGACGAGCAGCGCAAGATCGCCGAAATCGTTCCCGTTGTGCGCAATGATGCGCACAAGCTGGTCGAGGAATGCATGCTCTGCGCCAACGTGGCCACGGCGCGTTTCTTCGAAAAGCATCCGCTGCCCACGCTGTTCCGTGTGCACGAGGGCCCGGGAGAGGAGCGGCTCGAGAACCTCCGCGCCTTCCTCGGCGAGCTCGGCCTCGGCCTGCGCGGCGGCGCCAGCCCCAGCCCCCGGGACTACCAGGCCCTCATGGAGGAAATCCAGGACCGGCCGGACGCCCACGTCATCCAGACCATGCTCCTGCGCTCCCTGCGCCAGGCTGTCTACCAGCCCGAGAACAAGGGCCACTTCGGCCTCAACTATGACGGCTACGCCCACTTCACCTCACCGATCCGCCGCTACCCGGATCTGATCATTCATCGCGGCATCCGCGCCGTCATCCGTTCGAAGCAGCGCAGCCGTCTGGTGCGACGGGCCTCCGGGGCGACGACGATCCCGCGGGAGGAGAGCTACCCCTACGACGAGCGCACCATGGTGATGCTCGGCGAGCAGTGTTCGGTGACCGAGCGTCGCGCCGACGACGCCACCCGCGATGTCGACGCCTGGCTCAAGTGCGAATACCTCCAGGACCGTGTCGGCGAGGAGTTCGCGGGGGTGGTTGCGGCGGTGACCAGCTTCGGCCTGTTCGTCGAGCTGTCCGATCTGTACATCGAAGGGCTGGTGCATATCACGGCCCTGCCGGGGGATTACTACCGCTTCGATCCGGCGCACCAGCGCCTGGTCGGGGAGCGCAGCGGCCGGACCTTCCAGCTCGGTGACAAACTCACGGTGCAGGTCGCCCGGGTCGACCTCGATGACAAGAAGATCGACCTCGAGCCGGTGGCACTGCCGACCACCGGCAAGAGCGCGCGGCGCAAGCGCGGTGGCGGCAACAGCGCCGGTCGCGGCGACGGCGCCGCGCCCACCGGCAAAAAGCCCTCGCGCCGGTCGAAAAAATCCGCCTCCGCAGGGGGCTCCAGCCCGGCCCCGGGTTCCTCGCGCCGCCGCAAAGGCGGGCAAAACCCGGAGGCAAAAGCCGGCAAACAACCCGCTGACAAGGCCCCCGGCAAGACCGCCCGCAAGGCGCCCGCCGCAGCCTCCAGCAAGGGCAGCCAGCCAGCCGCCGGCGAGGCGTCGGACCAGGCCCCGGCCGGGAAGAAGAGCGGCCAGCGCCGCCGGCGCCGCTAGTGGCCCATTACCGCCTGGCTCCCTAGGTCATGGCCGCGCCGGTCTACGGCATTCACGCCGTTGAGGCACTCCTCGGCCGGGCCCCGGACAGCATCAGCCGCCTGTCGGTGCAGCGCGGGCGGGATGACCGACGCGTCGCCGCACTGCTGGCGGCAGCGGAAGAGGCCGGGGTCGCTATCAACCGCGCGCCCCGGTCCGAGCTGGACCGGCTCGCCGGGGGCCGGCACCAGGGTGTGGTGGCGGAACTCGCGCAAGTGTCCGCCGGTGGCAATAATGCGCTGGCCCGGGAGGACGACCTCTGGAGCCACCTGGCGGGCCTGGATCACCCGCCCCTGGTCCTGGTCCTCGACGGCGTGACGGACCCGCACAATCTGGGCGCCTGCCTGCGCAGCGCCGATGCCGCCGGCGTCGATGCGCTGGTGCTGCCGAAGGACAAGTCCGCGCCGGTAACCCCGGTGGTGCGCAAGGTCGCCTGCGGGGCTGCGGAAACCGTCCCCCTGCACACGGCCAGCAACCTCGCCCGCGTCCTCAGGGGCCTGAAGGCGCGCGGCGTCTGGCTCTACGGTGCCGCCGGGGAGGCCGGCAGCAGCCTCTATGCGCAGGACCTCACCGGCCCGGCCGCCCTGGTCCTCGGCAGCGAGGGTGCCGGCCTGCGCCGCCTCACCCGCGAGCACTGTGACTTCCTCGTCTATCTGCCCATGGCCGGCGCGGTATCCAGCCTCAATGTCTCCGTGGCCACCGGCGTCTGCCTGTTCGAGGCGGTGCGCCAGCGGGGGACTGCCGCGACCGCTCGCTGAGGAAGTCCTTGCATGGCGGGGGGCCCGCGGCTACACTCCGCGCTCAAAAATATGCGGGCGGCTTCCGCGCGCCCTTCTCCTTGCCGCACCGCAATGGCGGGCGGCACTCATCCGTAAGGAGCCTTAGATGCGACATTACGAAATCGTATTCCTGGTCCATCCCGATCAGTCCGAGCAGCCAACCCACCACCAGCAGCAGCATTCGTCTAGG
>CAYFVG010000222.1:0-4074 GCA_964346365.1 uncultured Alteromonadaceae bacterium
CGTGGTGACACGCGACCACGCGCGCGAAAAGGCCCGCATTCCCGAGGACTTCTAGACCCCGGGGCTTACAGAGAGGTCACAGGCCATGGACATCGAAGAACTCATGCGGGAGGTCGTGGAGCGGAATGCTTCCGATGGTTTCCTGACGGCCCGGGCCTCGCCGGCGGTCAAGATCGACGGGCAGATCTACTCCCTGGAGGGGCCGGCGCTCAAGGAGCATGAAGTCCGCGACCTGGTCCTGGGTACGCTGTCCGATGCGCAGAAGTCCGACTTCCTGCGCACCAACGAGTGCAACTACGCGCTGCACTCCGAGACCTACGGCCGCTTCCGCGCGAGTGCCTTCGTCCAGCGGGGCAACTGCGGCCTCGTGATTCGCCGCATCCAGACCCGGATCCCGCGGGTGGATGAGCTGGGTCTGCCGCCGATCATCGAAGAGCTGGCCATGGTCAAGCGCGGCCTGGTGATGTTCGTGGGGGGCACCGGCACCGGCAAGTCGACCTCCCTGGCGGCCATGGTCGGGCACCGCAATCGCAACTCCCGCGGCCACATCATCACCGTGGAAGACCCCATCGAGTTCATCCACGAACACGCCGGCTGCCTGGTCACCCAGCGCGAGGTGGGGCTGGACACCGACTCCTTCGAGACCGCCCTGCAGAATGCCCTGCGCCAGGCCCCGGATGTGATCCTTATCGGCGAGGTGCGCAATGCCGACACCATGGCCCACGCCCTGGCCTTCGCCGAGACCGGCCATCTCTGCCTGTGTACGCTGCACGCTAACAACGCCAACCAGGCCCTGGACCGGATCCTCAGCTTCTTCCCCTCCGAGATGTACAACCAGGTGTGGATGGACCTGTCGCTGAACCTGAAGGCGATGGTCGCCCAGCAGCTGCTGCCGCGGAAGAGCGGTACCGGGCGGGTGCCGGTGATGGAAGTGCTGCTCAATTCCGCGCTCATCGCCGACCACATCCGCAACGGCCAGGTGAACGAGATCAAGGGCGTGATCGCCCGCTCCAACGAGCAGGGCATGATGACGCTGGACCAATCCCTGCTCGAAGCCTATAAGCAGGACCTCATCAGCCGGGAGGAGGCAATCCGCAGCGCCGACTCGGCGAACGACGTGCGCCTCGGCATCAAGCTCCACGATAAGGGCGAGCGCGGAGTCAGCAGCCGGGTGGATCTCTCTCTCGACGATGGCTGACCGGCCCGTCCGGGCCGTCGAGCCAGCTGCGCAGGATCAGGCTGGCGGCGAGACTGTCCACCGGGTCCTGCCGGTAATCGCCGCGGTGGCCCCGCTCCCGGGCCTCGGCCTTGGCGGCGTGGCTGGTCAGCCGCTCGTCCACCAGCTCCACCGGCTTGCCGAAGCGCCCGTGCAGGCGCCGGGCGAAGCGCCGGGCCCGAACGCCGATCTCACTCGGACTGCCGTCCATGTTCAGGGGGTCACCGACGAGCAGCAGGTCCGGCTGCCATTCCTCGAGGAGCGTCGCGACGTGCTCCCAGGACGGCTGCCCCTCCCTTGCCCGCAGCACCGTCAGCGGCTCGCAGGTACCCAGCACGGCATTGCCCACGGCGACGCCGACCTGTGTGAGGCCGAAGTCGAAGGCCAGGAGGGTGCGCGCCTGCCCCACGGGTATCAGGCGTGTCCCGCCTCGCTGCTGATAAGATTCATGTCGATACCAAGGCGTCCGGCGGCGACCTGGAGCCGCTGCTCCGGCGGGGTATGGAAGATGATTGCCGGGTCCGCCGGCAGCGTCAGCCAGCTGTTGCGGCTGATCTCCTCCTCGAGCTGGCCGGCGGACCACCCGGCATAGCCCAGGGCCACGAGGTAATCGGAAGGGCCGTCACCGACGGCGATGGCGCGGAGAATATCCTGCGAGGTGGTGAGCAGGAGTTCCCCGGTGACCCGCAGGGTCGCGTCCCAGGTCTCCGCGCCTCGCCGGTGCAGGATGAAGCCGTGGTCCGTCTGCACCGGGCCGCCGGCCATGACCGGGATGTCGCTGAAGTCGCGGCGGGTCTCGATCTCCAGGTGGTCGAAGATTTCGTCCAGGTCCAGCTCCAGCGGCCGGTTGATCACCAGGCCCATGGCGCCGGCCTCGCCGTGCTCGCAGATGTAGGTCACGCTCTGTGCGAAGACGCCCTCGCCGAGGCTGGGCATGGCCAGCAGGAAGTGGTCGCGCAGGCAATGGCTGGAGTGTCGGGCAGTGGTCATGGGAATAGTGTGCCCCCAAAGGACTGGGGCGGCTACCCCCCGGCGGGTGCAAAGTCCCAGGTGCGGATGATTTCCAGTTTGTCGGCCTTGTCGAGAAGGGCCGGCGGGAAGGGCGCGTAGGGGGCGGCCAGGCGCACGATCTTCAGCGCCGCCTCGTCGAGCACGGCGTAGCCGGAGGAATCGAGGAGGTCCACGCTCTCGAGGCTGCCGTCGCTGCGCAGGACAACTCGCAGGCGCAGGGCCCCGTAGAGCCCGTAGCGCAGGGACTCGCGGGGGTAGTAGGCGTTGCCCACGGTTTCCAGGCGTTCGCGCCAGGCCTGCAGGTAGGCCGCCTCCACGGCGGTCTTCGCGGACACGGCGGTGAGCGTACGCACCTTCGGCGCGGTGGAGCTGGCCTGCTCCCGGTCCTGCACCGAGGCTTCGAGGGCGGCGAGGCGGCGCTGCAGTGCGGCGAGGCGCTCGGCGGGCTCGCCCCCGGCCGCATCGCGCCGTTCCAGCACCGCGCGCTGCTCGCTGCGCCTGGCGGTCAGCGGTGTCCGCGCCCGATCGCCGCCGTCGCCGCTGCCCTCGCTGGCGCGCCGCTCGCGCTGCTCCGTCGGCACCGGCAGCGCCGGCTCGGCCCGGGGCGCGTGGTCCCGCTCGGTGTCATTGCCGCTGCCGCGCTGGTCTGCCTGCGCCAGGTGCGTCGACGCCAGCGGTGGCTGGCCGGGTACCTGGACCAGCGTGACCTCCAGCTGCTGCACAGTCGGGCTCCGGGAGAAGGCGTCGAAGGTGATGCCGAAGATCACCAGGGCATGCAGGGCCGCGGCGGGCAATAGCGCCAGTACCAGCCGGTCCCGGGGCGCGGCAGCGGCCTCCGGCGTGGCCACGGCGTCAGCGTCGCGCCGCCAGCTCCGCGGCGATGCAGTCCATGAGCTGGCCGCCGATATCCAGCTCACAGGCCGCGTCGATCTCGCGGATGCAGGTGGGGCTGGTGACGTTGATCTCCGTGAGGTAGTCGCCGATCACGTCCAGGCCGGCGAAGAGCAGGCCCTTCTCCACCAGCGTCGGGCCCACCTGCGCGGCGATCCACTTGTCCCGCTCGGACAGCGGCTGCGCCCGCCCGGTGCCGCCGGCGGCGAGGTTGCCCCGGGTCTCGCCGCGGGAGGGCAGTCGTGCCAGGCAATAGGGCACCGGCTCGCCCTTGATCACCAGGATGCGCTTGTCGCCCTCGCTGATCTCGGGGATGTAGCGCTGGGCCATGATTGTGCGCGTGCCGTGCGCCGTGAGCGTCTCCAGAATCACCGACAGGTTCGGGTCCCCGGCCCCCACGCGGAAGATGGAAGTGCCCCCCATGCCGTCCAGGGGCTTGTAGATCACGTCGCCGTGCTCATCGTAGAAAGCGCGCAGCCGCACCATGTCGCCGCTTACCAGCACCGGCGGGCAGCACTCGGGAAACTGGTTGGCAAACATCTTCTCGTTGCAGTCGCGCAGCGCCTGACAGCGGTTCACCACCAGCGTGCCAAGCCGTTCCGCGGCCTCGAGGATGTAGGTGTTGTAGACAAACTCGTTGTCGAAGGGTGGGTCTTTGCGCATGAGGATCACGTCCAGCTCCGCAAGGTCCCGATCCTGCCCCTCGCCGAGGTCGAACCAGTGCGCCGAATCCCGGTGCACCTCGAGCGGCGCCATGACCGCCCGCGGCACCCCCTGCACCAGCGAGAGGTGCCGCGGCTCCATATACCAGAGCGCCCAGCCCCGGTCCTGCACCGCCCAGAGCATCGCGAGGGTGCTGTCCTTCTTGTACGTAATGTCGGCGATGGGATCCATCACCACGCCTACGCTGATCGTCATGCGGGGGTCTGCCTTGTTGGGGTGTCGATAAGCTACGT
>CAYFVG010000223.1:0-4054 GCA_964346365.1 uncultured Alteromonadaceae bacterium
AACTACCGACGCGATGCCCAGGCGCTTTCCGCGCGCCCATCTCGGCAGTGGCGTCGGGCGGCTAGCGTCGGGCGAGCGGCTGCGCTCCGCCGCAGGTCCGCGGCGGATAAGCGCGGGTTCTGGTCGGCGCTTTCATCCGGTGACGTATCACAATATCTTGTGTTCGCAGCCACCACTATGTATGACAATATCCGTGTAACGGCATTCGCCCTCGTTGCGCTGAAAAATGCTGTTGGCGATCAACCAGACCCGCACAATCCGTGCGGGGGGTTCACCCATGTACTTCAGATAGTCGGTATGCAGGCTGCGGCGCTCGTCGTGCCATTTGCCGAGCCCTGAGAGACCGCTGCGCACCACCACGTGGAACTCTTTACCTTTCCAGTTCGGTAGCGGACAGTCGTAGCCAGCACCCACGGGCAGCGTGGCACTCCAGTAGTAGGTGATATCCCGGCCATTATCGAATTCCACAGCCAGGCTGAGATAATCGTGGCTGGCTATCGTGTCTTCGCGCAGTGTCGAGGGGAGCTGATTTACACACCAGCGCCAGCTGATTTCAGCGTCTTCTTCCAGGGCCAGATCGACATCCCTTTGCAGGATTGCAACATCCCCGTGGGTTTGGCAAAGGATGCAGGGCCTATCCGTCCTTTCTGAGTCCTCGCGATAGATTTCCCCCGGGCCGATATGCCATAGGTAGTACCAACCGTCGGGCGTTGTGTCACCTCCCTGAATTCTCTGCAGCTCGTTTTCAATGCGTCCCGAGGGATCGCCTCCTCTCCGGAGCCGGTCCAGACCAGAGGCATAGTCGTCCGACCAGCGTACCACCAGCACACGCAGCTCTCCGCTGACGTCCTCATAAACGCTGTCGTCCTGCTTGCGGTTGCCCTGAAGATCAATCCAGTCGTTGGGAAAATAATTGCCCAGCATGAACTCGCCGCTTTTTTTCGCAACAAACGAATGACTGGCTCGCGTGCCCCGGAAGACATCCCCGGACTCCCCCACCTTGCACCAAAGCTGCAGAGCTGGGTTGACATAAATATCCAATAATCTGCTGGCGAAGACCCGTCCCTCGGCGAAGTAGGTGATCTGATCGCCCTCTTCGAGGCACATACCGGTGCGTAACCAGGGTGGCCGCTTCGCTGACAAAACCACCCAACGGTAGTCGCGAATCAGATCCTCTGGCGCCGCGGACAACAGCTGCTGCATTGCCAACTGGAAATCATCGAGGTCTGGCGCCGCTCCGACTTCCGAGCGAACGCGTCGCCCGAGGGCGCGCAGGCCCAGCTTTGTCGTCACTTCGATATCCGCAAGAATTCCGGCCATAAAAAGTTCCCTTCGCCCTGCCGACAGATTGTTTAACTGCTCGTTCGGGACCAAATTGGCACACGAACGTCCCGGATGTCACCGGGCTTGGCAGTGAGCGCGAGCCCGATCGACTTTCTGCAATCGGACCGGCCTCGCCTTCCAAGTGCAATACGTTGGCCGCCCGGAACTGCTGCGTCCCATAAGCGCCGGCCAGTGGCTGTTCAGTAGCCGCGACGGAAATCGACCACGTCGCTGAGCTCTCGGCCCTCGCGGTCGCGGGCGAGGTTGGCGAGGAACAGCTCGACGACGGCGTCCGGGTCCGTGGGGGCAGCGGTGTGCGAGGTGATGTAAAGGCTGTCGACGGTCCAGAGCGGGTCGTCGTCCGCCAGCGGCTCCTCTGGCAATACGTCGAGGACTGCGGCGCGCAGCTTCCCCGTGTCCAGGGCGGCGACCACCGCTTCCGTGTCCACGGTGCTGCCGCGGCCACCGTTCAGAAAAATTGCGCCAGCCGGCAACGCCGTGAGGAGGTCGGCGTCGACGATCCCGGCCGTCTCCGGCGTATCCGGCAGCAGTGCGAGGAGGTAGTCGCAGTCGGCGGCGGCGCGGGTCGCTTCGCCGATGGGGAACGTGTCCGCGAAACCCTCGACCGCACTGCCGCTCCGGTTGATCCCCCGGCACTCGATGCCGAGGGCCATCGCGCGGCGGGCCACGGCCCGGCCAATGGCGCCGGTGCCGAGGATGCCCAGCCGCTTGCCGGCGACGGTGCCGTCGGGCTTTCCTTCCCAGCGTGTGGCGCGGCTGCGGCGCAGGATGCCGCGCTCCATGGCCAGCAGCCACCCCAGTACCCACTCGCCCATGGCCTGGCCGAAGATACCGCGCACGCCGGTGAGCGTGTAATCCCGCCGCGGGTGATCCACCAGCGGCCGCACCCCGGCCCAGGTGGACTGGACCCAGCGCAGCGCCGGCAGGTCGTCCAGGGCCTCGGCGAGGAGCGCGGGGCTGGCCAGGGCGAGGGTGGCGCGGGCTCCGCGCCGGCGGGCGCTGCCGCTGTCGCTGCAGGCAATGATCGCAAGCGCCGGGGGCAGGCGCCCGGCGAGCCGCTCGACCAGCGCGTCCGCATCGGGTGCGAGGAGCAGCAAGGTGTCGCCGCTTGCGGCGGGCACGCTCGTTTATGTCCGCGCCGTCACCTGCCTTTCCAGACCGGCGCGCGCTTCTCGGCGAAAGCTGTGGCTCCCTCGATGGCGTCCTCGCTGGAGAGCACGTCCCTGAGCATGGCGTTCTGGCGGTCGAACATCTCTTCCACGCTCCAATCCTGGGCCGCGGCAATGACCTGTTTGCTGCGGGCCACGGCGAGGGGCCCGTTGGCGGCGATCTTCGCCGCCAGGGCCTTCGCCGCCTCCAGGGCCGTGCCGCTGGCGACGACGCTGTTGACCAGGCCGATCTCCGCAGCGCGGCCCGCGCTGATGAAATCGCCGGTGAGAGCCAGTTCCATGGCGAGTCGCGGCGGCACCTGCTTCGGCAGCTTGACCAGCCCGCCGGCAGCGGCGGCCAGGCCACGCTTTACCTCCGGGATGCCGAACTGGCTGTCCTCCGCGGCGACGATCAGGTCGCAGCTGATCTCCACCTCAAAACCGCCGGCGAGGGCGTAGCCCTCTACGGCCGCGATCAGCGGCTTGCCGAGGTTGCGCTCGACGAGGCCGGCAAAGCCGTAGCCTTCGACCATGGGCATTTCGCCGGTGACGAAGGCCTTCAGGTCCATGCCGGAGCAGAAGGTGCCGCCGGCGCCGGTGATGATGCCCACGCGCAGGCTGTCGTCGCTCTCAAGCTGGTCGAGCGCCGCGCTCACCGCCTCGGCCGTGGCCTTGTTGACGGCGTTCTTCGCCCGGGGACGGTTGAGGGTGATGACCAGGACGCCATCCTGAGCCTCCGTCAGGACTTCCGCTTCGCTCATTGTCGCTCTCCTTCTTTCTCGATGGGCCTTGGGTAATGGGCTGTGGCTAATGGACTGTAGTCACCAGGCTGTGCGCAATCGGTTGTGGATGGTCGGACAACTTTGACGTCGCCCTTCAATCGCGGTTGCTGTAGCGCTCGATGACCTGCTTGCCCAGAGCCATCATGTGTACCTGGTCCGGGCCGTCCGCCTGCCGGCACCAGCGGGCGTAGCTGAAGGCCTCGGCCATCATGTAGTCCTCGGTGAGGCCGCCGGCGCCGTGCACCTGCATGCAGCGGTCGATGACGTTCTGGGCCATGAGCGGCACGGCGATCTTGGCCGCGGCGATCATGTCGCGCGCCGCCTGGGCGCCCACTTCGTCCATGCGTTTGCAGGCTTTGAGCACGAGCATGCGCATCATCTCGATATCGGCGAAGCACCGGGCAATATCCTCGCGGATGGACTGGTGCTTGGCCAGGGGACGGCCGAAGGTCTCGCGGCGCGTCACCCGCTCACAGGCCAGCTCCAGGGAACGCTGGGCGGCGCCCACGAGACGCATGCAGTGGTGCATCCGGCCCGGCCCCAGGCGGCCCTGGGCGATCTCGAAACCCCGGCCCTCGCCGAGAAGCATGTTCTCCAGGGGCACGCGCACGTCGCTGAAGCGCAGCTCCGCGTGGCCGTGCGGCGCATCGTCGTAGCCGAGGGTGGTCAGCGGCCGCACGATTTCGAGGCCCGGCGTGCCTCTCGGCACGAGCACCTGCGATTGCTGCTGGTGCCGGTTGGGGTTGTCCGGGTCGGATTTGCCCATGACGATGAAGATTT
>CAYFVG010000224.1:0-4003 GCA_964346365.1 uncultured Alteromonadaceae bacterium
AGCACACGGCCGAGGCATGAGGCGCCGGAGTGCCCGCGCCAGGCCGGGCCTGCCCGCGACTGTTCGCCCTTCGCCCGTGCAGGTATGCTCATCGGCTGGTTCGAAAAGCGCGGAGGTAACGAGTGGCGGCGACCAGCGTGTTGTTAACCGGCGGGGCAGGCTATATCGGCTCTCACACCTGCCTCGAGTTGCTGGCCAGTGGCTACGAGGTGGTGCTGCTGGATAATTTCAGCAACAGCTCGCCGGCGGTGCTGGCGCGCCTGGAAAAGCTCGCGGGCAAACCCATCCGCTGCCTGCAGGCCGACCTGCGCGATGAGGCGGGCGTGGCGGCCGCGCTGGACGCAGAGCAGCCCGGCGCGGTGATTCACTTCGCCGGCCTCAAGGCGGTGGGTGAGTCCGTCGCCCAGCCCCTCGAGTACTACGACAACAATGTCCAGGGCACCCTGTGCCTGCTGCGCGCGATGCGCCGCAGCGGCGTCCGGCAGCTGGTGTTCAGCTCGTCGGCCACGGTCTACGGGGACCCCGTAAGCGTGCCGATCCACGAGGGCTTTTCACTCAGTGCCACCAACCCCTACGGGCGCAGCAAGCTATTTATCGAGGAAATCCTGCGCGACCTGGTGCGGGCCGAGCCCGACTGGCAGGTGGCGCTGTTGCGCTACTTCAACCCGGTGGGCGCCCATCCGAGCGGCCTGATCGGCGAGGACCCCGCCGGCCCGCCCAACAACCTGATGCCCTACATTGCCCAGGTGGCGTCGGGCAGGCGCGAGTATCTTTCGGTGTTCGGTGACGACTATCCCACCGATGACGGCACCGGCGTGCGGGATTACATCCATGTCTGCGACCTCGCGGCCGGGCACGTCGCCGCACTGACTGCGCTGCCGCGCCCCGGGCTGATACCTGCCGGCCAGCCGCTGGTGGTCAACCTCGGCACCGGCCGCGGCTACTCCGTACTCCAGGTCGTCGCGGCTTTTGAACGCGCGAGCGGGCGTGAAATTCCCTACCGGATCAGCGACCGTCGCCCGGGGGATATCGCCGCCTGCTACGCCGACCCGGCGTTTGCGGAACACTGCCTCAACTGGCGCGCACGCCGCGATCTCGACGCGATGTGTGCCGATACCTGGCGCTGGCAGCACCGGAATCCGCATGGCTACGCCGGCGGAACGTCCGCGGAATAACGGCGCCTGCTGCTTCGCCGGGTCATGCTGGACCGGAAGCAACGCAAGCAGCGGCGTATGCAAGCGAATCTCCGATCCCGATCAGACAAGTGCAACTGGCCCACTGTTCAGAAACACTCTGCTTCTGCCTCTCGGGAGCGACTCATAGCTTTTTTTCTGGATCGACACTTCTCGATTGCAAGATAAGCAGCCCGGCAGTCAGAGGAACTGTTCGAAAGCCCGGAGCCTCGAGACGGTCTGTGGCAGCTGCTGCTTTTGCAACGTGGCAAGAAAATCTGAAACCGAATACGGCGGGTTCCTCAATGCGAGTCGCTGCCGGCGAAAAGCTGCGCAACAGACGGCCGGCGCCATATCAATCTGGTAATAGATGAAATCATCCGGGTGCAGGGCGTCGATGCCATAGTCTGCCAGCTTCTCCGCCGGGAAATCCTTCAGATTGAAAGTCACTATCGCGTCGGCGTTACAACGGATAGCGGCGGCAAGCACATGTCGGTCATTGGGGTCAGGCAAATCCAGCATTTCAATCAAGGATTCGTATCCCGAGACCAAGGCATCGCGAACGTGCGCGTCCATGAGAGCCCGTACCTGCTCCAGCTTGTTCCGCTGATGTTTTCCTCCACGAACTAACGCAGCCATCCATTCGTCATGGATTTGGTTGGTCCAATGGGCCTTGAAGAGGTCCGTGAGCGCAAGTCTCAGCAGGGCGTCGCGCACAGGTGCCGGGTAGAGGACACAGGCGTCGTAGACAACCGTGAACTTCGACACCGCCGGTCAGTAGCCCATGTCTTCCTGCTGCGAAAGCTCGGCCAAGCGGTCCAGAGCCTCGGCTCTCTGACGATCAACATTCTCTGTGTAGCCCAGGAGATCCTCGAGCCGGACCCGGCGATGCGAACCAACCTTGCGGTGGGGGATCTTTCCTTTCTCGAGCAGCCCCACGAGGAAGGGCCGGCTGACATTGAGCATGGACGCCGCTTCCTGGGTGCTGAGTTCCTGGTGCCGGGGGATCAGACTGATGGCATTACCCTGGGACATTTCCGAGAGCACGGTCAGCAACATCTGCAGGACACTGCCCGGGAGCACCATTTCGTCCGACTCACCGTTGCTGCCCCGCAGTGTCATCTGAACACGGTCGGCATCCGCATGCTTGGCGAGCGTACGACTGGACGCCTTGGCTTCCTCCATTTCATCAGGAGTAGGCAGATGAACAACATTGTGCGCTGTCATCAAAAAGCTCCTTCAAGCACTAACGTTTACGAATCAGGGCTGGAGTATGCACCAAAGGATAGTCGAAATAAACGAAACGACAATAAACAGATCGAGAGACCCTCGACGCGGATTCCCGGTGCGCTTCACCCGTTCTCGCTGAGCGCCTCGCCGAGGGCGCCGACCAGGCGCTCGATCTCTTCCGGTTCGATCACGAAGGGCAGGCCCAGCTGGATGGTGTCGCCGCCGTAGCGCACGTAGAAGCCCTTGTCCCACATGCGCATGGCGACCTCGAAGGGGCGCCGGGTCGGGTCGCCGTCCTTCGCTGCCAGGGTAAGCGCCGCGGCGAAGCCGTAGTTGCGGATGTCGAGCACCGCGGGCTTGCCCTCGAGGCCGTGGATCGCGTCTTCCAGCACCGGCGCCAGGGCGGCCACCCGCGCCGGCAGATCTTCCTTGACCAGCAGGTCGAGGGCCGCGAGGCCCGCGGCGCAGGCCACCGGGTGCCCGGAGTAGGTGTAGCCGTGGGCGAACTCGAGGGCGTGCTCCGGGAGGTCCTGGGCCATGAAGGTGTCGTAGATGCCCTTGCTGGCGATTACCGCGCCCATGGGCACGGCGCCGTTGGTCATCTGCTTGGCCACGTTCATGATATCCGGCACGACCCCGAAGGCCGCCGCGCCGGTCATGGCGCCACAGCGGCCGAAGGCGGTGATCACCTCGTCGAAGATGAGCAGAATGTCGTTCGCCGTGCACAGTTCCCGCAGCCGTTCGAGGTAGCCCACGGGCGGCGGGATCACGCCGGCGGAACCGGCCATGGGCTCAACGATCACCGCGGCGATGTTGCTCGCATCGTGCAGGGCGATGAGGTCCGCCAGCTCGTCGGCGAGCTGCGCGCCGTGGGCGGGCATGCCGCGGGCGAAGGTGTTTTCCGGCAGCAGCGTGTGCCGCAGGTGGTCCGCCTCCACGGCCTGGCCGAACATCTTGCGGTTGGCGGCGATGCCGCCGACGGAGATGCCGCCGAAGTTCACCCCGTGGTAGCCCTTCATGCGGCCGATGAGCCGGGTTTTCTGGGGCTGCCCCTGCGCGCGCCAGTAGGCCCGGGCCATCTTCAGGGAGGTATCCGCCGACTCGGAACCGGAGTTGGTGAAGAACACGTAGTCGAGGCCCGCCGGGGTCAGCCCCTTGAGCACGTTGGCGAGCTGGAAGGACAGGGGCTGGCCGAACTGGAACCCCGGGGAGTAGTCGAGGGTACCCAGCTGGCGATAGACCGCCTCGGCGATCTCCGGCCGGTTGTGGCCGAGGCCGCAGGTCCAGAGCCCCGAGAGGCCATCGAGGATGCGTCGGCCGCGGTCGTCGATGTAGTAGATGCCCTCGGCGCCCACGATCATGCGCGGGTCGTCCTTGAACTGCCGGTTGCCCGTGTAGGGCATCCAGTGGGCCTCGAGGTCCGCCCGGGTCAGGACGGGGCTGGTATTCGGTACCGAGGTCATGGGCGGGCCTCCCGCGTGGCTTCCGATGCACTTCCAAGCCTAGCGCATGGCCGCGCCGGCGGGCACTACTACTGTGGGGGGAGGGCGGGCGTAGAGCATATCGACCGTGTGCTGCCGGATGCCCAACTTTGGGTAGGC
>CAYFVG010000225.1:0-3940 GCA_964346365.1 uncultured Alteromonadaceae bacterium
GACCCGCTCGATCTCTTCCTCAACCTCGGCGAGCTCGCTGCCAAACATGGTGCCGAGCTCGTTGCAGGCATGCACCGCCGGTGCTGTCGGTGCAGCGTGGCCCTCGCCCCCGGCACCCGGCGTCTTCTCTTTGCGATCGCGCTGCTCGGCCATGCCGACTCAGCGCGCCGTGGCTGCGGACGGTGCGTCTGCAGCGGCGGTCAGCAGGTGGGCGGCGATGCTGGCGAGGGGCAACACCTCGCAGGCGGCGCCGCGCTCTACAGCAGCGCCGGGCATACCCCAGACGACACTGGTCTCCTCGTCCTGCGCGATCGTGTGGACCGCAGCCTCACGCAGCTCCAGCAAACCGGCTGCGCCGTCCGCGCCCATGCCCGTGAGCAGCGCGGCGACGGCGTTGCGGCCCGCCGCCTGCAGCACAGAACGGAACAGCACGTCGACACTGGGACGGTGGCGATTGACGTGCTCGCCCTCGCTCAGGCGGCAGCTGTAGCGCGCGCCGTCGCGGACCAGCAGCAGGTGCCGATCCCCCGGGGCGACAAGGGCGTGCCCCGGCAGGACCGGGTCTCCGTCCTCCGCCTCTTTGACCGCCAGTGCTGTCAGCCGGTCCATGCGCTCGGCAAAGGCAGCGCTGAATCCCAGCGGTATATGCTGCGCGATGACAATGCCGGGGGCATCCGGGGGCATGCCCAGGAGCACGTGCTTGATGGCTTCCGTCCCGCCCGTCGATGCGCCGATGGCAATGATCTTTTCAGTCGTGCGCAGGTGCCCGATGGGCCGCCTGGGCAGCACAGCGTCGGAGCAGAGGGAGGGGGCAGGTGCTTCCAGGCGCACCAGACGCCGCACCTTGGCCGCGGCGGCCGCCCTGACTTTACCGGTGAGCTCATCAACGTAGCCTGTGAGCGCCTTTGACACATCCATTTTCGGTTTGGAGACAAAATCCACGGCCCCCAGCTCCAGTGCATCGAGCGTGATCTCACCACCCTGTTCAGTGAGCGTCGAGACCATGACCACCGGCATGGGATGCAGGCGCATCAGGTTGCGCAAAAAGGTAATGCCGTCCATGCGCGGCATTTCGACGTCCAGCGTCAGCACATCCGGGGAGAGGCTCTTGATCTTGTCTCTGGCGATAAAGGGATCCGCGGCCGTGCCCACCACCTCGATATCCGGTGCGCTGTTCAGCATATCGGTCAACAGTCGACGAATCAGCGCCGAATCGTCCACCACCAGCACACGAATCGTTCTCGCCATCGGCCCGGCAACCCTTTTATTAAAAAGCTCTTCGATTATTAAAAAAGCTCTACGTCGCCCTTCGGGGAGCCCTTGACCAGTTCTTCCAGGTAGTGGTTCTCGCGCTCGACGATCGTATCGTTGTGCATGGACCGCAGCTTCTTGACCTGAGCGCGGCCGCTGTCGGGGAAAAAATTGACCTTCCTGGGAAAGGGACTGCCCAGATCCTCAGAGAGCAGCGCCAAGCCCTCAACTTGCAGAAATTCGTGCAGAAAATCAATGTTTTTGCGACCGATATCGGACAGGGACGACACGATATTGCCGCCGCCGAAGGCCTTTACCTCGAGGTTCTGGCGACGTCCCCCGGCCTTGAGGATCTCGTTGATCAGCTGTTCCATGGCATAGCTGCCGTAGCGGGCAGAGCTCGACGGGCCGCCCCAGTCGTCCAGTCTTGCGCTGCTTGGCAGCATGAAATGGTTCATGCCACCGACGCCGAGCTTGCGATCCCGTATGCAGGCAGCCACGCAGGACCCGAGCACCGTCGTAATCATCTCGCCGTGCATGCTGATGTAATACTCGCCGGGCAACAGCTTCGCGACATGTGCATTCCGGGAGCGATCCCAGTAGCGCTTTATGTGGGAAAAGCCCGGCGGCGCCGGCGGCGTCTCTGCCGCGGGCAGATGCTTGCGTTGCAGAATGCCCATCGCCCTAGCGCACCCGCTGATAGATGGTGCTGCCCAGCAGCTTGAAGCGATCGCTCACCCGATAGAGAGTTTCCGAGTGGCCGATGAACAGATGGCCGCCGGGCGTGAGCTGGTCCGCAAACCGTTCGAAGAGGATGCGCTGCGTCTCCTTGGTAAAATAGATGACCACATTGCGGCAGAATATGAGGTCAAAGGGGTGCTTCAGCGGCCAGGGTTCGAGGAGATTCAAGGGCTTGAAGGTGACCAGGTCCTGCAGCGATGAGCGGACTTTCACCTGCCCTTCCTGCGCACCCCTGCCGCGCAGGAACCAGCGCCGTTTGCGCGCCTCGCTGATCCCGCTGATGCGCTCGAGGGTGTATTGACCGGCCGCAGCGGTCGCCACGACCGAGCTGTCGAGGTCCGTAGCGAGGACGCGAACGCTCCAGCTATCCGGGACGCACTCCGCGAGCACCATCGCGATGGAATAGGGCTCCTCCCCGGTAGAGCAGCCGGCCGACCAGACCCGCAGTTCCCGCTCGCCTTTCTCGCGGACCAGCCCGGGCAGGAGTTCGCGCTCAAGAAAGTCAAAATGATGCGCCTCGCGGAAAAAGGAGGTCAGGTTGGTGGTCAGTGCGTTGACGCAATGCTCCAGTTCTTCCTTGTCGCCACTTTCGAGGTGACTGCAATAAGCGCTGAAGGTCGGCAGACCGAGTACGCGCAGGCGGCGCACGAGGCGACTGTAGACAAGGTTGCGCTTGGCTTCGCTGAGGGCGATGCCCGCGCGCTCGGCAATAAACGCCTTGATGAAAGCAAAATCGTCGTCGGTGAGCTCGAACTCTCTCGCCCGTGTCGGCGCCCCGGTGGGGGCGGGCGCACGGCTTTCCTGTGCTTTCATGCTCGTGGCTTCATGGTCGTAGCATCACGCCTGCTGCCCTGGATGACGTCGCCGGTTGCGCGAACGCGGCCGCACCCGTGGGTGCGCCCGAGCCGACCGGGAGTCCCGGACCGGGCAAGGCCCTAGAATTCCTCCCAATTCTCGTCGGCATCATCGGCCCGGCTGGCGCTCGATGCCGTGCGGGAACGCGCGGGTGCGGGCCGTGCCGCCTTCGGACCTCGGCGCCTGTCGGAGCCTGCCGACGGCACGGTCGACGCTTTGGCCGTTGCCCGCGGCCGCGCCGGGGGCGCAGCCTGCTCGGCCATCGCGTCGCCTATGCTGAAAATCGATACCAGCTCCTGCAGGTTCGACGCCTGATCGTCCATGGATTTTGACGCCGCTGCCGCCTCCTCCACCAGCGCGGCGTTCTGCTGCGTCACTTCATCCAGCTGCGTGACAGCCTTGTTGACTTCATCAATCCCCGACGACTGCTCCTGCGAAGCCGCGGCGATTTCGGCGATGATGTCACTGACCTTCTTGACCGACGTCACGATCTCGGCAAGGGTCTCCCCGGACTGGTCGACCAGCTTGCTGCCGCCCTCGACCTTGCTGACGCTGTCCTTGATCAGGGTCTTGATTTCCTTCGCCGCCTCGGCACTGCGCTGGGCGAGGTTGCGTACCTCAGCGGCCACCACGGCAAAGCCGCGCCCCTGCTCGCCGGCGCGCGCCGCCTCCACCGCCGCGTTGAGCGCGAGGAGATTGGTCTGGAACGCGATTTCATCGATGACACCGATGATCTCCGATATCTTGCCCGACGATTCGTTGATCTCGCCCATCGCGGAGACCGCCTGGCTGACCACCGCGCCGCCCTCTTCCGCTTTTTCCGCGGCGCTGGTCGACAGCTGATTCGCCTGCCGCGCGTTGTCAGCGTTGGACCTGACGGCCGAGGTCATCTCTTCCATACTCGAGGCGGTCTCCTCGAGGGAAGACGCCTGCTCCTCCGTGCGCTGCGACAGATCTGCGTTGCCCTGGGAAATTTCCGAAGCGGAGGAGCCGATACTCACAGCGCCATCGCGGATCTGGCCGATCATCTGACGCAGGTTGAGGACCGTTTTGTTGACGTCCTCCTGCAGCTTGCCGAACAGGCCCGGGTACT
>CAYFVG010000226.1:0-3922 GCA_964346365.1 uncultured Alteromonadaceae bacterium
CCTCATCATCGACCCGGCGGCCGAGAAGGGCCCTGGCCAGCGGGGCGTCGATGGAGATCTCGCGGCGGGCGAGCTCGAACTCATCCGGGCCGACAATGCGCCAGGTGCGCTCTTCGCCATCCTCGTCCTCCAGGCTTACCCAGGCACCGAAGTAGATCTTCGCCGGATCTGCCGGCGCCTGGTCCACCACCGTGACTTCCTCGAGGCGTTTATTCAGAAAGCGCACCCGGCTGTCGATCTCCCGGAGCCGGCGCTTGCCGTAGATGTAGTCGCCATTCTCCGAGCGGTCACCGTTCTTCGCCGCCTCGTGCACAGCCTGGGTGACCTGGGGACGCTCTTCCTTCCACAGCTGTGCAAGCTCCGCGCGCAGGGCGGCCTCGCCGGCGGGCGTGATCAGCGGGGTGCCGCGGCGGCGGGGTGGTCGGTAGCGGGCCATAGCCTTCCATCCTAGCAGCTGCGGCGGCGGGGGAGTTGGCGCTGGACGGCGGTAGGGCGCATTGCTAAAAAGACGGCTTGGCTAAAGACACGGCCTGTCGTCAGAGATACTGGTCGTTGCCGGAAAGTTGGCGGATCGCACAATCATCGAACAATCATCGGATAAGGAGGAACGCGCCATGATTCGGGGACTGTTTGCCGCGCTCCTCGGGGCGCCCCTGCTGGTTGTCCCGGGGCCGGCTGGAGCAGGATGCGACGACCTCGGCGGCGAGGCCGTGCAGGGCGGCCTGCTGTGGGGGCGGGTGGCGCCGGGCAGCGAAGTCACCCTCGACGGCGCCGAGCTGCCGGTGCTGCCGGACGGCTGGTTTCTCGCCGGCTTCGGCCGCGACGCCCCGGCGACGGCGAAACTGGTGGTCAGCGGTCCCGCGCCCTGCGAGAGCAGCCTCGCCGTCGCCGCGCGAGAGTACCGCATCCAGCGTGTAGAGGGCGTGCCCCAGCGGACGGTGACCCCGCCGCCGGAGGACCTCGAGCGCATCCGCCGCGAGCGCGCCCTCGTGGTCGCCGCCAAGGGCCGCCGCGTCGCGGAGCCGGGCTGGCTGAAGCAGGTGGTGGGTGCCTTTCGCTGGCCGGCGACCGGCCCGATCTCCGGCGTCTACGGTAGCCAGCGGTTCTACAACGGCAAGCCGGGCAACCCCCATTACGGGGTGGATATCGCTGTCCCTGCGGGAACCCCCGTGGTGGCGCCGGCCGATGGCCTCGTCACCCTGGCCGAGCGGGACCTCTTCTACTCCGGCGGCACCATCATCCTGGATCACGGCTACGGCCTGTCCTCGTCGTTCCTGCACTTGAGCGAGGTGGGGGTCGCCGTGGGTGAGACGATCGGCCGGGGGCAAGTGATCGGGGAGGTCGGTGCCAGCGGCCGGGCCACGGGCCCGCACCTGGACTGGCGCATGAGTTTTCGGGGCCGGCGCGTCGACCCCCAGCGCCTGGTCCCGCCCATGCCCTGACTCTGCGAGGGCCCTGACGCTGCGAGAGCCCTGGCTCTGCACAGGCCCTGACGTTACGCCAGAGTCGCCGCGACAGCCCTGAACAAGCCGCGAAAAAGTCCGTATAATGCCGCTGCAACGTCAAAGGTTCCGGAGGCATCGATGCCTGTGCTCGACAAGAAGCTGCTCAGTATTCTGGTCTGCCCCGTGAGCAAGGCGCCACTGGATTACGACGAGGAACACGAGGAGCTGGTGTGCCGCGCCAGCGGGCTCGCCTATCCGGTGCGCGACGGTATCCCGGTGATGCTCGAAAGCGAGGCTCGCCAGCTCACCGCCGACGAAAAGCTGGGCTAGCCATGAGTGACACGATCTTCGGCAAGATTGTTGCCGGCGACATCCCCGCAGAGTTTATCTACGAAGATGAGCACTGCGTCGCGATCCACGATATCAACCCGCAGGCACCGGTGCATGTCCTTGTCATTCCGCGCAAGGCCATTGCGAAGCTCGCGGATGCCGGGGAAGAAGATGGGGTACTCCTCGGCCAGCTGATGCTCGCCGCCGGCAAGGTTGCGCGCCAGCTCGGTGTGGACGATGCCTTCCGCCTTATCGTCAACAATGGAGAGGGTGCCGGGCAGACCGTTTTCCATCTCCACCTGCACATCATTGCGGGGCGCAGCTTCACCGAGGGCCGCATGGTCGGCTGAGCGCGCCGCCGCCTGCACCGAGAGCACCTATGAAAACCGGAGACATTCGCGAGGCCTTCCTGGCCTTCTTCGAGGAGCACGGGCATACCCGCGTGCCCAGCAGTTCGCTGGTGCCCGTCGACGACCCGACCCTGTTGTTCACCAACGCCGGGATGAACCAGTTCAAGGACACGTTCCTGGGCACGGACCCGCGGCCCTACACCCGGGCGGCGTCGAGCCAGCGCTGCGTGCGCGCCGGCGGCAAGCACAACGATCTCGAGAACGTCGGCTATACGGCCCGCCACCACACTTTCTTCGAGATGCTGGGCAATTTCAGCTTCGGTGACTATTTCAAGCGCGAGGCGATCCGCTTTGCCTGGACCTTTCTCACGGAGCACCTCGGCCTGCCGCCGGAGCAGCTCTGGGTCACCGTGCACGTGAGCGACGACGAGGCCGCGAAGATCTGGATCGACGAGATCGGCTTCCCCGCCGAGCGCCTGTCCCGCCTCGATGAGGACAACTTCTGGCAGATGGGCGACACGGGCCCCTGCGGCCCCTGCTCGGAGGTTTTCTATGACCACGGCCCGGCAGTGCCCGGCGGTCCTCCGGGCAGCGAGGACGACGACCTCGACCGCTATATCGAGATCTGGAACCTGGTGTTCATGCAGTACAACCGGGATGCCTCGGGCGAGATGACGCCGCTGCCAAGGCCCTCCGTGGACACGGGCATGGGCCTCGAGCGCATCGCCGCGGTGCTCCAGGGCGTGCACAGCAACTACGAGATCGACCTCTTTCGGGCACTCATCGACGCCGCCGCGGAGCGCATCGGCGTGGAGGACCGCGCCGCAGCCTCGCTGCGGGTGATCGCCGACCACATCCGCTCCTGTGCCTTTCTGGTGGTCGACGGCGTGCTGCCCGGCAACGAGGGCCGGGGCTACGTGCTGCGCCGCATCCTGCGCCGGGCTATCCGCCACGGCAACAAGCTGGGCGCCAGCGAGCCGTTCTTCCACCGCCTGGTCGCGCCCCTGGTGGCGGAGATGGGCGTGGCCTACCCGGAGCTGGCTGCGCAGCAGGGCGCCATCGAGGCCGCGCTGCTCGCCGAGGAAGAGCAGTTCGCCCGCACCCTGGACCACGGCATGGCCATCCTCGAGGAGGCGCTGGCGGACCTGGAGGGCACGGAGATTCCCGGGGACGTGGTGTTCAGGCTCTACGACACCTACGGCTTCCCCACGGATCTCACCAACGACATCGCCCGGGAGCGCGGCCTGACCCTGGACCTCGACGGCTACGAGCGCGCCATGGCCGCGCAGCGCGCTCGCTCCAAGGAAGGCGGCAGCTTCCGGGTCGACTACAACGCCACCCTCAGGCTGGACGGCGAAACCGCCTTCACGGGTTACGCCAGCCTGACCGGCGAGGGCCGGGTGCGGGCGCTGCTGCGCGAGGGCGAGACGGTGAGCGCCCTTGCTGCCGACGAGAGCGGCGTGCTGGTACTCGACCGGACCCCCTTCTACGCCGAGTCCGGCGGCCAGGTGGGCGACACGGGCTACCTGGCAGGGGAGGGCGTGCGTCTGGAGGTAACGGACACCACCAAGGCCGGCAGCCACCATCTGCACCACGTGCGCGTTCTCGAGGGCGAGGTGCGCGAGGGCAGCGAACTCGCCGCGACCGTCGATCGGGCCGTGCGCCAGCGCACGCGCCTGAATCATTCCGCCACGCACCTCCTGCACGCCGCCCTGCGTCAGGTGCTGGGCGATCATGTGACGCAGAAAGGCTCGCTGGTGGACTCGGAGCGGCTGCGCTTCGATTTCTCCCATGGTC
>CAYFVG010000227.1:0-3922 GCA_964346365.1 uncultured Alteromonadaceae bacterium
AGCCCGAGCGGAGCAAGGCCGGCGCCGAGGCTGCGTGAACGCGGGCGTGACCCGCCTTCTGCCGCCCCTGCAGTGGCTGCGCGGCTACGGCGTCGGGACCCTGGCGAGCGATCTCCTGGCGGCGGTGATCGTGACGATCATGCTGATTCCGCAGTCCCTCGCCTATGCGCTGCTCGCCGGGCTGCCGCCGCAGATGGGGCTGTATGCGAGCATCCTGCCGCTGGTCGCCTACGCGCTTTTCGGCACCAGCCGCACCCTGTCCGTCGGCCCCGTGGCGGTGGCCTCGCTGATGACCGCCACCGCCGTCGGCAAGGTGGCGCAGGCGGGCACCGCCGATTACGCCAGCGCCGCGGTCGCCCTGGCGCTCCTGTCCGGGCTCATGCTGGCCGCCATGGGGCTGCTGCGCTTCGGCGCCCTGTCCAACCTGCTCTCCCACCCGGTGGTCTCCGGCTTCATCACGGCCTCCGGGATCATCATCGCGATGTCGCAGCTGCGCCATATCTTCGGCATTGACGCGCACGGCGAGACGCTGCTGGATCTGGGGTACTCGCTCCTCGCGCGCATGGCGGATTTCAACGCCGTGACGCTCGGCACCGGCATGGCCGCCCTGCTCTTTCTGTTCTGGGTCCGCGGCGGCCTCGCGCCGCTGCTCGAGCGCGTCGGGCTGGCGCCCACCACGGCGGGCATGGTTGCCAAGGCCGGTCCCGTCCTCATCATCGTCCTCACGACCCTGGCCAGCTATTTCGGTGGCTTCGAGGCCCGCGGGGTCGCCATCGTCGGTGACGTCCCCGGCGGAATGCCGGCCTTCAGCACACCCATCTTCGATGCGCAGCTGTGGTCCGAGCTCGTCGTATCGGCGTTTCTGATCAGCATCATTGGTTTCGTCGAGTCGGTCTCCGTGGGCCGGACGCTGGCGGCCAAGCGGCGCCAGGCCATCGACGCCAACCAGGAGCTCATCGCCCTCGGTGCCGCCAACGTGGCGTCCGCGATCTCGCAGGGCTTCCCGGTCACCGGCGGCTTCTCCCGCTCGGTGGTGAACTTCGATGCCGGCGCCGAGACGCAGCTGGCCAGTGTCTTCACCGCCGGCGGCATCGCCCTGGCGGCGCTGTTCCTCACTCCGGCGCTCTACTTCCTGCCCAGGGCGACTCTGGCGGCCACGATCATCGTCGCCGTGCTCTCACTCATCGATTGGAGCATCGTCCGCCTGGCCTGGCGCTACTCCCGCTCCGATTTTATCGCGGTAATGGCGACGATCCTGGTGACCCTCGCCCTCGGCGTGGAGCTCGGTGTCCTCGCGGGCATCATCGCCTCCGTCACCCTGCACCTGCACAAGACCTCACGGCCGCATATCGCGGTGGTGGGCACGGTGCCCGGCACGGAGCACTACCGGAATATCGAGCGGCACGACGTCCTGACCTATCCCAACCTCCTCTCCATCCGCGTCGACGAGAGTCTCTATTTCGTCAACGCCGCCTACCTCGAGAGCGCCGTCTACAAGCTGGTGGCGCAGTGTCCCGAGGTGGAGCACGTGGTGCTGCAGTGCGCCGCAGTCAACGAGATCGACCTGTCCGCCCTCGAGGCGCTGGAGAACATCGACCACCGCCTGCGCGAGCGGGGCATCACCCTTAATCTGTCGGAGGTGAAGGGGCCGGTGATGGACGGGCTCAAGCGGACGGACTTCCTGGAGCAGCTCAGCGGCGGGGTCTTCCTCAGCCAGCACCAGGCTGTGGAGGCGCTGCGGTCTCCCGGCTGACGACGACGCTCTTATACCTGGCGCCGGTCCAGCCCGCGCTGCCAGAGGCGCAGGATCGCTCGGGTCAGCGCTCCCTCGACGGCGATACCCAGCCGGTCCTGCCAGCCGCGGCGCCGGACGAAGGTAACCGCGAGCAGGTCACGCTCCCCGGCCAGGGACGTGAGAAGATCATCGGACGTGCTCAGCTCGTCGACAAGCCCGGCGTCGAGAGCACGGCGGCCGTACCAGATTTCTCCCGTGGCAACCGCGTTCACGTCCAGCGCCGGCCGGTTCTCGTGCACGAAGGCCTTGAACAGCTCGTGGGTGTCCTCCAGCTCTTCCTGGAACTTCTCCCGGCCCTTTGCCGTGTTCTCACCGAACAGCGTGAGGGTGCGCTTGTATTCGCCCGCTGTAAGCAGCTCGACGTCCACCTCATTCTTTTTCAGGAAGCGATGGAAGTTGGGCAGCTGCGCAACCACGCCGATGGAGCCGAGCACGGCGAAGGGCGCGGCGACGATGCGCTCGGCCACGCAGGCCATCATGTAGCCGCCGCTCGCAGCGACCTTGTCGACACAGACCGTGAGCGGCATGCCGGCGTCGCGCAGACGCCGGAGTTGACTGGCGGCCAGGCCGTAACCGTGCACGATGCCGCCGGGGCTCTCGAGGCGCAGGACGACCTCGTCGCCCTGCCGGCGCGCAGCGAGCACCGCGCTCACCTCTTCCCGGAGCGCTTCGACCGCCTCGGCGCGCAGGTCACCGTCGAAGTCGAGGACGAACGTCACGGGGCGCTCGCGCTCGCCCTCCCCGCCTTTGGCGGCTTTCTTGCGCGCCTTGGCGGCCTTCTTCTCTGCCTTACGGCGCGCCTTGGCGGCGGCCTTGGCGGCCTCCGGATCGAGGGCCTCGGCCAGGGTCTCAGCGCGCTGCCGATAGCGCTCGTGCAGCTTGCGCACGTCCAGGTGGCCGTCACCACCCTCCCGCTTCTGGCGCTGGGCGATGGTCACCACCCCCAGCACCAGTAGCAATAGCGCGACCACGCCGCTCACGGCCTGGGCCAGGAACAGGGCCACCTCATGCATGAATTCCACGTCGCGTGCTCCCCGCCCTCAGGCGATTGCTTCGATGTAGGACCGGATCAGTTGCCCGGCGATGGAGGCCGGTGGCGGCACCGGCGGCAGGTCCCGGTAGTGGAACCAGCCGGCGTCGGCGATCTCCCCCGGCTCGCAGCGGATGTCGCCGCCGGCGTAGCGGGCGTGGAAGCCGACCATGAGCTGGTGCGGGAAGGGCCAGGGCTGGGAGCCGAAATAGCGCGGCGCGTCCACTTCGACGCCGACCTCCTCCCGGACCTCCCGGGCGAGGCAGTGCTCCAGGGTTTCACCGGCCTCCACAAAGCCCGCGAGGGTGCTGTAGAAGGGACGCCTCGCGCGCGCGTTGCGGGCCAGCAGCAGGTGCTCGCCGTCGGTGACGAGGACGATCACGCAGGGTGAGATGCGCGGGTAGATGCTCCGGGCACAGCCCTCGCAGCGCATCGCCCGCTCGCGCGCGTCCAGCGTCATGACCTGCCCGCAGCGGCCGCAATAACGGTGATCCCGCTCCCAGGCGAGGAGCTGCGCCGCGCGCCCGGCCAGGGCGAAAAGCGGCTCCTCGACCCGGCCGAGGAGCTGATAGAGGCTGCCGCAGTGGTGTTGCATGGGGTCCAGCGCCGCGGCCTCGATTTCTACCGCGAAACAGGGCTGTCCCTGCCAGCGCCCGATAAATTGCTCGCGCAGCACGGACCAGCCATTGGCCTCGACCTCGCGAGCGCTCCAGGCGGGGGCGCCGCCGCGGGTCAGCTCGCTGATGAGCTGCCCGTCGTAAAAAACGAAATGGAGGGCGTCTTCCCGGTCTTCCGGCGGGGGCGACTCGAACTCAAACATACTCGGCTGTGTCCCACGGCAAGCAACAACGGGGAGCCGGTCGCGCAACGTCAGCACGGGGGCCCCCGACGACGGCGCCGGCGCTGGGCGGCTCACCTCGGCGCACTAGACGTACTCAAGGAAGATATAGCCTCCCAGCAAGAGAAGCACCCACAGGGCGATGGTGCGCGTCGACCAGACCCGGCCGAGCAGCCCCACGCGCAGCAGGAGCCCCTCGGTGCCGGACACGCTGGCGGCCCCACCGCGCATGGAATTCTTCGGGGGGAATGCGCGCGTG
>CAYFVG010000228.1:0-3888 GCA_964346365.1 uncultured Alteromonadaceae bacterium
TCTGTCGGACGACCTCTGCCGGCAGCTCGAGGGTCGGGCCATCAACATCCACCACTCCTTCCTGCCCGGCTTCAAGGGCGCGCGCCCCTATCATCAGGCCTACGACCGCGGGGTGAAGGTGATCGGGGCCACGGCCCACTACGTCACCGCCGTTCTCGACGAGGGCCCGATCATCGTCCAGGAGGTCAGGCCCATCGATCACCAGGTTTCCGTGCAGCAGATGGTGCACTACGGCCACGATATCGAGGCCACGGCGCTGGCCCAGGCGGTGCGCCTGCACTGCGAGCAGCGCGTGATCCTCAACGGCCAGCGCACCGTGATCCTATAGTGGCCCACTAGCATGAAGGGCTATTCGGCTCTTTCGCTCCTCCGCGGCGCCCTCCGGGGCCACCGGGACTGGCCCCGGGCCTGGCGCAACCCGGCGCTGAAGGCCTCCTACGATGCGGTGATCGTCGGCGGCGGCGGCCACGGCCTCGCGACCGCCTACTACCTGGCAAGGCAGCACGGCATGCGTAACATCGCCGTGCTCGAGAAAGGCTGGCTCGGTGGCGGCAATACGGGGCGCAACACTGCCGTCAGCCGTTCGAACTATTTCTACCCCGAGAGCACGCGTTTTTACGATCACTCCCTGCGCCTCTACGAGGGCCTCGGTCGCGAGCTCAACTTCAACATCATGCTCAGCCAGCACGGCATCATCGGTCTGGCCAGCAGCCGGCAGGAGCTCGAGACCTACCGGCGCTGGGTCACGGCGATGCAGCTCCAGCCCGTCGATGCGGAGCTGCTGTCCCGGGAAGAGGTCGCCGCGCGCGTGCCGATGCTCGACATGAGCCGCAGCGCCCGCTACCCGATCCAGGGTGGCTTCATGCAGAAGCGCGGCGCCATCTCGCGCCACGACGCAGTGGCCTGGGGCTACGCGCGTGCCGCCGATGCCCTCGGGGTCGACATCGTCCAGCATTGCGAGGTTACCGGCGTGGATGTGGCCGGCGGTGCCGTGTGCGGGTTGCGAACGAGCCGGGGCACGGTGCGCACGGACAAGGTTGCCCTGGCGGTGGCCGGGCACAGTTCGGTGCTGGCGGCCATGGCGGGCCTGCGCCTGCCGATTCAGAGCCAGGCGCTGCAGGCCATGGTGACCGAGCCGGTGAAACCCTGCTTCGACCACATCGTGATCTCCCCGGCGGTGCACTGTTATCTGTCGCAGTCGGACCGCGGCGAGTTCGTGATCGGCGGCGGTACCGATCTCTACCCGTCCTACGGCCAGCGCGGTTCCCTGCGGGGCACCGAGGCCGTGCTCGCTGCCGTCGTGCAGCTGTACCCGCGCCTGGCACGTCTCAGGCTCATGCGCCAGTGGGCGGGTATCGTCGATCTGTCGCCGGATACCAGCCCGATCGTCGGCAAGACACCGGTAAGCGGTCTCTACCTCAGTACCGGCTGGGGTACCGGGGGCTACAAGGCCATCCCCGCGGGCGGCGAGACCCTCGCCTACACCGTGGCGGAGGACCGGCCCCACGAACTGGTGGAGCCCTTCGGCCTGGACCGCTTCGCGGCGGGCCGGCTGATCGACGAGGGCGCCGCCTCCGGCGTCGCGCACTGAGGGCGTGATTGAGTTGAGGAAGAACGCGACATGATGCGCATCGAGTGCCCCTGCTGCGGGCTGCGCAGCGAGGACGAGTTCCGCTGCGGCGGCGAGGCCCATATCGCCCGCCCCGCCGACCCGGCGGCGGTGGACGATGACAGCTGGGCGGCCTACCTCTACCGGCGGGAAAATCCGAAGGGTTTGCACTGCGAGCGCTGGCACCACCGCTACGGCTGCGGCCAGTGGTTCAACGTGGTCCGGGACCTGGTCAGCCACGAGATCGTCGCGGTCTATCCCATGGGTGCGTCGCGGCCGGCGCTGGACGGCGAGGCATCGGTGTGAAGCCCACGATCCAGCGCCTGCCCCATGCCCGGGTCGACTTTGAGACCCCCATCGAATTCAGCTTCGACGGCCGTCGCTACAGCGGTTACGCCGGTGACACGCTGGCCTCGGCGCTGCTCGCCAACGGTGTCGCCGTGGTGGGACGCAGCTTCAAGTTCCACCGCCCCCGGGGCGTGTTTGCCGCGGGAGCGGAGGAAACCGGCGCCTTCGTGCAGCTGGAGAGTGGCGCGCAGGGCGAACCGAATGCCCGGGCGACGCTGGCGCCGCTCTATGCGGGCCTCGCGGCGACGGGGCAGCATGCCTGGCCGGATGTGCGCCGGGACCTCTGGCGCTTCCTCGATCTCCTGCGCCCGGTACTGCCAGCAGCGTTTTACTACAAGACCTTTCAGTGGCCGAGCTGGCGTTTCTGGGAGCCTCTGGTGCGTCGCGCGGCGGGGCTCGGTCGCGCCCCGTCGGCGGCCGACGGTCACTGGTACGTCAAGGAGAACGGCCATGCCGAGGTCGTCGTGGTGGGCGCCGGTCGCGCGGGGCTGCGGGCCGCTCTCAGCGCCAGCGCCGACGGCTCGGCCCGGGTCTGGGTTCTCGATGAGCAGGAAGCGTTGGGTGGCCGGCTGCTGGCAAGCCCGGACCCGGCGGATCGACGCTGGCTCGCCGAGACCCTGGAGACGCTTGCTGCGCGCGACAACGTCACCCTGCTGCCGCGCACCACGGTAAACGGCTACTACGACCACAACGTGTTGGCGGCTCTCGAGCGCTGCACGGACCACCTCGGCCCGGCCGCGCCCCGCAACCGGCCCCGGCAGCGGCTCTGGCGCCTCTTTGCCGGCCGTGTGGTGCTGGCCACGGGCGCCCTCGAGCGGCCGCTGGTTTTTCCGGACAACGACCGCCCCGGGATTATGCTGGCATCGGCGCTGTGCGAATACGCACTGCGCTACGGCGTGGTGCCGGGAGCGGAGCTCGCCCTCTTTGCCAACAACGACAGCGCCTGGCGTCGCGCCCTCGCGCTGACCGCCCACGGCGCGCCCGTGGCTCATATCATCGATGTACGGACAGCGGTCGATGACGAGCTCCGGGAAGCGGCCGCCCGGGCCGGCATCGTCCAGCACCTGGGCCACGCGGTGGTCGCCACCGAGGGCAGGCCGGCGCTCACGGGCGTGACCCTGCAGGCGCTGGCGCCGGACGGCGGCCTGCTCGCGTCCCGCAAGACGCTCGCCTGTGACCTGCTGGCGCTGGCCGGGGGCTGGACGCCGACGGTGCACCTCTACTCCCAGGCGGGTGGGAAATTGCACTGGCGGGAGAAAGACAGCTGTTTCGTGCCCGCCGGTTGCAACCAGGCTGTCTCCGTGGCCGGCCGGGCTGCCGGCGACTTCGGCGAGACCCTGAACACGCAGGCTTTCTGGATAACACCGGGGGGCGCCAGCGATCGCCAGTGGGTCGACTTCCAATACGATGTCACGGCCTCGGACATCGAGCTTGCCGCGCGCGAGAACTACCGCTCCGTGGAGCACCTGAAACGCTACACCACCGCGGGCATGTCCATCGATCAGGGCAAGACCAGCAACGTCAACGCCCTCGGCCTCCTCGCCCGGGTCACGGGGCGGCCCGTGCCGGAGGTGGGGACAACGCGCTTCCGGCCCCCGTACCACCCGATGACCCTGGGCGCCTTCGCCGGCGTCGAGCGCGGTGCGCTGTACCAGCCGCTGCGGCGCCTCCCGGCGCACGAGTCCCACCTCGCTCTCGGCGCCAGGCTCGAGGACTACGGCGGCTGGCAGCGTCCCGCCTGCTACCCGCGCTACGGCGAGCGCGAGGCCGAGACGGTGACCCGGGAAGTCCACGCGGTGCGCCGGGCCGCCGGCCTGCTCGATTACTCGCCCCTGGGCAAGCTCGAGGTGCGCGGCCCCGATGCCCGGGCCTTCCTGAACACGATCTACGTCAACAACCTGTTGACGCTGCGCGCGGGCGCGGCGCGCTAT
>CAYFVG010000229.1:0-3799 GCA_964346365.1 uncultured Alteromonadaceae bacterium
CGCGCCCGGGCTGGTCCGAGAGCGTGCTGCGGGTGTTGTCCAGCGAAAAGCCATCGTAGCCGTTGTCCACGTCGACGCCGAAGAGGTGCAGGTCCACGCTGTTGCGGCGGTCCGGGAGCCAGCGCAGTTTGGCGCTCGCGCTGCTTTCATCGCGGCCGTTGGTGTCATCGCGGCCCAGCCAGGCGTTGTCCATGTAGCCGTCGCTCTCGTTCTGGCCGATGCTCAGGCGGTAGCGCAGCGTGTCGCTCAGCGGCCCCGTGAGCGTGGCGCCCAGGGTGCGGGTGTCGTACTCCGCGGCGCTGAGTTCCACGCGGCCGCCGGTCTCGGCCGCCGGGGCCGCCGTGCGCAGGTTGATGAGGCCGGCGAGGGCATTGGCGCCGTGCAGCGTGCCCTGGGGGCCGCGCAGGACCTCCACCTGCTCCACGTCGAACAGCAGGGCGGCCGTGCCGAGGCCGCTGAAGTCGACGCCGTCGATGCGCAGCCCCACGGAGGGGTTCAGCGGTTCGACGAACTGCGAGCGCTCGCCGATGCCGCGCACCTGGTAGAAGCGCGCGCGGGAGCTGCCGCCGGCGAAGTTCACGTTGGGGGCGAGGTTGAGCACATCCTCGAGGTGCCGGGCCGCGCGCTGGCGAATCGCGCGGCTGTCCACGACGCTGGTGCTGGCGCTCTGGTCGAGGAGAGGCGTCGCCCGCAGCTCCGCCGTGACCAGCACCTCCTCGATCGGCGCGGCGCCGGCGGCCGGGACGACGGCGGCGGCGAGGGAGGCGGCAACGCAGGCCAGAGCGAGCGCACCGGGCCGAAATACGTGGAACGGGTCGGGCGGTGCCGGCAGTGGGTACAGCGGAGTCGATTGAAGCGGGGTCGCTTGAAGCCGGGCTGGGTCGAGCATGATTACCTCCCTCGAGCGGCGGGGGAGGGCGGCCACGGCGGACCGCTGACACCATCCCTACGCCGGCATTGTCCGGATCAGGTTCGAAGGGTCCGCTCTGGAGAGCGTCTCAGGCCGTGGCCTCCCCTTGGTTAGGGACAAAGATAGGGGCGTTGCAACGGCTGTGTCAACTCGTTGTTACACGCCCTCTTTGTGGCAGGTAGAACTGCCGGGTTTTGGCGGCAAGAAGAACTGCCCGGTTTTGGCAGCACGTTGACTGCCGCTTGTCGTTTCAGTTGAAGTCGGTGGTGGCATCGTTCACGCCGCGCCCCCGGAGTCAGGTAGCGAGCCCGCCCCTCGCCGTGAGGCGCTCCCCGGGGCGTGGTAACATAGAATCTGCGTCGACCGGCCGGGAGCCGGAGGGAGCCTGAGCTGTGCATCTGCTGGCCGTGTTGCTGGTGCTGTTCGTCGCCATCGCCCTGCTGGTGGTGCTGGGGGAGCGCTACGCGCGCCCGCCGGGCCCGGAACAGCTGGCGCGGCTCCGGCGCTGGCTCGTTCCCCTCGTCGGGGCCATGCTGGTGCTGTCGCTGGTCGATCACTACTGGGTTTGAGGGCCCCCACGCGGCTGGCGTCGCCCGGAGCCGGCCCGGACAATAACCCGGTTACATCGAGGACCTGACAACACCAAGGACCCGCCTGTATGACGGAACAAAGAGCCACCAACGTGCACTGGCACGAGGGCGATATCGGTCGCGCCGAGCGCGGCAGGCTCCTCGGCCACGGCGGCGCCACGATCTGGTTTACCGGGCTGTCCGGCAGCGGCAAGAGTACCGTGGCGGTGGCCCTCGAGGGCGTGCTCCACGACCGGGGCGTGCTCGCCTACCGCCTCGACGGCGACAACGTGCGCCTGGGCATCAACCGCAACCTCGGCTTCAGCGCCGAGGATCGGACTGAAAACATCCGCCGCGTCGGCGAGGTCGCCAAGCTCTTCGTCGACTGCGGGGCCGTGGTCCTGAGCGCCTTCATCAGCCCCTACGCGGCGGACCGCGACCAGGTGCGCGCGCTGCACGCGGAGGCGGGTCTGCCCTTCATCGAGGTCTTCGTCGACTGTTCCCTCGCGGCCGCGGAGGCCCGCGACCCGAAGGGTCTTTACAAAAAGGCCCGCGCCGGCGAGATCAGGAATTTCACCGGCATCGACGACCCCTACGAGGCCCCGGCGACCCCGGAGCTCCACCTGCACTCGGACCGGCAATCGCTGGAGGAAGAGGTGGACGCCATCCTGGCGCTGCTGCGCGAACGTGGCATCATTTAAGGCACCCGGTCCCCGGCCCCTGATCGACGCCGCCAGTCCCGGGCGGGCCCTTCGCCGGTCCACTCACGCGCTCCTTCACCGGCCCACTCATTGCCAAGGAAACCGACCATGATCAAGCCGCACGGCTCCCGGGAACTGAATCCGCTCTTTGTCGCCGACCCGGCGGCGCGAGCCGCCCTCGCCGAAGAGGCCGAGGGCCTGCCGAGCCTGCTGCTCAACTCCGCCGCCGCTGCCAACGCGGTCATGTTGGGCGCGGGCTATTTCAATCCGCTGCCGGGCTATATGGGCCTCGACGACGCGCTGTCCGTGGCCGAGTCCCTGCACACCGCGGATGGCCTGTTCTGGCCCGTGCCCATCGTCAACTTCACCGATGACGAGCGCATCGAGGCCGGTGCCCGCATCGCCCTGCGCGACCCGAACGTGGCGGGCAACCCGGTGCTGGCGGTCATGGACGTCACCGCCGTCGATACGGCCACGGACGGGCAGGTCGAGGCCATGGCGGCGAAGATCTTCCGCACCCTGGACCCGGCGCATCCGGGTGTGGCCACCTTCACCTCCCTGGGCCGCCGGCTCCTGGCCGGCCCGATCCAGGTGCTGAACTTCTCCTACTTCGAGCAGGACTTCCCGGAGACCTTCCGCACGGCGGTCCAGCTTCGCGACGAGATCGCCGCCCGCGGCTGGGAAAAGGTCGTGGCCTTCCAGACCCGCAACCCCATGCACCGGGCCCACGAGGAGCTGTGCCGCATGGCCATGCAGGACCTCGGCGCCGACGGCATCCTCATCCACATGCTCCTCGGCAAGCTCAAGCCCGGCGATATCCCCGCGGAGGTGCGCGACGCGGCGATCCGCAAGATGGTCGACGTGTACTTCCCCGAGAACACGGTGATGATCACCGGTTACGGTTT
Organism: uncultured Alteromonadaceae bacterium; assembly: GCA_964346365.1. Classification (GTDB taxonomy): domain Bacteria; phylum Pseudomonadota; class Gammaproteobacteria; order Pseudomonadales; family Halieaceae; genus Pseudohaliea. The sequence goes on from CAYFVG010000229.1 coordinate 3,086, forward strand.
CGACATGCTTTACGCGGGGCCCCGGGAAGCCGTGTTGCACGCGGTCTTCCGCCAGAACTGCGGCTGCACCCACCTCATCGTCGGCCGCGACCACGCCGGCGTCGGCGACTACTACGGCGGCTTCGATGCGCAGGAGATCTTCGATGACGCGGTGCCCGCCGGGGCGCTCGAGCTCGAGATCTACCGGGCGGACCACACCGCCTACAGCAAGAAGCTGGATCGCGTGGTGATGATGCGCGACGCCCCGGACCACAGCAGGGAGGACTTCGTGCTCCTCTCCGGGACCGCCGTGCGCGACATGCTGAGCCGCGGCGTGGCCCCGCCGCCGGAATTTTCCCGGCCGGAAGTGGCCCAGATTCTCATGGATTACTACCGGTCCACGGTCGCCTGAGCGCCCCCGGATGACCGGCGCCGGGGCCCGTTGCCCCGGTTTTCACATTAGTGTCACAATTTTGCCATTCAATGGGCACCCTCGCAGGTGCCCCCTGCGGGGTGCCCGGCCGTGTTCGCGGCCGGTGCAGCGCAGGTGAAGGTCCGGAGGATGTGCGTGCCGCAAGCGTGGCGGGAAACCCTGACGGCCGGGCTGGCCGGGGTCGCTCAGACGGGCCAGGCTCTAGTGCGCTACGGGTCCCGGCCACAGCGGCTGCGCCGCCTTCAGGGGTGCAGCGCAGGTGAAGGTCCGGAGGATGTGCGTGCCGCAAGCGTGGCGGGAAA
>CAYFVG010000230.1:0-3761 GCA_964346365.1 uncultured Alteromonadaceae bacterium
GCCCGCTCCGGGATAGAGCGGGGGCAGGGCACCGTCGTCCGCCTTCGCCCCGGTGCCGCCGGCGCGGCGCCGGGCCTCCCGGGCCGCGCCAGCCAGTGCCTGCGGGTCCCAGCGGCTGCGGGGGGGTCGGAAGACCGCGCCGCCCGGCGTCGCGCCGGCGCCCGCCAGCGCTTCACCGCCCACCGCCCGCGCCTGTGCCATCAGCGGGTCCTGCGGTCGCGTGTCGGGCAGGGTGCGCAGCCAGGCGGCGAGCTGTCGCCGGCAGACATCGGGCTCGCCACCGGCCAGGGCCGCCCGCAGGGCCTTCCAGGCCTCGCGCTCGCTCGCGGCCGGCCCGTCCGCGCTTTCCTGCGCAGGCGGCGCGCGGCGCCGGCTGTGCCACCAGAGGCCGGCGGTGAGCAGCCAGCCCGCGGCGCAGGCCGCGGCGATCCAGGGCCAGGGGCCGCCCCTCGGTAGCGGGCCGGGAGGGAGCGCCTCGGCCGTCCGCGACACGGTACCGCCGCCCGCGGCGCCGCCGCCCGCCGCCGGGTTGACGCGGATCTCGCGCCCCGGCAGGACGGCCCAGCGCAGGCGGTCGGCGGTCGTGTCCCACCAGGGAACGCGCAGCTCCGGCACCTGGTAAGTGCCCGGGGCGACGGGTACGAGCGCCGCACTGTCTGTGCGCACCCCGATGACGCCGCCGGCGCCCTCCGCATCCTCGATCTGTGGCTGGTCCGGGTAGTACTTGAGCCCCTGGGTGGCGGGAAAGCGGACCGGCGGCAGCTGCGCGCCCTGCAGTCCTTCGCCGGTCAGGGTCACGGTGCGGGTCACGGACTCGCCCGTCGCCAGCGTCTCCGGCGGTTGCGACCAGCTCTCCTCGATGGTCAGCTGCTCCGCGGGCAGCCAGGTCTGTCCCGGGAAACTGTCCGGGCGCGCGCGGACCGCGACCGAAAGCGCCTCGGACTGCCGCGACAGCCGCGGTCCGTTGCGCAGATCGAAGAGGCTCCGGGAGCCCTGGCGGACCTGTGCCGCGAAGGTCTGTGCGGGTATTTCCAGGGTGCCGCTCTGCTCCGGGAAGATCGCGTAGCGGATCTCGTGGACCAGCCAGCGCCGGTTGCCGTCATCGCGCTGGAAGGAGTTCTGGCCCAGGGGCTTCACGAAGGCGCCGTCGACGCTGAGCTCGGTGACGCTGCGGTCGTCGAGGGCGATGGCCTGCTCGATGCGCAGGGTAAGCAGCACCTGTTGCTGCACGTAGACACTCTCCCGGTCGAGCTCGGCGCTGAACAGGACCGTGGCGTCGGGGTCTCCGGCCGCGGGCGCCGGCTCCACCTCGATGACCAGGGGCGCTGTCTGCTCGCCGCCGGCAGCGAGCGGCGGGATGGACAAGGTCCCCTCGCGGCGGGGCGTGATTTCCAGCGCCAGGGCGCGCTCCCGGGTCGTGCGGCCGTTGATGATACGGGTACTGGAGCTGCTCGAGCGCTGGAGGATCTCGAAGTCCCGCTCCAGCGGCGCGAGGTCGACATCGGCGAGGTCGGCGGAGCCGTCGGTGCTGAGGGTGAGGCGCAGGCTGTCGCCGAGGTTGACCCGGTAGCGGTCCACCGTCGCCTCCAGCGCCGAGGCGAGGGCCGGGAGCAGCGCCGCCAGGCACAGCGCCGCCAGGCACTGCCTGGCGCGCCTCCCGGTGCTACCAGATCTTGCCATTGTCTCTCTCCTCTCCGCGCCGCCGGCGCTGGCGGCTCTCGTAACGAAATTTCTCCCGGAGCAGGCCGGAGGGGTCATCGGGGACCCGTCGCAGCCATTGCTGCATGGCCTGCTCGGCCTCGATATCGTCGGCCATGGTATTGCCGGCATCGATCCCCGGCGCGGGTTGCTCGAGGGACCGGGCCGCGTTGCCCGCCTCGCCCTCGTCGGGCGCGGCCTGGCCCGGCTCCGGCGCCGTTTCCGCCTGCGAGGGCTCGCCGGTCTCGTCACCGGCGGGGCCGTCGTCGCTGCCGGGCTGACCCTCGTCGCCGCTGTTGTCCCGGGGATCGCCCGGTTCGCCGTCGCCGCCCTGCCGGCCCTGCTCCCCGGGATCGCTGCCCGCCTGCTGCTCGCCGGGATCGCCGTCCTCCCCCCCCTGCTGCCGCTGCTCCTGCTCCTGCTGCTCCTGCTGCCGATCGCGGAGGGACTCGACCAGGGCGAGATTTGCCTCCGCATCGCTCCGCCCCGGGTCGAGATCAAGGGAGCGCTCGTAGGCCTCGATGGCCTCGTCCAGGCGCCCGGCCCGGGCCAGTGCGTTGCCTCTGTTGTACCAGCTATCGGCATTCTCGCCGCCGCGGAAGCGCTCCAGGGCATCGGCATAGTTGCCGGCGCGGTAGGCGGCGGTGCCCCGCCAGGCCGGGTCCTCGAACAGGCCCGCGGCGCGCTCTGCCTCGCCCTCGGCAAGGGCCCGGGCGCCCTGCTGGTCCGGGGTGTACCACAGGTCGCTCCAGAGGTCGGCGCGGGCCGCGGGGGCCGGGAGCAGGAGCAGCAGGGCGAGGGGGGCGAGAGGCGCCAGGGGAGCGACGCCGGCGAGCAGACCGCGCCGGAAGGCGAGGGCGAGGAGCGGCACCAGCGGCAGCAGGAACCAGTGGGCCATATCGACCCAGCCTTCGGCGCGGCGGTCCGTTTCCACGGTGTCGCCCGCGCCGGTGGGCGACGCGTCGCTGAGAGCGGCGAGGTCGCTGTCGTCGACGGCGATGCGCCGGTAGCGGCCGCCGCCGCGGCGGGCCAGGGCCTCGAGGCGCTCCTCGGGCAGGCCCGGTATGACAATGCTGCCGTCGTCGCGCTTGAGGAAGCCGCCCTCCGGCAGGGGGATCGGCGCACCCTCGACGGTGCCGACGCCCAGCACGGAGAGCGTGACGTCGCGGCCCGCCAGGCGCTCGGCGATCGCGCGCACCTCCGCTGTCTCGATGGCGTCCGTGACCAGCAGCAGCCGGCCGCTGCCGACGGCGGCGGCATCGAGGAGGTCGAGGGCCGCCGCGATCGCGGCGTTCGCGTCGGCGCCGGGAACGGGCATCATGGCGGGGTCGAGGGCCGGGAGGAGGTTGGCGAGGGTCGGGCCGTCATCGGTCAGCGGCGCCACCACGTGGGCATCCCCGGCATAGGCAACGAGTGCAGTCTGCCCCTCGTCGCGGCGCCCCAGGAGGTCGAGGACCTTGCGCTGCGCGCGGTCGATGCGCGAGGGCGCGAGGTCCCGGGCCCAGAGCGAGTAGCTGAGATCGAGCACGACGACCAGCGCATCCTGCTTCTGCAGCACCGGCAGCGGCTGGCGCACCCAGCTCGGGCCGGCGGCCGCCACGGCGGCCAGGAGCCAGGCGGCGAGGAGCAGCGGCACCGCGGCCCCGCGCCGGCCCGGGCCCGGGCCCGCCTCCAGGAGGTAGGGCAACAGCGCCGGCGCGATCACCGTCTGCCAGCTACCGCCGCGGCGACGCGCACGGTAGAGGGCGATGGAAAGCGCCAGCGCCGGCAGCAGCAGGAGCAGCCACGCCGGACGGAGAAAGTGAAAGTCCGCAAGCAGGCTCATGCCCGCGCCCGCCCCGGCAGCAGGGTGCCGCCGCGCGCCTCGCGCAGCGCGAGGAGGAAGCTCGCCAGGACCGCCACGGCGAGGGGCCAGTGGAGGAGGGAGCGGCGCGGGCGGAAGGTTGCCGTGTCTGTCTCCACCGGCTCCAGCCGGTCGATTTCCCGATAGATGGCATCGAGTTCCGCGGGGTCCCGGGCGCGGAAATAGCGACCCCCCGTGCGTGCCGCGATGGCCTCGAGGG
>CAYFVG010000231.1:0-3749 GCA_964346365.1 uncultured Alteromonadaceae bacterium
CGTGCCCTACGCGGCACCGCCGCTGAACCTTTACCGGGCCCTGCGCAACCTGAACCCGTCGCCCTATCTCTATTTCCTCGACCTCGAGGACTTCCAGATCGTCGGCTCGTCGCCGGAGATCCTCGCGCGCCTCGAGGACGGCATGGTCAGCGTGCGCCCCATTGCCGGCACCCGCCACCGGGGCCGGGACGACGCCGAGGACGCCGCCCTGGCCGAGGAACTGCTGGCGGACCCCAAGGAGATCGCCGAGCACCTCATGCTCATCGATCTCGGCCGCAACGATGTCGGCCGCATCGCCGGGACCGGCAGCGTGAGCCTGACGGACAGGATGGTCATCGAGCGCTACTCGCACGTGATGCACATCGTCTCCAACGTCACCGGACGCCTGGCGGCGGGCCTCGGCGCCCTCGACGTGCTGCGCGCGACCCTGCCGGCCGGGACCCTGAGCGGGGCGCCGAAGATCCGCGCCATGGAGATCATCGACGAACTGGAGCCGGTGAAGCGCGGTGTCTACGGCGGCGCCGTGGGCTACCTCTCCTGGGGTGGCGACATGGACACGGCCATCGCCATCCGCACCGCCGTGATCAAGGACGGTGAGCTGCACGTGCAGGCCGGCGCCGGCATCGTCGCCGACTCGGTCCCCGCCGCGGAGTGGCAGGAGACCGTGAACAAGGCCCGGGCGGTGCTCCGGGCCGCGGCCATGGCGGACCGCGGGGAGGCCACGCTGTGATCCTCATGATCGACAACTACGATTCCTTCACCTTCAACGTGGTGCAGTACCTCGGGGAGCTGGGCGCCGACGTCACCGTGCGCCGCAACGACGAGATCGATGTCGCCGGGGCCCTGGCCCTGGGCCCGGAACGCATCGTGCTCTCCCCCGGGCCCTGCACGCCGAACGAGGCGGGCATCTCCATGGCCCTGGTCGAGGCCTTCGCCGGCCGCGTGCCGCTCCTCGGCATCTGCCTCGGGCACCAGTGCATCGGCCAGGTCTACGGCGGCGCGGTGGTGCGCGCCCGGCAGGTGATGCACGGCAAGACGTCGCCGATCCACCACCGCGGCGAGGGCGTGTTCCGGGGCCTGCCGTCGCCCTATACGGCGACGCGCTACCACAGCCTGGTGGTCCCCCGGGACAGCCTGCCGGACTGCCTCGAGATCACGGCCTGGACGGAGACGGACGACGGCGAGCTGGACGAGATCATGGGCCTCCGGCACCGGGAGCTGGCGGTCGAGGGGGTGCAGTTCCACCCCGAGTCCATCCTCACGGCGCACGGCCACGCCCTGCTCGACAATTTTCTGCGCGGCGCCGCACATACTGACGGGAGGGCGGTGTCATGAGCCTCAGGGACGCGCTGGCGGTCCTCGCCGAGGGGCGTCATCTCGACGGCCACGCCATGGCCGAGGTCATGCGCACGGTGATGACCGGTGGTGCCACGGACGCGCAGATCGGCGCGCTGCTCCTCGGCCTGCGCGCCAAGGGCGAGACCATCGACGAGATCGCGGCGGCGGCGCGGGTCATGCGCGAGCTGGCCACGCCGGTGACCGTGCCCGGCAATTTCGACCTGGTTGATCTCGTCGGCACCGGCGGCGACGGCGCCAACCTGTTCAACGTGTCCACGGCCGCGACCTTCGTCGCCGCGGCCGGCGGCGCCCGGGTTGCCAAGCACGGCAACCGCTCCGTCTCCAGCACCAGCGGCAGCTCCGACGTGCTCGAGACGCTCGGCGCGCCTCTCAATCTGAGCCCGACGCAGATTGCCCGGGCCATCGCCGAGGTCGGCGTCGGCTTCATGTTCGCCCCGGCGCACCACGGCGCCATGCGCCACGCCATCGGCCCGCGGCGGGAGCTGGGCATGCGCACCCTGTTCAACGTGCTGGGCCCCCTCACCAATCCGGCGGGGGTGAGCCGGCAGGTGCTCGGCGTCTTCGACGGCGCCCTCTGCGAGCCCCTGGCGAAGGCCCTGGGGGAGCTCGGCAGCGAGCACGCGCTGGTGGTCCACGGCGAGGACGGCCTCGACGAGCTGTCCCTCGCGGCGCCGACGCAGGTGGCGGAGCTGAAGGATGGCGCCGTGCGCTGCTACACGGTGACGCCGGAGGCACTGGGCGTCGAGCGGCGGTCCCTGGGCGGGCTGGTGGTGGACAGCGCCGATGCCTCGGCGCGGCTGATCAGGGCCGCGCTCGCCGGTGACGGGGGCAGCGAGGCTGCGGCGGCGCTCATTGCCCTGAACGCCGGCGCCACGCTCTACGTCGCGGGCATCGCCGGCTCCCTCGGCGACGGCGTGCGCTTCGCCGAGGACCTGCTGGCCACGGGGCAGGCGGCGGAGAAATTGAAGGCCTTCGTCGACTTTACCCGGCTCATGGCCGAGGAGGGCCCGTGAGCGCCAGCGCGCTGCCGACGGTCCTCGGGCGCATCCTGGCCCGCAAGGCCGAGGAGGTGGCCGAGCGCCGCGCCCGGCGCCCGCTTGCGGCCGTGAGCGCCGATGCCAGAGCCCGGCCGCCGGCCCGCGGCTTTGCCGCCGCCGTGGCCGCCGCGGCCGCCGGGCCGGGGAGCGCGGTCATCGCCGAGGTGAAGAAGGCCTCGCCGAGCAAGGGCGTCATCCGGCCGGACTTCGACCCCGCCGCCATCGCCGCGAGCTACGCCGCCGGCGGCGCCACCTGTCTCTCGGTACTGACGGACGTCGATTTCTTCCAGGGGGCCGACAGTTACCTGCAGGCCGCCCGGGCCGCCTCTGCGCTGCCGGTGCTGCGCAAGGACTTCACCGTCGATCCCTACCAGGTATTGGAGGCCCGGGCCCTCGGCGCCGATGCGGTGCTGCTCATCGTCGCGGCGCTAGGCGACGCGCAGCTGGCGGAGCTGGCGACCTGCGCCGCGGAGGTCGGCTGTGACGTGCTGGTGGAGGTGCATGACCGGGCGGAACTGGCGCGGGCCCTCGCGCTGCCGGCGCCGCTCCCCTCGCCGCTCATCGGCATCAACAACCGCGATCTGCACGACTTCTCCTGCTCCCTCGACACCACCCTGGGTCTGCTGCCGGACGTGCCCGCGGGCCGCACGGTGATCACCGAGAGCGGCATCCACGGGCCCGACGACGTCCAGCGCATGCGCGCCGCCGGCGTCAACGCCTTCCTCGTGGGGGAGGCCTTCATGCGCGCCGACGACCCCGGCGGGAAGCTCGGCGAACTGTTCCCCGCTGGAGCGGGCTAGTGGCCCGCTAGCGGGTGCCGTAGACCACGATAGTCTTGCCGGACACGGCGATGAGCCCGTCCTCGGCCAGGGCCTTCAGTACCCGGCCCGCCATCTCCCGGGAGCAGCCGGCGATCTTGCCGAGCTCCTGGCGGGTGATGCTGAGCTGCATGCCGTCCGGGTGGGTCATGGCATCGGGCTGCCCGGCGAGGTCGATCAGGGTGTGGGCAATCCGTCCGGAAACGTCGACGAAAGCGAGGTCCCGGAGCTTGGTCGTGGTGTGGCGCAGCCGGCGGGCCAGCTGCCGGGCCACCGCAAACAGTATCTCCGGGTAGCGGTCGCGGATCTGGTCGAAGCGGTCGTAGCTGATTTCCGCCACGGTGCAGGCCGTGCGCGTCTCCACGAAGGCGCTGCGCTCGGCGTCGTCTTGCTCGAAGAGCCCCATCTCACCGAAGAAGTCCCCGGGATTCAGGTAGCTCACGACCATCTTGTGATCCTCGTCGGCGTCGTCCTGCACGAGCACGGACACGGAGCCATCGAGAATCAGGAACAGACTCCGGCTGCTCTCCCCCGG
>CAYFVG010000232.1:0-3716 GCA_964346365.1 uncultured Alteromonadaceae bacterium
CCCGCCATCGGTGACTTTCAGCTCGAGGCGCCTGCGTCTTTGTTTCTCGCCGCGGAGCGCGCCAGCGTCACCCGGGCCTGCCTGCGCGGCGGCGAGCGCGGGGAGACCCTGTGCCTGGCGGGCCTGTGGCAGTCTCGCGGCGGTTCTACCGTGAATATCGACCTCGACGCTCTGCCCGTGGAGGCCTTCGTGCCGACCCTGACCGGCGAACTGTCCGGCGGGCTCAGCGGCGCCATCGCCGCCGACGGCACCGTGTCGGCGGACGGTCGCTTCACGCTCGCTCCCGGCGAGGTGCTGCTTCCAGCGGGCATGGACAGGCCTGCGCTGGCGCACGGCGGGGGAGGCCTCGCCCTGAAAATCGACGATGGCGGCCTCGCCGCAGACTTTGACTTCGTGGCGCCGGAGGACGGATCCATTGCCGCCAGTGTCGATCTGCCCGCGCTGAATGCCCTGCCCGTGGCAGCGGCACAGCCACTGGGTGGCCGGCTGCAGGCCTCGCTCCCCGACCTCGCGATCCTGTCGGCGCTGGTGCCCGACATCGCCGACAGCGCCGGGCGTCTCTCCGCGGACTTTGCAATTGCAGGCACCCTGGAGAAGCCGACGATCGACGGTGAGCTGTCCCTCCGTAACGGCAGAGCCCGGGTACCCCGCGCCGGGCTTGAGCTCAGCGCGCTTGAGCTGCGCGCCGTGAGCGATGCCGCGCGGCCGGACAGCATCGCCCTCAGCGGCGGCCTCCGCTCCGGCCCGGGCCAGCTGACCCTCGACGGTTCTCTGAATCTCACGGCGCGCAGCGCCGCCGTCGCTATCGCCGGCGACAGCCTGCAGGTCTTTGACACCGCCGATGCGCGGGTGCTGCTGTCACCGGACCTGCAGCTGCGCTGGTCCGACGACACCCTTAACCTGCGGGGATTGCTGCAGATCCCCGAGGCCGACATCACACCGAAGCTCCGCCTCAGCGCCGGCACCGCCGAAGACCCCGCCGCCGGCGAGGTGCCCGGCGCGGTGATCCTGCCCTCGCCGGACGTGGTCGTTCTCGGTGAGGAGACGAGCCCCGGCAATGCTCCGGTGACCGCCGAGGCCCCCTTCCGCATCGACGCCAGCGTCGATCTCCTGTTCGGCGACGATGTGCAGGTCCATGCCGTGGGCCTGAACGCCCGCATCGGCGGGGGCCTGAATTTCCGCCTTTCTCCGGATCAGGCCGAGTTGATTCCCACTGGCCGGGGCGCGATCTCCCTCGAAGATGGCACCTTTCGTTCCTTCGGCCAGGATCTGGACATCGAGACCGGGCAGCTCATCTTCGCGGCCGTGCCGGTCACGGAACCGGAGGTGTATCTCAGCGCGGTGCGCTGGATCGACAATGACCCGGAAGTCACCGCGGCGGGGGTCCTCGTCACGGGGCCGGTGACAGCACCCAACCTCGAGCTTTTTTCCCGGCCGCAGCTCGAGAGCAGCGCGATCCAGTCCTACCTGCTCACCGGCAGCGCCTCCGGGGGCGGCGACAGTGTTCTGAGGTTCGGCACCTATCTCACGGAGCGCTTCTACGTCGGCTACGGCTACAACCTGCTCGAGGAGACCAGCGAGTTCGACGCCCTGTTCAGCATCCTGCCCCGTTTCGGGGTCGGCGCCGATGTCGGTGAAGCGGACAGCAACTTCAACCTGACCTTCAGCTATGAGCGCTAGGCGACCGGGATCAGCGCGCTGCGGGCCCGGCTCTGCTGCTGCATTGCTGGCGCTCCTGCTGCTGGCGCTGCCGCCCCGGGTCGCTGCCGCTACGGTGGCGGTGACCATTGACGGAATCGAGGGTGAGCCCCTCGCCAATGTCCGCGCCGCGCTGTCCCTGCTGCAGCGTCGGGATGACGAACTGGAGCCGGAGACGATCCGACGCCTCCACGCGCAGGGCCGCGAGGAAATTCGCCGTGCGCTGCAACCTTTTGCCTTCTACCGGCCGGATATCAGCGCCACCCTCGACGAGCCCGCGGCCCCCGGAGCGGGCTGGACAGCCCGCTATGACGTCGATGCCGGCGACCCGCTCCCGCTTGCGGAGGTGGCGATGACCGTGGCGCGCCAGGACGCTGCAGACGATGACCTTGCTGCGCTGGTCGACGCGCTGCCCCTGCGCCCGGGTGACGCTCTCGATCATCGCCATTACGAGAGCGCCAAGCAGACGCTCCTGGAACAGGTTCAGCGCCTCGGGTATCTCGATGCCGATTACAGCGTGCACCGGGTCGAGGTCGACCTGAAGGCCTATGCGGCGACGGTGATGCTCACGCTGCAGCCCGGTCCGCGCTATGTCTTCGGCCCGGTCGAGTTCGAAGCGAGCCGCTTCGCCCCGGCTTACCTCGACAAGTACCGTGTCATCGAACCGGGCACGCCCTTCAGCCGCGACCTCCTGGCGCAGCAGCGCAAAGCTATCAGCGGCAGTGGCCACTTCCGCGAAGTCAGGGTGGAGACCGGCGAACAGCGCCTTCCCTCTGACGGCGGGCCCCCGGCGATTCCCGTGCGGGTACAGCTTACGCCGTTCGCGCCCAACCGCTACCGCGGGCGCCTGGGCTGGGGTACGGAGACGGGGTTCGGGGCCCAGCTCGACTGGAACCGCCGCCATTTCGGTTCCCGGGGTCATCGTTTCAACCTTGGCGGGACTGCGGTGCAGGAGCGCGAGCGCATCGCCGCGGACCTGCGCTATCGCATACCGCTCGAGCCCCTCTCAGACCACAATTTTGAACTCGGGCTGCGCCACGAGAGCAAGGACCTCAACTTCGAGGACGTGGAGCTCGACGAAGGCGGCGCTACGCGGATCGCTGCGAATTTCGCCACCCTGTTCTGGAACCTGCCGCGCTCCCGGCTCGGGCCTTTCGACCTGCGGGCCGCCGCGGGCGTCGGCCTGGTCGGCGAATCCTACGACGTCTTCCGGGTGCTCTTCGGCAACCTGGCGGATGACGCCCAGGCCAGCATCATCGATTTTATCGGTGCCGAGGCCCTCGACACCCTGGCGCCGGATTTCCGCGCCGTGGTGCCCGAAGTGCGCCTGAGCCTGCGGCGCAGTGATGCCCTGCCATTCATCCGCCGCGGCGATTACCTGGGCCTGCGCCTGCTGGGGGCCGAGGAGGCGCTGGGCGCCAACATCAGTTTCTGGCAGGCGCGGCTGTCGCACTGGAGCATCTTTCCCCTCGGGGAGCGGAGCCGGCTTATCACGCGCACGGCTCTCGGTTACTCGGAAGCCGAGAGCCGGGAGGTTCTCGGCGTGACCTTCAACCAGATGCCGGAGTTCTACGAGTTCCGCGGCGGCGGCGCCCGGAACATCCGTGGCTACGGTTTTGAGACCCTGTTCCCGGAGGATGGCATCACCGGGGGCAGGCACCAGGTCATCGGCAGCGTGGAGTACGAGCGCGAGATCATCCCCGACTGGAGCGCCGCGTTCTTCGTCGACGGGGGCAACGTCTTCAACAAGGCGGAGGACTTCGAGGCGAAATACGGCGCCGGCTTCGGCGTTCGCTGGCGCTCCCCGGTCGGCCCCGTCCGCGTCGACGTCGGCTTCCCTCTGGATGAGGCGGACAGCGCTTTTCAGCTTTACATCTCTGTTGGCCCCGAGTTTTAGCGGCCATAGCTCACCGATATTCGCAATTCCCGGCGAGCTATGGCGGCTAGCCACTGAGGTCACCTATTCAGACAGCAGCTCAGGCTGCCGTGGGGTAAACGCCCGGACAGGTGCTACGCTT
>CAYFVG010000233.1:0-3674 GCA_964346365.1 uncultured Alteromonadaceae bacterium
GCCCTTGCCCCGGCTCTGGCCGGGCACACGATGGCGCAGCGGCGGGCGGGCCGGGGTCGCCGGGCCGGGCGGTTCAAGCGGCGGCGCCATGCTGCCCGGCCGTCTCGCTCCCCCCCGCCATGACACGGGCATTGACGAGGATGATCATGCTCGCGTCCTTCTCGATCACACCCTCGACGTCAAAGGTCGCATCCCCCTGCAGCTTTTCCACCTTGCCCTCATCCAGCACGTCCACCTCGAGCACCTCGTCCACGACCAGGCCCACGTGCTCATCGTTGACGTCGAGGACGATGATCCAGTCCATTGCATCCGCGTCCTCCCGCGGCGGCAACTGCAGGCGCCGCCGCGCATCGACGACGGTCACGATGCTGCCGCGCACGTTGATGACGCCGAGCACAAAAGGCGAGGCGCCGGACACCGGCGTGATGTCGCCGGCGCAGAGGATCTCCTGCACCTGCAGCACGCTGATACCGTAGTCCTGGCCATCGACCACAAAGCGCAACCACTCGTTGCGGTTGGCGCTGACGCGTGCGCTCAGCTCCTCGATCGCCTCCGCTCGATGGTCGACGCCGGCGGACGGTTGTTCACTGTTCATGGCTCAACTCCTTGGTGTTTTCTCAGCCGGGGCTCGCCGAAAAGCTCGTAGACGCTGCGTTGTGCCGTGGCTCCATCGAGAGAGCAATAGGGCGTCAAGGATGCCTGCGGGTCGAGCTCCACCAGCAGTACCCCTTTTGCCCCGGGCCTGCAGCCAGCCGGCGAGGGTGACCGCGGTGGCCGTTTTACCGACGCCGCCTTTCTGGTTTGCCACGGTCCGGTGTCTCATGAGCTGGCCTCCGCGCTTACCGCCGCCTCGGTGAGCTGCTCCGGAACGCCTTCGTCAGCGAGGATCACCACCGTCACGCGCCGGTTGCGGTTGCGGCCGGCGACGCTGTCGTTGTCGGCGATGGGCTGATGTTCACCCAGCCCCGCGACCACCATGCGCCCGGGCGCCACGCCGGCCTCCTGGAACAGCCGCACGACCCGGCTGGCGCGTGCCGCCGACAGCTCCCAGTTGGAGGGAAAGCGCGCGGTGCTGATCGGTACGTTGTCCGTGTGCCCCTCGATGCGCAGGGGGTTGGGCATGGGGCGCAGAATGTCGGCGAGCTCGCGCAGCGTCGGCAGCGCCTCCTCGGCGACGTCGGCAACGCCGACGGAAAACAGCAGGTCCGTCTTGATTTCCACCTCGAGCCACAGATCGGTGGCTCGCACGCGAACCTGGTCGAGTTCGATGAGTTCGGCGAGGGCAGCGCGTATTTCCTCGGCTTTTTCTTCGAGTGCGGCGCGCGCGGCACCCCTCTCGATCATTCCCGCGAGGCCGCCGGCGTCCTGGGGCAGCGTCAGGGTGCTTCGGTCCACGGAGCCCTGGGGCAGATCGTCGTTCAGTCCCTGCTCGGCGGCGCCGAGGGGCCTCTTGTCGCCGATCTGAATCGGCCGGGTCGTCTTCGGTGTGCCGCGAAAGGCGGCCACCAGCGACTCGGAGAGCACCCGGTATTTGCCCTCGTTGACAGAAGAGATGGAGTACATCACCACGAAAAACGCCAGCAGGAGCGTGACCAGATCGCCGTAGGGGATCGCCCAGGCCTCGTGGTTGATGTGATCTTCATGGCGTTTCTTGCGTCCCATCCTGCCTCTCTGCCCGCTCGTCCCTGCCTGTGCGTGGCTACCTGTCGCTACGCCAGATAGCCGCGCAGCTTGGTTTCAATATTGCGGGGATTCTCCCCGTGCGCGATGGACACCACGCCCTCGACGACCATCTCCCGGCTCCGGGTCTGTGCCTGGATAACGGACTTCAGCTTGCCCGCCATGGGCAGAAAGAAGAGGTTGGCGGAGCCGATCCCGTAGACCGTGGCGACGAAGGCCGCGGCAATACCTCCGCCCAGCTTGGACGGATCCGCGAGGTTCTGCATCACCGCCATCAGGCCCAGCACCGCGCCGACAATGCCCATGGTCGGCGCGTAGATTCCCATGCTCTCCAGGACCTTGGCCGCGGCCGTGTCGAAATCCTCCCGGGTACCGATTTCTACCTCCATGATCGCGCGTATCACTTCCGGCTCGCTGCCGTCCACGAGCAGCTGCAGCAGCTTGGCATTGAAGGGGTCGTCCAGGGTCTCGACGATCGCCTCGAGCCCGAGCAGGCCCTCTTTTCTCGCCAGCTGGCTCCAGTTGACGATGTCCTCGATCATGCCGTTCGTGTCGGCCACCGGCGGGCGGAAAATCCAGCCGACGATCTTCAGGGACCGGCGCATGACCGGCACGGGTGTCTGCAGGAGCGTCGCCGCCACGGTGCCGCAAATGACGATAACGAAGGCGGCACCGGACACCAGCGCCGCGATCCCGGCGCCCTTGAGCACCGATCCGACCAGCACCGATATCAGTGCAAGGACGACTCCGACAAGACTGAGAATATCCATCGAGCACGTTCACCCGTCACGCTGCCATCGTGCCCACACGCTTCATGAGGCCGTTGATGTCGAAAATCAGGGCGATGTTGCCGTCGCCGGTAATGGTCGCCCCGGCGAAGCCGGGCACGTCCTGCAGCATGGAGCCCAGGGGCTTGATAACGACTTCCTCCTGACCGAGGACGTCGTCGGTGACAAAACCCACCATGCCGCTGCCCGCCTGCAGGACGACCACGTAGGGCGTCCCGGCGTAGGGGTCGTCATCGCTCGCCGCCAGGCAGCTGCGCAGAAAGACCAGGGGCAGCGGCTTGCCGCGGACCATCATCACCGGGCGTCCGGCCACCTGGTGCACCGCGCTCTCATCGAGAGAAAACACTTCCAGCACCTGCGACAGCGGGAACGCGTAGGTCCGGCGCTGCAGGCGCACCATCAGCGTGGGCATGATGGCCAGGGTCAGCGGCACGCGCACGTAGACGGAGGTCCCTTCGCCCAGCACCGACTCGATCTCGACATTGCCGTTCAGCTCGGCGATGCGGGTCTTGACCACATCCATGCCGACCCCGCGGCCGGACAGATCCGAAACCGCCTCCTTGGTGGACAGGCCCGGCAGGAAAATCAGATCAAAACACTCCGGTTCCGTGAGCTTGGCCGCCACTTCGGCGGTCATGAGACCCTTGGCGACGACCTTGTCGCGCAGCACCTCCGGGTCGATGCCCGCGCCATCGTCGCGAATGGTGATGACGATATTGTTGCCTTCCTGCTCCGCGGACAGCTCCACCTTGCCGGTGCGCGGCTTGCCGTTCGCCTCGCGCACCGCGGGATCCTCGATGCCGTGGTCCATGGCGTTGCGCACCAGGTGCACCAGCGGGTCCGACAGGGCCTGCACGAGGTTCTTGTCGAGGTCCGTATCCTCGCCGCGCATGGTCAGGTCGATTTCCTTTTTCAGGTTGCGAGCTACGTCCCGCGCCAGCCGCGGAAACCGGGAGAACACCTTGCCGATCGGCTGCATGCGCGTCTGCATGACGCCGTTCTGCAGGTCGGCGGTGACCAGGTCGAGATTGGCCACGGTTTTCTTGAGTTCCTCGTTCTCGAGGTCGGCCCCGAGATTAGTGAGGCGGTTGCGCACGAGGACCAGTTCGCCGACGAGATTCATGACCGAGTCCAGGCGGGCGACGCTGACGCGGATCGTGGATTCCGGGGGCGCCGCGGTATTCGCTGCCTCCCGGCGCCCGGCCG
>CAYFVG010000234.1:0-3635 GCA_964346365.1 uncultured Alteromonadaceae bacterium
TCACCGGGGCCGGCGCCACCATCGCCCGTGGCAGCCAGCCGTGCAGCGGCACCAGGGCCGCCTTGACGCCCACGCCTGCCACCAGCAGGAAAAAAATCGCCGCGAGCACCGCTGCCGGCGCGTCGGAGCCATCGAGGAAACCCCGCGGCGTGAAGGTGAGCGTCCCGGTCTCGGCGTAGAGCCAGGCCGTGCCGAGAAGCAGCGCCGCACCACCGCCAATGGTGTAGGCCAGGTAGCGGTTGCCCGCCGCGCGCGCCACGGCCGTCTCGCGGTGCACCACCAGCGGATAGGTCGACAGCGTCAGCAGCTCGTAGAACAGCAGAAACGTCAGCAGGTTGCCGGCCATGGCCACCCCGACCGTGGCCGTCACGCAGAGGCTGAAGAAGCCGAAGAAACGCGCCCGGTTCGGCGAGTTCTCCAGGTAGCCGATGGCGTAGATCGTGGTAAGGAACCATAGCTGCGCCGACAGGGTCATGAAAAGCAGCGCCAGCGGGTCGGCGCGCAGGGAAAAATCCAGACCGGGCAACAGGGGAAAGGACACGGCGTAGGTCACGCCCCGGGACACGCCCCAGAGCATGACCGCGACCAGCAGCAGTTTGAGCGACGCCCCCGCGAGGTTGAGGCTACTGCGCAGGCGCACGGCGCCCTCGGGCAGGAAGAAAATCATCAGCCCGGGGATCAGCGAACTCGCAAGCAACAGCACGGGCAGTAGCGCGTTCTCGTTCACGGCACGCCCCCGAGGATGGCCAGCACCGGCTGGCCGAGGAAGCCGAGCAGCACTGCGCCACCGGCCAGGGTAAAGGCCGCCCATTCCATGCGCCGCGGCAGCGGGGACACCTCCGGCCGGTCGCTGCCGCCGAAGGTGTGCTCGATGAGCTTGAAGATATACACCGCCGCCAGCAGTCCCCCGATCAGCACCACCGCGACCAGCCACCAGTGGCCCGCGGCGATACCGGCCTGGAGCAGCAGCCACTTGCCGCTGAAGCCACCGCTGGGCGGCAGCCCCATAAGGCTGACCCCGGCGAGGGCGATGGCGCTGGCGGAGAGCGGCATGTGCTGGACGACGCGCTCGAAACCGTCGATGCGGTCGTGGCCGGCGCGGCGGGCGAGATTACCCACGGCGAGGAACAGGCCGGCCTTGGCGAGCACGTGCGAGGCCAGCAGCAGCACGAAAGCGCCGTAGGCCGTGGTCCCCGCCAGCGGCACCAGAGCAATCGCCAGCACCAGGTAACCCAGTTGCGCCACCGTCGAGTAGGCAACCAGCAGCTTCGCCCGGGTTTGCAGCAGCGCCTGCAGGGAGCACCAGAGCACGCCGGCCGCCCCGATAGCTGCAAGCAGGTGACCCACCAGCGGCCAGGCGCCGTCGAACACCGCCAGCCATAGACGCAGGAGCAGATACAGGGGCGCCTTGACCGCCAGGGCCGATAGCGCTGCACTCACCGGCGGCGTGGCATTGGCGTGGGCCGGCGGCAGCCAGAAATGCAGCGGGAAGACCGCCGCCTTGAGCAGCATGCCTGCGACCATCAGCGCGAAGGCAAGCGCGCCGCCGGGCAGCCCGGGCCCCTCCCCCGCCAGCTGCAGGAGGTCCAGCGTGCCGGCTGCCCGGTACAGGAGCGCAACGCCGAGCAGATAGGCGAGGGAACCGGTGAGCGTGGCGAGGAGGTAGCGCAGGGAGGCGAGCAGCGCGGCCCGGCCGCCACCGAGGGCGGCGAGCGCGACGGCCGACAGGCCCAGCAGTTCCAGGGTAACGTACAGATTGAAGAGGTCGCCGGCGAGGAACAGTCCGTTCAGCGCGGTGACGAACAGGAGCAGGAGCGCGGCAAAGTAGCGCCGCTCGACGTCAGCGTAGGCGGCGGTGGCGTGGAGGCCGATGAGTGGCACCGCCAGCGCCGTCACCAGCACCAGTAGCGCAGACAGACCGTCGGCGCGCAGCGCGATGCCGAGGGGCACGGCCCAGCCACCGACGCTGTGGACGCCGCCGCCCGCCGCTGCCACGGTGGCGGCCAGCGTGAGGGCGAGCCCGAAGTTGCCGGCGGCGGCGGCGAGGAGCACGGCCCCGGCCATGCGCGGCAGGAGCAGCACCAGCAGGCCCGCGCCGAGGGGCCAGAGCACCAGGAGCGGCATGGTCTCCGTGACCGTCACTGGTCCCCCTCCCCGCCCGCCGTGTCGTCCCCGTCCGCCGGCGACGCCAGGCGCAAGAGCAGGTTAAGACCCAGGGCGGTGGCGGCCACGGCGACGACGATCCCGGTGATCACAAGGGCCTGGGGCAACGGGTCACCGGGCGCGCTGCCCGCTACCAGTACGAGGAAGACGCTGCTGCCCATGACGTTGGCCGCCAGCAGCCAGCGCAGGGGATGCTCCGCGACCACGAGGGCGTGAAAAGCGAGGCAGAACAACAGTCCGCCAAGCACAGCGTAGAGAGTCGCTGCCGTCACGGGTCCCGGTCCTTTACCTCCCCCGTGCCGAGGAACAGGGCGACCAGGGCGACCGCGATGGACAGGAGTGCAAAGCCCTCGATCGCCAGGATCAGCGTGCCCGCCTGCGCCGGCGGCAGGTCCAGCAGTCCGTCGCGGCGGCCCAGGGTTGTCGCGGCCACTGCAAGGAATACGGCCACGCCGACGCAGGCGAGCGGCCACAGGCGCCGCTCGAAGGCCTCGAGGAAACGGTCGCGGCCGGCCAGAAGCGCGAGGATGCCCGCCGCCGCAAGCAGCGCGCCCCCCTGGAAGGCACCGCCGGGCCGGGTGGCCCCGGCCCAGAGCAGATAAACCGCCATCAGCAGGAGCACCGGCAACAGCAGCCCCGCCAGCTCGCGCAGTACCCCACCAACGGCCCCCCAGCGCTCCGGCAACGGCAGGGGCGCCAGGCTGCGGACGCCCGCGAGCGCCACCAGCAATACCACCAGCTCCAGCAGCGTGTCGTAGCTCCGGAAGTTGAGCAGCACAGCGGTTACCGGATGGCTGACACCGCTCTCGCCAAGGGCGCGGTCGATCTGCCCGGGCACGTCGGCGAGGGGCAGCACGGGCCGGGTCAGCGTCCAGGCCAACACCGCGGCGAGCACTGACAACAGCAGCGCGAGCAAACCCTGGCCCAGGCGGCTCACGGCTGGTCCTCGTCGCGGCCGCGGAGCCGCGCCACCGCCGCCATGAGCAGCGCGCCCGTGAGCCCGGCGCCGATGGCCGCTTCCGCCAGCGCCACGTCCGGCGCGGCCAGGCGCATCCAGGCAAGGGCGAGCAGCATGCCGAAGGCTACGAAGAACACCACGGCCGGGAACAGCGACCGCGTATACAGCGCCTGCGAGGCAGTAAACAGCAGCGCCAGGGCCAGGAGCAGGTCCGGTGCCGGCGGGAGCCCGCTCAGCGCTGCCATGGTTTGACCCCCCGCCGCAGCGCTGCGCGGGCAATCACATGGGACACAGACGCACTGGCCAGAAGCACCAGGCACCAGGTCAGAAACAGCTTCGCCGCCACGGCGGCCGAGCCGGCCTCCAGCGCCAGGCCCAGGAGTAGAAAGCCCAGGCCGACGTTGTCGGCCTTGGTGAGCGCATGGAGCCGGGTGTGCACGTCGGGAAAGCGCAAGAGCCCCGCGGTACCGGCGAGGAAGAACAGCGCGCCGAGCACCATGGCAGGGAGGGCCAG
>CAYFVG010000235.1:0-3617 GCA_964346365.1 uncultured Alteromonadaceae bacterium
CGAAGCCAAACCCCGATAAGGTAAACTCGCCGCCCATGACGAAAACCCGCCGGCCCCTGCTCAAAACCGTCATTGTGCTCCTGTTGCTTGCCGGGGTGGGCGTGGTGGTGCTCGATGCGCGCATCACCACCACCTTTGACGATCGCATGTGGGCGCTGCCGGCGAAGGTGTATGCGCGGCCGCTGGAACTGTTCGTGGGAGCGCCGCTGGCGGCGGAGGACCTGGTCTGGGAGCTGGAGCTGCTCGGCTATCGGGCCGTGACCAGCGCGCGGGCGCCGGGGCAGTACTCGCGCAACGGCAGCGTGTTCGATATCTACACCCAGGGCTTTGACTTTCCCGGCGAGCGCGAGCCGGCCCGGGGCGTGCGTCTGGCGATCGACGGGGGGCGGGTGTCGTCGCTGACCGGCGGGGCCGGGAACGTGTCGCTCATGCGGCTCGACCCGCTGCAGATCGGCGGTATCTACCCGTCGCACGGGGAGGACCGGATCCTGCTGCGTCTGGACGACGTGCCGGAGACGCTCGTGGCCGGGCTGCTGACGATCGAGGACCGGCGCTTTTATGAGCACCGGGGGTTTTCCGTCAGCGGGATCGCCCGGGCGGCGTTTTCCAACCTGCGCAGCGGCCGGGTGGTGGCCGGCGGCAGCACGATCACCCAGCAGCTGGTGAAGAACTACTATCTCACCCCGGAGCGCACCATCGTGCGCAAACTCACGGAAATCGCCATGGCGGTGCTGCTGGAGCTGCACGTCAGCAAGGACGCGATCCTCGAGAGCTACCTGAACGAGGTCTACCTCGGTCAGGAGGGACCGCGGGCGATCCACGGTTTCGCGCTGGCGGCAAGGCACTACTTCCAGGCCCCGCTTTCGCAGCTGGGTCTGCACCAGCAGGCGCTGCTCGTGGGGATGATCAAGGGGCCGAGCCTCTACAACCCGCTGCGCAATCCGGAGCGGGCTCTGGGGCGGCGCAACCTCGTGCTCGACGAGATGGCCGAGGCCGGTGTGATCAACGACGGCCAGGCGGCGGTGGCCAGGGCCATGCCCCTCGGCGTGCATCGGGCGTCGCGGCGGCGCGATGCCTTCCCGGCCTACCTGGACCTGGTGCGCCGGCAGCTGGGTGAGGAGTACCGGGCGGCGGACCTCGAGACCCTCGGCCTGAGCATTTTTACGCCGTTCGACCCGATCCTGCAGCGACAGCTGGAGCGGAGCACGAGCGCCGTGCTCGACGGGCTGGACGAGGGGCTGGAGTCGGCGAGCATCGTCACCCGGGTGGATACGGGCGAGGTGGCGGCACTGGTCGGCGGCCGCCGGGTTCGCTATGCCGGCTTCAACCGGGCGCTGGACGCGCGCCGGCCGGCCGGCTCCCTGCTCAAGCCGGCCGTGTATCTCGCCGCCCTCGAGCAGCCGGAGCGCTATACGCTGGCCACGCGCCTCGACGACGGCCCGCTGCGCCACGAAGGTCAAAACGGCGAGGTCTGGGAGCCGGAGAACTTCGAGCAGACCTTCCACGGCGAGGTGCCGCTGCACCGGGCAGTGGCCCGGTCCTACAACGTGGCCACGGCCCGCCTGGGCCTGGCGCTCGGTATCGACCGGGTGCACGACATGCTCGAGCGCCTGGGTCTGCCGGAGGCGCCGGCCCTGCCGGCGGTGACGCTGGGGGTTGGTGAGTACTCGCCGCTTATGGTTGCGCGGATGTACCAGGCCATTGCCGCCGGTGGCTTTCGTATGCCGCTGCGCAGCATCCGCGACATCGTCGATGCCCGCGGCGAGCCGTTGAAACGCTACCCGCTGGCCTACGACCGCCGCGTGGACCAGCGCGCGGTGCACCTGTTGCACTACGCCCTGCGCGCCGTGGTGCGCGAGGGCACCGGGCGTAGCGTCTACCGCAAGCTGCCGCAAAAATTTGCGGTGGCCGGCAAGACCGGGACGACCGACGGCTATCGGGATTCCTGGTTCGCCGGGTTCTCCGGCGACCTGCTCGCGGTGAGCTGGATCGGCCACGACGACAACCTCGCCACGGGCCTCACCGGGGCCACCGGCGCCGGGCGTATCTGGGCGAACTTTATGGCTGCCGCGGCGCGGCGCCCGCTCGCCTACCGCATGCCCGCGGGGGTATCGCTGCACTGGGTGGATGAGGCCACGGGGCTGGCCAGCCGGGAGGGCTGCGAGGGCGCCCGGCTGCTACCCTTCATCGATGGCAGCGAGCCGAAGCGCCGCAGCCCCTGCGCCCGCAGCGGCAACCCGATCCGCGACTGGTTTGAACGCCTGTTCGGAGATAATTGATGCGCGCTCGACTGCTGCTCTGCCTCACCCTGGCCGCGCTGCTGGCCGCCTGTGCCGGCGGTCCGGCGCGGAAAACGCCGGCGCCGGTGGAGACGCGAACGGGCGAAACCGATGGCCCGCGCAGCGATCCCCGCCCGGTGCCGGCGCCGCCGGACCCGGCCACGGGTGCCGTCAGCGGGCTGCTCGCCGAGGCGCGCAGCGCCCGCGAGGCCGGCCGGACCGAGCGCGCGCTGGCCCTGCTCGAGCGAGCTCAGCGGTTGCAGCCCGCCCGCGGTTCCCTCTACCTCGAGCTGGCGCGCACCCACGCCGCCGCCGGCGACCAGGCCCAGGCAAAGGCCTTTGCGGAGCGGGGCCTGCTCTACTGCCGCGGCAGCGAATGCGCCGCGCTGGCGCCCTTTACCCGCTGACGCCCTCTACTAGCCGACGCCCTCTACCCGCTGACCCGCACCGTGAACGCGCCGTCGCCCGGCACGAAGTCCAGCCGCTGGTTGATGCAGGCCGGCCGGTCGCCGGCGGAGTGGCTGACGAACAGAAGCTGGCTGTCGCTGCCGGCGGCGACGTGGTCCACGGCGCGCAGCAGCAGCCGGCGGTGCCAGGCGTCGAGGCCCAGGGTGGGCTCATCGAGCACCAGTATCTGCGGGCCCTTCACCATGGCCCGGGCCAGCAGCACCATGCGCTGCAGACCGAAGGAGAGGTCGTCGAAGCGCGCCGCCGCCAGCTCGCCGAGGGCGAGGGCCTCGAGCCAGGCCTGCGCCAGAGCGCGTTGGCCGTCGCCCCAGTCGTCGTAGAGGCCGACGCTGTCGAAGAAGCCCGAGGTCACCACTTCCACCACGCGCATGCCGCGGGCGAAGGTCAGCTGCAGCTGCGTATCCACCTGGCCGAAGTGCCGCTTGATGTCCCAGACGCTCTCGCCGCTGCCGCGCCGGCGCCCGAACAGGGTTACATCCTGGCCGTAGGCCTTGTGGTTGTCGCCGGTGACGAGGCCGAGGAGCGTCGATTTGCCGCAGCCGTTGGGTCCGGCGATGGCGCAGTGCTGGCCGTGGTCGAAGGTCCAGTCCACCCCCGCGAGCACCGCTGTGTCGTCGAAGCTTACGGCGACATCGCGCAGGGCGATGAGCGGCGTCTCCTTCGGCGCCCGCGGCGCTCCCGGCGTGGGCGGCGGCAGCTCGCCGAGGGGCGGCAGGGGGGGCAGCATGAGGGTGGCAGTTTCCGGCCCGGCGAGGATCGCCTCGCGCTCGCCGGCTGCCGCCGCACGGCCGCGGTCGAGCAGCAATACGTGGCTGATGCCCATAGGCACGTCCGCCGGATCCCGCGCCAGCAGCAGCACCGGCTGGTCGC
>CAYFVG010000236.1:0-3596 GCA_964346365.1 uncultured Alteromonadaceae bacterium
CGCTGCGCGAGACCACGGATGACCGCCTGGACGACCGGGAAACATCCCGGGAACAGGCAGAGCTGGCCGCCATCCGCCAGCGCATCGAGAGCCTCGGCGCAGTGAGCCGCGACGTCACCCAGCAGCAGTACGAGGGCCTGCTCGGGGCCGCCGACCGGCTCCTCGACAACTGGCAGAGCTTCTACGAACGCTACAACGATCCCGCCTACGACCCCGAGGTGGAAGACCCGGCGCCCTACCTGGCCACCAAGCAGCGCCTCAAGGCACTGGAACAGCGCCAGGCATTCATCGCCGTGCAGCGCGCCAACGTCATCGATCGCACCATCCTGCTCACGGACCGGATCACCGTCTTCGGCTTCATCGCGTCAATCTTCCTTACCGCCATGCTGGGCCTGTTCCTGGTGCGCTACACCAACGCCTCGCTGAAGCGCTTGAAGCGCGGCACGGAACGCATCGGCGCCGGCGACTTCGGCTACCGCATCGATGATATCGAGGACGAGGGCGAGCTCGGTGACCTCGCCGAGGCCTTTAACACCATGGCCGACAAGCTGCGCATCGCCATCGAGGACGAGCAGCAGGCCAAGCGGGAGGCCGACGCGGCCAACGACGCCAAGAGCATTTTCCTCGCCAACGTCAGCCACGAGCTGCGCACGCCCCTCAACGCTATCATCGGCTACAGTGAGATGCTCCACGACGAACTCGGCGACGCCGGCGCCCTGGACCGGGACAGCCACCGCGCGGATCTGGACAAGATCACTCTCTCCGGACGCCAGCTGCTGGGCCTTATCGACGACATCCTGAATCTGTCCAAGATCGAGACGGGCAAGATGGACCTGCACTGCGAGGACTTCCGCCCCGAGGAGGCCTTGAAACAGGTGTGCGACAGCCTGACCCCGCTGCTGCGGGAAAAAAAGAACCGGCTGCAGCTGGACCTCGCCCCGGATCTGCCCGCGCTCCACTCCGACGCGACCAAATTCCGCCAGGTGATGGTCAATCTGCTCAGCAATGCGAGCAAGTTCACGCACGGAGGCAGCATCACGGTGCGCGCCCGGCGCGTGGAAGCGCCCTATGCCCTGACGGTCGCGGTGGTGGATACGGGCATCGGCATGAACCGGGCGCAGCAGGCGCGCGTCTTCGAGGCCTTCGTGCAGGCGGAGCCGGATACCAGCGCCGCCTATGGCGGCACGGGCCTGGGCCTGGCGATCTGCCGGGACTTCTGCGAACTCATGGGCGGGCGCATCAGCGTGACCAGCGCCCCGGGCAAAGGCTCGACCTTTACGGTGGAGTTGCCGGCTCACCCAGAGTCAGCTCGCGCAGCCGCCTGAGGGCCTGTTCCCGCTTCTCCAGGTCCTGGCGCAGCATGGCGTTGCTGCCCTCGAGGTCATCGAGATGGCGGGCCAGTTCCACCAGCGCCTCGAGGGCCCGGGCCAGGAGCACCGCGGTATCGTGCGGCGCCGGTTCCACCGGCCGCGTGGCCTGCAGCTCGGCACTCGCAACGGTAGCCGCCTCGAGATCGTAGAAGGGACTGTTCGGAAGGATGCTGGCGTAGGCGATGGCCACGTCGGCCTCCCAGGCCGCCGTGGGGTTCTTCTCGAGGCGCCGGTAGCGCTGGAAGTACTGCACCGCTTCGATACTGTCGCCGGCCGCCAGGGATCGGAAGCCGCGCTCGAGGAAAGTATGGTCGGCGCCCGGGGCCGGGCAGTCGCAGACCGGGGGTTCGGGGAGATTGAGATTCAGTTCCACGTCCCGCTCCCGGGCCGACGCATCCCCGGCGGCCGGGGCCGGCGGCTCGCTGGCGCAGCCGGCGATGAGGGTCAGGGCCAGTGCCGTGCCCAGGTGTCGGGGTTTCGGTGCCTGCACGGGCGTCTCCGCGAAGCGCGATACCGCGAGTCTACCACGGCGGGCGCAGCTCACCCGGGGCGCAGGTGCGGAAAGAGCAACACGTCGCGGATCGACGGCGAGTCCGTCAGCAGCATCCCCAGCCGGTCGATGCCGATGCCCTCGCCGACCGTCGGCGGCATGCCGTATTCGAGGGCGCGCAGGTAATCGTGATCGTAGTGCATGGCCTCCTCGTCGCCGGCCTCCTTCTCTGCCACCTGGGCGCGGAAGCGCTCGGCCTGGTCCTCGGCGTCGTTCAGCTCGGAAAAGCCGTTGGCCAGTTCCCGCCCGGCGACGAAGAACTCGAAGCGCTCGGTCACGAAGGGATCGGCGTCGCTGCGCCGGGCCAGCGGTGAGACCTCCGTGGGGTAGGCGGTGATAAAGGTCGGCTGGTCCAGCTGTTCCTCGGCCGTGTGCTCGAAGATTTCCAGCTGCACCTTGCCGAGGCCCCAGTCGTCCTTGAGGGGAATGCCGAGCCCGCGGGCCAGGGCCCGGGTCGCGGTCTCGTCGCCGAGCTGGTCCGCGGTGACCTCAGGGTTGTGAGCGAGGATGGCCTCGACCACGGTCATGCGCGCAAAGGGCCTGCCGAAGTCGTAGTCCCGACCCTGGTAGTGCACCGTCGTACTGCCGAGCACTGCCTCCGTCAGCGAGCGCAGGAGGTCCTCCGTGAGGTCCATGGCGTCGCGATAATCGGCGTAGGCCCAGTAGTACTCGAGCATGGTGAATTCGGGATTGTGCCGCGTGGACAAGCCCTCGTTGCGAAAGTTGCGGTTGATCTCGTAGACGCGCTCGAAGCCGCCCACCGTCAAGCGCTTGAGGTACAACTCCGGCGCGATGCGCAGGTACATGTCGAGGTCCAGCGCATTGTGGTGGGTGACGAAGGGCCTGGCCGCGGCGCCGCCGGGTATCGGCTGCATCATCGGCGTTTCGACCTCCATGAAGCCGCGACGGTTCATGTAGTCGCGGATGAACGTCACGCTCTGCGAGCGGCGCTGGAACACCCGGCGCGAGTCTTCATTGACGATGAGATCGACGTAACGCTGACGGTAGCGCAGCTCCCGATCTGCGAGACCGTGGTACTTGTCCGGCAGCGGGCGCAGGGCCTTGGTCAGCAGACGGGCCTCGGCCATATTGATGTAGAGGTCGCCCTTGCCGGACTTGTGGATCGGCCCGCGCGCCGCGACGATGTCGCCGAGATCCCAGTGCTTGACGGCCTCGAGGGTCTCCGCCGCCAGCGTCTTGCGGTTGATGTACAGCTGCACCTGGCCGCTGCCGTCCTGCATGAGCAGGAAGGCGCCGCGGTTGCGGATAAGGCGCCCGGCGACCGCGTACTCGGTGTTCCTCTCCTCCAGCTCCGCCTTGCTGCACTCGCCGTACTCCGCCTGCAGCCAGCCGGCCTCCGCCGTGCGGCGGAAGTCGTTGGGGAAGGGGTTGCCGGCCTCGCGCAGGGCGGCGAGCTTGCCGCGGCGCTCCGCGATCAGCTTGTTCTCGTCCGCCGCCTGCCGGTCCGCCGCCGTCGGCTCGTGTTCACTCATGGCTCAATCCGTCAGAGGTGCGTTAGAGATCCGTCAGAGGCCTTTCTTCAGGGAGGCCTCGATGAATGGGTCGATAGCGCCATCCAGCACCGCCTGGGTGTTGCTGCTCTCGACGCTCGTGCGCAGGTCCTTGATGCGGGACTGGTCCAGCACGTAGGAGCGGATCTGGCTGCCCCAGCCGAT
>CAYFVG010000237.1:0-3589 GCA_964346365.1 uncultured Alteromonadaceae bacterium
GCGGTAGGGACGACTGCTGGAGGGCGCCCCCACAAAGCGTGTATCGGGGAGCGGCTGGGGGCGCCCTCCAGCAGTCGTACCGGCAAGCTGTGGAAAGCCGAGTCCAAGGAGCAGCCCGCGGAGGCATCCGGTACCTGTCCCGGCAACCTTCGAAGAACTCAGAAAAAAGCCCCGTCAAATAACGAGGCTCTCGCGGGCGCCTTGCGCGCGATGCCTCAGGCCGTGGTGACCCGGACGAACTTGCGGCTGTTCGGCCCGCGGGTGATGAACTCGACCCTGCCGGCGCTGGTGGCGAACAGCGTGTGGTCTTTGCCGGTACGGACGTTTTCACCGGCGTGGAAACGCGTGCCGCGCTGCCGGACGATGATATTGCCCGCCTCCACGGCCTGACCGCCGAAGCGCTTGACGCCGAGACGTTTGCTCTCGGAATCGCGTCCGTTGCGGGTACTACCACCTGCTTTCTTGTGTGCCATAGCCTGTTTCCTCCCGCGTTACGCCGTGATACCGGTAATCTTCACTTCCGTGTACCACTGGCGGTGGCCCATTTCCTTGCGATGGTGCTTGCGCCGATTGAACTTGACGATCCGCACCTTCTTGTGGCGACCGTGGCTCACGACCTCAGCGGTCACCCTGCCGCCGTCGACCAGCGGTCGGCCGATCTTTGTACCGTCACCGCCGCCCACCATGAGCACCTTGTCGAATTCGACGGTGTCGCCGGTCGCGGCCTCGATTTTTTCCAGCTTGAGGGACTCGCCCTCGGCGACGCGGTGCTGCTTGCCGCCGCTTTCGATTACTGCGTACATATTGCTCTCCGTTACCTTGGCCTTCCCGCTGTCTTTTGCCACTATCTTTTTCGCAAACACCGCGTGCGCGGTGGGCAGGGCGAGGCAGAAACAGGATCCCGAAGCCGTCAACTTCGAAGGGCACCAGATTGTACGGATTTTGCCGACGCGGCGCAAGCTGCCACGGCGGTATCTTTCTTGACACTTCAGGGTGTCCAACCTAGCATGCCCAGGCTTTCCCAGGCCCACCGTTCCTATGTACGACATCCGCGCCGTCGTCGACCGCGAGTTCCAGCAGGTTAACGCCCTTATTATCGAGCAGCTCGAGTCCGATGTCGCGATGGTGGAGAACATTGGCCACTATATCGTGGAAGCGGGTGGCAAGCGGCTTCGGCCCGTGCTGGCGCTGCTCTCGGCGAAGGCCCTCGGGGCCTGCACCACCCGGCATATCTGCTTCGCCGCGGTGATCGAGTTCATCCACACGGCGACGCTCCTCCACGACGATGTCGTCGACCTCTCGGAACTGCGCCGGGGCCGGCCCACGGCCAACGCCGCTTTCGGCAACGCCCCGAGCGTGCTCGTCGGCGACTTCCTCTACACCCGCGCCTTCCAGCTCATGGTCAGCCTCGAGGACATGCCGCTGCTGGCCCAGATGGCGGACACGACGAACCGCATCGCCGCCGGCGAGGTATTGCAGCTGGCCCGGGCCGGAGACCCGGAGACCACCGAGGCGCAGTACATGGACGTCATCACCCGCAAGACGGCGGCGCTCTTCGCCGCCGCCTGCCGCGGCGCCGCCCGGCTTCACGGCTGTGACGCCGCTGTGCAGCAGCGCCTCTACGATTTCGGCCTGAACCTCGGCATCGCCTTCCAGATGGTGGACGACCTCCTCGACTACGAGGGCGATGCCGCGACCATGGGCAAGAATGTCGGCGACGACCTGGGCGAGGGCAAGCCCACGCTGCCGCTGATCCACGTCCTGCGCAGCGGTGACGATGCCCAGCGCCAGGTGGTCCACGACGCCATCGCCGGTCGCGATACCCGTGCCCTCGCTGCGGTGGTGGCCGCAGTGAACGACTGTGGCAGCCTCGCCTACACGCGCGCCCGGGCCGAGCTGCACCGGGACCGCGCCCTCGCTGCCCTCCACGGCCTCGAGGACGGCGCCGCCCTCGAGGCCCTGGTCACCCTCGCCCACCGCTCCGTCGACCGCAACACCTGAAGTCCAGCCCGGGGTGGCCCCGGTGTCGCCCTGCTTCCTATACTGCGCGCACCCTTTTCAGGAGAACGACACCGTGTCGCGAGACTGCCTGACCCTGGGCGACAGGGATACCCGGGTCCTTTGCGCCCACGCCGAGCGCCTGCGCTCCGGTAACCTTGCGGCCCTGGCGGCCGATCCGGACAGCGCGCAACGGCTCGTGCGCGAGGCGGCCGGACTGCGCCTGGATGCCCGCCGCCAGCTCCTCGACCCGGCTGCCCTCGACGATCTCATCGCCCTCGCCGGCGCCGCGAACCTGCCCGGCGCCGCGAGCGCTCTCCTGGGCGGCAGCGAGGTCAACAACACGGAACGCCGCCCGGCGCTGCACAGCCTCCTGCGCGCGAGCACCGGCAGCGGTGAGCGCTACGCCGCCGTGGCCGCGACCCGCGAACGCATGCGCGAGCTGGCCGAGTCGATCCGCGCCGGCGCCCACACGGGGCACACCGGCCGCGCCATTACCGACGTGGTCAATATCGGCATCGGCGGCTCGGACCTCGGCCCGCGGCTCGTCAGCGAGGCCCTGGCCACCCCGGACGCAGCGCCCCGCGCCCACTACGCCGCGAACGTCGACCCGGACGACCTCGCCGCAACGCTCGCCGCCCTCGATCCCGCCACAACGCTCTTCGTCATCTGCTCGAAATCCTTCCGCACGGAGGAGACGCTGGCCAATGCCCTGGCCGCCCGCGCCTGGCTCCGGGAGGGCGGCGTCGCGGACGGCGACCTCGCCCGCCACTGCCTCGCCGTCACCACGAACCTCGAAGCCGCCGCCGACTTCGGCATTCCCGGGAGCCACTGCCTGCCGCTGTGGGACTGGGTCGGCGGCCGCTATTCGGTCTGGTCGGCC
The DNA here is from genome assembly GCA_964346365.1 of uncultured Alteromonadaceae bacterium. Lineage (GTDB taxonomy): Bacteria > Pseudomonadota > Gammaproteobacteria > Pseudomonadales > Halieaceae > Pseudohaliea. The sequence goes on from CAYFVG010000237.1 coordinate 2,882, forward strand.
GTGGGGCTGTCCTGCGCCATCAGCCTCGGCTGGGACACCTTCGCCGCCTTCCTCGCCGGCGCCGAGGCCATGGATGCGCATTTCGCCAGCGCCCCCGTGGCGGACAACCTGCCCATGCTGCTGGCCCTCCTGGAGACCTGGAACTGCCAGTTCCTCGGCGCCGGCAACCACGTGGTCCTCCCCTACAGCCACCGGCTGCAGCGCCTGCCGGATTTTCTGCAGCAGCTGACCATGGAGAGTAACGGCAAGGGCGTCACCCGCGATGGCGCCCGCCTCACCGGGCACTCGGCCCCGGTGCTCTGGGGCAGTGCCGGCACTATCGGCCAGCACTCCTTCCACCAGCTTCTGCACCAGGGTACGCACTGCTGCCCGGCGGATTTTGTCCTGCCCCTGGCCCCCCGGGACCCGTCGCAGCGCGAGGACCACGCCCGCCTGGTCGCCAACTGCCTGGCCCAGAGCCGTGCTCTGGTCATCGGCCGCAGCGAGAGCGACGCCCGCAGCGCGCTCCTCGATCGCTGCGAGGATCGGGCCGAGGCGGACCGCCTCGCGCCCCACCTGGCCATGCCGGGCAATCGCCCGCACAACCTGATCACTTTCGACGTCCTCACCCCGGAGACCCTCGGCGCCCTCCTCGCCCTCTACGAGCACCGCACGTACTGCAGCGCGGTCCTCTGGGGCATCAACGCCTTCGACCAGTGGGGCGTCGAG
>CAYFVG010000238.1:0-3567 GCA_964346365.1 uncultured Alteromonadaceae bacterium
CTTCGCCGCCGGGCGCAGCACAAAGGTATCGAGCATGTCGTTGAAGGCGAAGATGGGGCGATTGATCGGTTCGAGGGGGTCGACATCGCTCCCGTGCGCCAGTTGGGCGCCCGGCAAAGCGAGCGCTATTACCAGGCAGAATCGAAAGATCATTATTTGATACCTGCAAGTCAACCCAGGAGAGTATGCCCGGCGCGCCGGGGCACAACCAGACCGGGCCCGCATCACCGGCAGTAACGAAAATCTCCGGCCCTCTGGTCGACGTGTGGAAAGGGATGTTGATTCCGTTCGCGGAGCGACACCTGCCGCCGGGGTGGCGCCGGCAAACGGTAAGGGACCCTGTCACCGGCGACAAGCACCGGCCATGGCAGCCTGTCGGACTCAGGCGTTCGTAGCGAGGGAAAGTCCGGTTTGAGGCAGTTTTCAGTCTCTTTTGAGGCGAATAGTGGTTCTATTTAACGAAAAAGAGACTGAAAAATGGCCAAATCCGGCTTTCCCGCAGTAGAACGACCTGAGTCCGACAGGCTGCTACGCACCCGTTGCAAGGCGCCTCAACGCGGGTGCGCCGTCAGCCAGGCCTCGCAGTCCCGCCACTGGCGCGCCAGGCGCTTGGCCGAAACGGGGCGGGCCGTGCCCAGGTGCTGGGCGAACAGGGAAACTCGAAACTCTTGCAGCATTTCACTGTAGGTTATTATTTCCTCTGCAATAATCCTTACGCAGGGGCGCTCAGAAACCAGCGCCTGCAGCGGCGCCTGCAGCGCGTCGAGCTGCTCCCGGGCGCGGTCGTCCTTGCCGGGCTGGGCCGGCAGGCGCTCGAGCCGGTAATCGAGCGCCTTGGCGTAGCGAGGATACTGGGCGAGCTGCGCAAAGGGCGTGTCGACAAGGAAACCGGGGCGCAGCAGGTCCGCGAGCTGCGCCTCCACATCGGCCACCGCCCGGGGCCACTGGCCGGCGAGCGTCGCCAGCCGCGGTCGGGCCGCGGCCAGGGGCCGGAGCGTGTTGCGCAGCCGCTGCTCCAGCTCATTGGCCACGGCGACGAGGCGGCCGTTACCCCGGGCCAGCGCCGCCCGAAAGGATTCCGGGTCACGGCAGTCCATAGCAAGTACGCAGGCTTCCAGCACCGCCGCCGCCAGCAGATCGTCCACCAGGGCATTGCGCTCGAGGCCGACCGCAGCAAACAGCAGCTGATCCTCGTTGCCGCGCAGAAGGTGCTTGCGCAGACCGCGCAGGGGGCGCGCCAGCTGCAGCGATGCCAGCCTCGCCAGCCCGCGGCGGTGGCTGGCGCGGGCGTCCTCTTCGTAGTCGAACAGGCGGATCGCCACGCTGTCCGCGCGGTCCTCGAGGGCGGGAAAGGCGACGATGGTCACCCCCGCCTGCTCATCGGTCCAGCGCGCGGGCAGGGCTCCGAAGTCCCAGTCCCGGATGCCCTCGCGCGCGGGCCCGGCGCTGGCGGGCCCCGAGACCGCCGCGGCCGTTTCGTCGCGAAAGCGCTGGACCAGCGCCTCCAGGTCACGGCCCTGGGCCAGCAGCCGCCCATCGGCGTCGACCACCCGGACATTCATGCGGTAGAAGGGCTCGAGGCTTTCGGGTGAGAAGTCTGCCGCCACGACCCGGCAGGCGCCGAGGCGCGACAGCACCGGCGCCAGCACCTCGGGCAGCGGCCGATCCTCCGGCGCGATCCCGACGAGCGCCGAGGCCACCGTGTCCGGGACCGGCACCAGGTTGCGGCGCAGGCGCTTCGGCAAGCCACGGACCAGCGCCTCGCACTTTTCCCGCAAGAGCCCGGGAACCAGCCAGTCGAAGCGATGACGCGGCACCCTGTTGAGCAGCACCACGGGCACGGTGACCGACACACCATCCGCCGCACCGCCCGGCTCGAACTGGTAGGACAGCGGGTAGGCCTGCCCCTCCCAGGTGAGCTGGTCCGGGAACTGCGCCTCGAGGTCATCGCCGGGGAGCCGTGCGGCGAGCTCCCCCCGGGACAGCCGCAGGCGGGCGTCGGCGCCGCGGTGCCGCTTGAGCCAGCGCGACAGCTGCCCCGCCGTGGTGATGTCCGCCGGCAGGCGCTCGTCATAGAACGCGAACAGCGTTTCCTCATCCACCAGCAGGTCCCGGCGGCGGGTGCGGTTCTCCAGCTCCGCCAGGGCCGCGGCCTCGGCGAGGTTGTGGCGCAGGAAGGCCGGCTTCTGCCGCCAGCGTCCCGGCACGAGGCCGTCGCGGATCAGCAGTTCCCGGGCCACCGGCGGATCGATGGGCCCGTAGTGCACAGTGGTCCCGTCGCTGACCGTGAGGCCGAAGAGCGTAACCCGCTCCGTGGCAACGACGCGGCCGCTGCCGCGCTGCCAGCGCGGCTCGTAGTGATGGCGCTTGAGGAGTGACGGGTTGGCACTGAGCAGCCAGTCCGGCTCGATCGCCGCCGCCATGCGGGCAAAGACACGGCTGGTCTCGACCACCTCCGCCGCGACCAGCCAGGGCGGCGGCTTGCGGTGCAGGCTGGACCCGGGGAAGAGCCACAGCTTGCGGTTGCGTGCGCCTAAGTACTCCCGCCCCTCCTTGCGCTGGGCGACATTGGCCAGCAGCCCCGGCAGCAGGGCCCGGTGAATACCGGTGTAATCGACTTCCTCCGCCAGCGCCGGGGGCACAGCGATGCCCTGCTGGCGGCAGGCGATGCTGAGCTGGCGGTGGATGTCCCGCCACTCCCGCATGCGCAGGAAGGACAGATACTCGCGCTGGCAGAGCTTGCGCAGCTGGTTCTGGCTGAGGGCCTGGCGCTGCACTTCGAAGTAGCGCCACAGGTTCACCAGGGCGATGAAGTCCGAGCGCGGGTCGCGGAAACGCGCGTGGGCCTGGTCTGCCTGCGCCTGCCGTTCCGCCGGCCGCTCCCGCGGGTCCTGCACAGCCAGAGCGCTGGCGATCACCAGCACCTCGGGGACGCAGCCATGCTCCGTGGCGGCGAGGATCATGCGTCCGGCGACAGGATCCACGGGCAGCCGCGCGAGCTTGCGGCCGAGGTCCGTGAGCCGGTGCCGCGGGTCGACCGCACCGACTTCTTCGAGGAGCCGGTAGCCCTCGCGAATGCTCTTGCGGTCCGGCGGTTCGAGGAAGGGAAAGCCCTCCACGGCGCCCAGGCGCAGGTCGAGCATCTGCAGGATGACGGCGGCGAGGTTGCTGCGGCGGATCTCCGGGTCCGTGAACCCGGGCCGGCCGAGGTAGTCCTCCTCGCTGTAGAGGCGCAGGCAGATACCGGGGCCCACACGACCGCAGCGCCCCTTGCGCTGGTCCGCGCTCGCCCGGGAGATGGGCTCGACAGGCAGGCGTTGAATCCGCGAGCGCGGGCTGTAGCGGTTGATCCGCGCCTCCCCCGGGTCGATCACATAGCGAATGCCGGGCACAGTGACCGAGGTCTCGGCAACATTGGTGGCGAGCACCACCCGCAGGCCCCGGCGGCTGCGCGGGTCGAAGACCCGGGCCTGCTCCGCCTGGCCCAGGCGCGCATACAGAGGCAACACGTCGAGGCCGGCTTCACCGCGCAGGGCGTGGGCGAGCTCGCGGATATCGCGCTCCCCG
>CAYFVG010000239.1:0-3555 GCA_964346365.1 uncultured Alteromonadaceae bacterium
GTGTATCCCACCCTCCAGCACCGGGCTACGAAGCACCAACGTCCCCCCGCAGCACCGTCCCCCGAGGCGCTACTCCGCAAAGCTCAACACCACGGAGCACCGGGCCCGAAAGCAATCAAAGTAACCGAAGCGGCTCTTCATCCATCGCCGCCAGCTGCTCCCGGAGCTCGAGCACGTGGTCGGCCCAGTAGCGGTCCGTGTTGAACCACGGGAAGCTGTGGGGGAAGGCGGGGTCGTCCCAGCGGCCGGCGAGCCAGGCGGCGTAGCGGACCAGGCGGAGCGTGCGCAGCGTCTCGACCCAGCGCAGCTGTCGCGGGTCGAAATCCATGAACTCCCCGTAGCCGGCGATCAGCTCCGAGAGCTGGCCCTCGCGGTGCAGGCGCTCGCCGGAGAGAAACATCCACAGATCCTGGATCGCGGGGCCCGTCATGCAGTCGTCCAGGTCGACGAAATGGGCGTTGCCGTCCCGCCAGAGAATGTTGCCCACGTGGCAGTCGCCGTGGAGGCGCTGGCAGTCGGCGGGGGTGATTTCCGCCCAGCGCGGGGCGACGCGCTCGGCGAGGTCGGCGGTGAGACTCTCGTAGGCGGGGCGCAGATCCCGGGGAATGAAATGTTCGAGCAGGAAGGCCCGACTGGCGTCGAGCATGCTCCCGGGATCCATGGCCGGGCGGTGAGCGAAGGGCCGGGCGGCGCCGACGCGGTGGATGCGGCCCAGGGTGCGGCCGAGGACCAGGAGCGCCTCCGGGTCGTCGAGCTCCGGCGGGTAGCCACCGCGGCGCAGGAACAGGGCGACGCGGAAGCCGGCATGCTCGAAGAGCGTGCCGCCATCGGCGGCGGCCAGGGGCGCGATCACCGGGATCTCCGCGTCGGCGAGCTCGGCGGCAAAGGCGTGTTCCTCGAGGATCTGCGCGTCCGTCCAGCGCCCCGGGCGGTAGAACTTGGCGATCAGGGGGTCGCTGTCCTCGAGGCCGACCTGGTAGACGCGGTTCTCGTAGCTATTGAGGGCCAGGAGGCGGGCATCGCTCAAGTAGCCGGCGGCTTCCACGGCGTCGATGACCGTGTCCGGGCCGAGCTTGTCATAAGGATGGTGGTTCACAGGGATTCTCCGGCCAGGGCCGTGCTCTTGATCTGCGCGAAAAGAGGATCGCCGGGGGCGAGGGCCAGCGTCTCGGCGGACTTGCGGGTGATCCGGGCCAGGAGCCGCTGTTCGTCGATGCTGAGCTGCAGCAGGCAGTGCCCCTCGCCGGCGGGGCGCAGCGCCGCCAGGGTCACCGGCAGGACGTTGAGAATGCTGGTGTCGCTTGGCCGCGCCCGGCACACGGACACATCCCGGGCCGGGATGCGCAGGCGCCGGCGTTGCCCCGGCGCGGCATCGACGGCGGTGATCCACAGCGGCTCGCCGGCCAGCTCCAGACGCGTGAGGCCGTAGCTCGCCTCGGCGCCGGCCACGGCAACCTCGACGATGGCCGCGGCATCCGGTTCCTCGGCGAGCGGCGAGTCGAGGCGGCCGGCGAGGTCGAGGAGGGGCCCCTGGGCCACCCGGCTACCGCTCCGCAACAACAGCAGCTCATCTGCCAGCCCGGTAATTTCCTCAATGCTGTGGCTCACGTAGAGCATCGGGATTTCGAGGTCCGCGGCGACGCGCTGCAGGGCCGCGAGGCAGCGCCGGCGGGCGTCGCCGTCGAGGTTGGCGACGGGTTCGTCGAGGAGCAGCAGCCGCGGGTGGGCCAGCAGGGCGCGGGCGATCGCCACGCGCTGTTTCTGCCCGGCGGACAGCGTGTCCGGCTTGCGGGCCAGGAGGTCGTCGATGCCGAGGGCCGCGGTCACCGCGGCGGGGTCCGGCCCGCCGCGCGCGGCGCGCCGGCGGGCGTAGGCGAGATTGCCCGCGACGTCGATGTGCGGAAACAGGCGCGCGTCCTGGAACACCACGGCCGCGCGCCGCCGATGCGCGGGCAGACAGCGGCGGTCGTCCTGCCAGCACTCGCCGGCGAGGTGGATGCGGGAGCCCGCGTCGGCGCGGCGCAGGCCGGCGATGCAGTGCAGCAGGGTGGACTTGCCGGCGCCGGACGGCCCGTAGACGGCGGTGACGCCGCGGGCCGGAAGCTCGGTGGCGCAGGCCAGGCGGAAGGCGCCGTCCGGCGCCGTCCAGTGTAGATCGAGGGAAAGCCCGCTCATCGGCCCAGGCGCCAGGGGCGCAGGCCGCCGCCCCGGTAGAGCAGGAACAGCAGCGCCAGCGAGGCGACCACGAGCCCGCCGGCAAGGCGGTGGGCGCTTTCCAGCTGCAGCGCTTCGACCTGGTCGAAGAGGGCGATGGAGACAACCCGGGTCTCGCCGGGGATGTTGCCGCCGATCATGAGCACCACACCGAATTCTCCCACCGTGTGCGCGAAGCCGAGGGCGCCGGCGATGAGGAAGCTGCGCCGGGTCAGGGGTACCACCAGGCTGCGGAAGCGGTCCCCGGGCCCGGCACCCAGCGTTGCGGCCGCTTCCAGCAGTTCCACGGGCAGGCGCTGAAACGCCTGCTGCAGGGGCTGCACCACAAAGGGCAGGGAGTAGATCAGGGAACCGATCACCAGCGCCGGGAAGCTGAAGGCGAGCTGCTCGCCGGTCAGCCACTGCCAGCCGCGGCCCACGGGGGTGTCCGGAGCGAGCAGCAGCAGCAGGTAGAAGCCGAGCACCGTCGGCGGCAGCACCAGCGGCAGCGCGACCACCGCCTCGACGGCGGCGATGGCGTTGCCGCGCCGCCGCGACAGCCACCAGGCGAGCGGGGTGCCGAGGACGAGGAGCAGCGCCGCGGTCACCGAAGCCAGCGCCAGGGTGAGGCGGATCGCGGTCCATTCGTCGTCGCTCAGGGGCACGGATCGTAGCCGTCCTCGCGCAGGCGCGCCTGCGCGGCAGGCCCAACGAGGTAGTCGAGGAAGGCGGCCGCGCCGGCCTCTGCGCCCCCGGCGATGACGATGGCCTGCTGCTCGATGGGGGCATGCCAGGCGGCGGGAATGGCGACCTGGCGATCGGCCGCGGTGACCAGGGACCGCGCCACCAGGGCGAGCTTCGCGGCGCCGCTGGCGTGGAACTGCCAGGCCTGCTGCACGCTGGCACCGCGAAGGAGCCGGCGCTCGACGCCGGCGAAGGGCGCCCGCGCAAGGACGGCCTCGGCGGCGACGCCGTAGGGTGCGGTGGCGGCGTTGGCGATGGCGACCGTTTGGCCCAATTCGGCCAGGGCGTCGAGGGAGCCGTCGCCGCCCAGCAGCACGAGCCTGCCGCGGGCGTAGCAGCGCCGGCTCACAGCGATACCGAGCCCCTCTGCCGCGAGACGCCGGGGCCGCTCGACGTCGGCGGCCAGGAACAGGTCGAAGGGCGCACCGTGGCGGAGCTGATTGTAGAGCGTGCCCGTGGCGGCGCTACTGATGCTGACGGCGGTGCCCGTTTTGCGCTCGAAGGCCGCGGCGAGGTGCTCGGCCGTGGCGCGGAAGTTCGTTGCTACGGCTAGCCGGAGCGGGTCGGCCCCGGCGGGCAGTGCCGGCAGGCAGAGGGCGAGCAGCGGGGCGAGCAGCA
>CAYFVG010000240.1:0-3550 GCA_964346365.1 uncultured Alteromonadaceae bacterium
GGTGGCCGGAGAGGGCATGGCAGACGAGGATCGCGTTGTCCCTCGCGGCGTTGAGTTCGCCGTAGGTCTCATAGACAAGGTCGTAGGTGGACAGCACGCGCCCGCAGGCGAGCGTCAGGGGTTCGTCGAAGTGCGCGGTCTGCGGGGTGACCAGGCCGACGGAACCGGCACTCGCAGGCGCAGGCGCTGTCACGGGTCCGCCGTCACACACCCATGACCAGCGCCGGGTGCAGGCCGATGCCGGCAGCCATGTGGCGCAGGGCGATCTGCAGCACGTTGATCAGGATGAACACGAGGATCGGCGAGAAATCGAGGCCGCCCATGGGGGGAAGGATGCGCCGCACCGGGGCCATGACCGGCTCCGTCACCTGCCACAGCAGCAGCAGGGCCGGGTGGCGGCTGGTGGGCGCGACCCAGCTGATGATGATCATGGCCAGGAGAGCGAAGAAGTAGATGTTCACGAGGAGGCCGATGACGCCGATCACCGACCAGGCGACGATCAGCGTGGGGCCGACCAGGCCGGCGCTGTGGAGCAGGAGCAGCGTGACGATGCCGAGCGCCTGCAGCACCACCGCCAGCATCAGCGAGGCCGTGTCGAAGCGGCCGAAGGCCGGGAACAGCCGCCGCGCGGGGCGCACCAGCGGGTTGGTCGCGCGGACCACGAACTGACTGATCGGGTTGTAGAAGTCCGCCCGGGCGAAGTGGAACAGAAAGCGCAGGAGCATGACCAGGAGGTACAGGCTCAGCGCTGTCTGGATCAGGTAGGCGAAGATCTCGTTGATGGCGCTCATGGGGTCGTTGTCCTTGCGGGCGAGGGTCAGCCGAGCTCTTCGGCCATTTCCTTCGAGCGGGCGAGGCAGGCGGCCATGGCCCGGGCCACCGCGGCCTCGAGCGCATCGCCCTGAAAGCTTTCGATGGCGCGCTCGGTGGTGCCGCCGGGGGAGCACACGCGGCGCCTGAGCTCGGCGAGCTCGACGCCGCTCTCGGCGGCCATGCGCGCGGCGCCGAGGCAGGTCTGCGCGGTGAGGGCCGTGGCGGTTTCGGCATCGAGGCCGAGGCGCCGGCCCTCGGCGGCCACGGCTTCCATAAACAGGAAGAAGTAGGCCGGGCCGCTGCCGGAGACGGCGGTGACCGCGTGCAGGTCGTCCTCGCTGTCGACCCAGCGCACCAGGCCCACGGCGGAGAGGATCCTGCCCGCATGGGCGCGCTGCGCCCCGCTCACAGCTGGCGTGGCGTAGAGGCCACTGGCACCGGCGCCGAGGAGCGCCGGGGTGTTGGGCATGCAGCGGATCACCGCCACGCCGGGACCGAGCCAGCGCTCGAGGCTGGCGACGGGAATGCCCGCGGCGATGGAGAGGGCGACGCTGCCGCCGCCGGCCAGGGCCGGCGCGATGCCGGCGCAGACGCTCTCCATGACCTGCGGTTTCACCGCCAGCACGACGACGTCGGCGCCGGCCACGGCCTCCCGGTTGTCGCTGAAGGTGGTGACCGGCGCGACCTCGCGCAGCCGCGCGAGGCTCGCCGCGGAGGGGTCACTGGCGCTGATGGCGTTCGCCGGGTGCCCCTCGGCGACCAGACCGCCGATGATGCTGGCGGCCATGTTGCCGGCGCCGATGAATGCGATGTGGATCTCTGCCACGGCTGGTGCCCTGGTAGCTCGGGAAACCCGCAATTATACACCTCGCTCCTGCGGTAAATCACGCGCGGCAAAGCACCTGCGCTGAATCACGTGCCCCGGGGGCCGAACAGGGCGGTGCCGATGCGCACCAGCGTCGCGCCCTCGGCGATCGCCGCCTCGAGGTCTGCGGACATGCCCATGGACAGGGTATCGAGGCCCGGCAGGGTCTCACCCAGGGTCGCGAAGATAGCCGCGAGTCGGGCGAAGGGTTCGCGCCGGCCGGCCTCATCCTCGGCCGGCGCCGGGATGGCCATGAGGCCGCGGAGTTCGAGTCGCGGCAGGGCGGCGATGGCGGCGGCGAGTGCCGGCACGTCGGCCGGGTCTGCGCCGGCCTTGCTCGCCTCCCCGGAGATGTTCACCTGCAGGCAGACCTTGAGCGGCGGCAGGTTGGGCGGCCGCTGCTCCGACAGGCGCCCGGCGATTTTCAGCCGGTCGACGCTGTGCACCCAGTCGAAACGCTCGGCGACGGCGCGGGTCTTGTTGGACTGGAGCGGGCCGATGAAGTGCCAGCACAGGTCGAGGTCTGCGGTGGCCGCGATCTTGTCCAGGGCCTCCTGCAGGTAATTCTCACCGAACTCGTGCTGCCCTGCGCCGGCGGCAGCGCGAATCACCTCGACCGGGTGCGTTTTGCTCACGGCGAGGAGCCGGACCGCCGCCGGATCCCGGCCGACTTTTTCGGCCGCGGCCCTGACCCGCCCCGAGACCTCTGCTATATTGCCGGCAATGCAGTCCGCGTCCATGGCTGCATAGTAGCCGAAACAACGGCTCGAATGTTGGCCAGAGGTGTTAGTGAGAGGCGCCCTTTGCGGCGGCCGGTGACCTGTCGAGGGAGACTACATGGACATTACTGAACTCCTGGCGTTCAGCGCGAAGCAGGGCGCTTCGGATCTGCACCTCTCCGCCGGGCTTCCCCCCATGATCCGCGTCGATGGCGACGTGCGCCGCATCAATCTGCCGCCGCTGGAGCACAAGGAAGTGCACGAGCTGCTGTACGACATCATGAACGACAAGCAGCGCAAGGATTACGAGGAGTTTCTGGAGACGGACTTCTCCTTCGAGGTCCCGGGCGTTGCCCGTTTCCGCGTCAACGTCTTCAACCAGAACCGCGGCGCCGCAGGTGTCTTCCGGACCATTCCCTCCCGGGTCCTGACCATGGAAGACCTGGGTATGGGCCAGGTCTTCCGCGATATCTGCATGATGCCCCGGGGCCTCGTGCTGGTCACCGGCCCCACGGGCTCCGGTAAGTCGACGACGCTGGCGGCGATGGTCGATTACATCAATGACAACAAGTACGAGCACATCCTCACCATCGAGGACCCGATCGAATTTGTCCACGACAGCCGCAAATGCCTGGTCAACCAGCGCGAGGTGCACCGGGACACCCTCGGCTTCGCCGAGGCCCTGCGCTCTGCGCTGCGCGAGGACCCGGACATCGTGCTCGTGGGCGAGATGCGCGACCTCGAGACAATCCGCCTGGCGCTCACCGCCGCGGAGACCGGCCACCTGGTTTTCGGCACGCTGCACACGACCTCGGCGGCCAAGACCATCGACCGGGTCATCGACGTGTTCCCGGCGGCGGAGAAATCGATGGTCCGCTCCATGCTGTCCGAATCCCTGCAGGCGGTCATTTCCCAGACGCTGCTGAAGCGGGTCGGCGGTGGCCGGGTGGCGGCTCACGAGATCATGCGGGCCACCTCGGCCATCCGCAACCTGATCCGCGAGGACAAGGTGGCGCAGATGTACTCGGCGATCCAGACCGGCCAGGCCGTGGGCATGCAGACCATGGACCAATGCCTGAAGGAACTGGTCGCCAAGCGCGTGGTGACACGCGACCACGCGCGCGAAAAGGCCCGCATTCCCGAGGACTTCTAG
>CAYFVG010000241.1:0-3543 GCA_964346365.1 uncultured Alteromonadaceae bacterium
TCCGGGGAGAAGCGCTCGCCGTAGTTGCTGATGGGACCGCCGTGGTTTTCCACCAGCAGCGGGTATTGCTTGTCCGGATCGAAGTGCGGTGGCTTGACGATCCAGCCCTGAATATCGCGTTCGTCGTGGGAGCTTTGCCACCAGAATGCCTCCACCTCGCCGAGGGCCCGGTGCGGGAGCAGGTCGCCGTTCAGGTCCGTGAGCAGGGTGAGGTTGTCGCCGCGGACGACCGCCAGTTCACCGGGGTGTTCCGGCCGCGTGAGGTTGTAGGCCACCACGCCGGTGCGCGATACGGAGAAGGAGCCGCCGCCGTAGGGACGGCCGATGGTGGCGCCGCCGAGGTTGTCCGCCACCGGGGTGAAGTCGCCGGCCAGGGTGGTGAAACCGATCTTCGTGCGGCCGCGGTCATCGTACTGCAGGTAGAGGCCGCTCGAGTCGGCGGCCCAGGCGATGGCGCTCACGGAGCGGTCCAGGGCCGGGAGCAGTTCCACGATGTCGGAGCCGTCCGGCCCGGCCACGCGCAGCCGGGTCACCTGGTAGGCCTCCTCCCTGTCTTCAAAGCCGAGCCAGGCGAGGTATTTGCCGTCCGGTGACGGGGCCGGGGCCCTGTCCGGCCCCGGGGTGTCGGTGATCGCGGTGGTGTCGCCGGAGGCCAGGTCCACGGCGTAGACCTCGCTGTTGCGGTAGTCGTACTCCCAGTCCTCGCTGCGGTTGCCGGTGACGTAGAGGGCGCTGCCGTCGGCGGACCAGACCGGGCTGCGGTGATGGAAGTCGCCACTGGTCACCTGCCGGGCGGTGCCGCCGTCGGCAGGCAGGACGAACACATGCGAAAAGCCGGGCTCGAGGTAACCCTGCCCGTCGCGCTCGTGGTAAAGGCGATCGGTGATGCGCGCCGGCTCGGCCCATTCGGCGCCCTCGGGCTTGTCCAGCTTCTGCTCGCTGACGACCGGCGGCTCCGCGTCGACCTGCATGGCGAAGGCCAGGTGCCGGCCGTCCGGGCTCCAGCGCAGATGCCTGGGGCCGGCGGGCAGCTGCGTGATGCGGGCGTTGCGGCCGGTGGCGAGCCAGTGCACATAGATCTCGGCGCCGTCCGCGTCACCGGCGCTGCGCACGTAGGCAATGCGGCCGCCGTCCGGCGACCACTGCGCGCCGGCCTCGTCACCGTCGAAGCCGGTGAGTTTCTGCTGGCCGCTGCCGTCGGCCTGTGCCAGCCAGAGATTGCCGCGGCGCTTGTCGGCCATCACGTCGAAACCCATGCGCCGATACACGACCCGGGCGCCGTCCGGTGAGACCTGTGGTTCGGCCGCCCACTCCAGCGCAAAGACATCCATGGGGCTGAACGGCGCGTTCCCGGCGCCCTGCGCCGTGGCGCCGGCGGGGAGGGCGACAGCGAGGGCGAGGGAAAGAGTCAGGGTCAGGGGGGAGAGGAGTGCGCTCAGACGGCTTGGCATAGGTCGGCTCTGTCTTCCGGCTTGTGCGGATGCTAGCACGGAGTGCAGGCCGTTTTGACAGCCCCCGGGGCGCGGCTGTTAGCATGCCGTGCTAAATTTTTCAGTCGGGAGTCAAGACCTTATGTACAAACCCAGCCCGGAATCCAGGACGTTTCTGCGCGGCGGTGTTGTAGCCGCTGCACTCGCTTTCGCAGCGGCATTCTCTTCGTTCTCTGCGCTTGCTCAGCCGATGGCGTCCGACGGCGCCGCTAGTGGCGAGGGGGCGGCGCTCATGCAGCGCCTGCAGGAAAAGCGCAGCCGCCTCGACGAACTCAACGAGGAGCTCATGGCGCTGCAGCAGCGGGCCATCGAAGGCAATCCGGCGCTTGCCGAGGAGCGCGACGCGCTGCAGGACTTCGTGGAGTCCGGCATGAGCGATGCCGGCTACGACGTGGAGCAGGGGCGTGCCCGCATGGAGGAACTGCAGGCAGATCTCGAGAACGATTCGCTGAGCGCCGCCAAGCAGCAGGAGAGCCGCGAGGCCCTGCGCGCCGAGATGGGCGACATGCGCGAGGCCCAGCAGCAGGTGATGGCGGCGCAGGACTTCAAGGACAAGCGCAACGCCCTGAACGAAGGCGTGCTTGCCGCCATGGAGGAAAAGGATCCGGAGGTGCGCACGCTGCTGGCAGAGCTCCAGAAGGTGCAGGCTGAGTACCAGGTGATGGCACAGCAGATTATGCAACAGCAACAGCAGCAGCAGGGCGGCGCTGCCACGCCGCCTCGGTAGGGAGGCCGCTCCGTGGCGCATAGCCTATTGATAGGGGTCGTGGATGACGTGCTTTGTTGAGTCGGAGGGCGAGCATAATGCCGGTTGCAGAGGATAAATCCATGGCGACAACGCGCGACACCTTCATGACCGTCGGGGAGTTGCTCGAGGAACTGGCGAGCAACAGTCGTCAGGCGCTGGCTGCCCTCGAGAACCGCGAGGAGATAAGTGGCGACCCCTTCGCAAGTCTGGTGGAATGGGTGGCAGAACGACAGCGGTACCTGCTGGAGGGCCTGGAGGGGTTTGCCAGGCACGGCCCCGCCGCGCTGGTCGACCGCTACCTGCAGTATCGGCCGGAGCCGTGGGCGGGGTCTTCCTTTGCCGATTCCGAGACAGTGTTCAACTGGACTCTCGATGCCAATAACATCGCCCTGGAGGCGCTCTCGGACCTCGAGCACAAGACGCTCGCGCCGGAGGCTGAAGAGACCATCACGGACCTCCAGCGCCAGCTCGACGCCATCAACCGCAAGATCGCCATGGCCCTCAATACCGCGGGCGACATCTGATTCACCGAAGATCCCCGGGTGCGCGCCTTGCCCACGTGTTAGCATAATGGCTTCTTTTCTATTGCTCCGAGCCATCGCATGAAAACCGCCACCGACGATCTGCGCATCCAGGGCACGACCGAGCTGGTTGCGCCGGAAACCCTCGTAGGCGAGATCCCCCTTTCTGACAGCGCCGCGCAGACCGTATTCACGGCCCGCCGCGAAATTCACGAGGTGCTGTGCGGGGAAGACGACCGCCTGGTGGTGGTCGTGGGGCCCTGCTCTATCCATGACCCCGCCGCGGCCCGGGAGTATGCCACCGGCCTGAAGGCCCTCGCCGACGAGCTGTGCGAGGACCTGTGCATCGTCATGCGCGTGTACTTCGAAAAGCCGCGCACCACCGTGGGCTGGAAGGGGCTGATCAACGACCCGGATCTCAACAACACCTTTCAGATCAACAAAGGCCTGCGCCTCGCCCGGCAGCTGCTGGCGGACCTCGCTGAGCTGGGCCTGCCGGCGGGTACGGAGTACCTCGACCTCATCAGCCCGCAGTACGTGGCCGACCTGGTTGCCTGGGGCGCCATCGGCGCGCGCACGACCGAGAGCCAGACCCACCGGGAGCTGGCCTCGGGCCTGTCCTGCCCCGTGGGCTTCAAGAACGCCACGGACGGCGACGTGCAGGTAGCCGTCGACGCCATCCGCTCGGCCTCGCAGCCGCACCACTTCCTGTCGGTCACCAAGCAGGGCCACTCGGCGATTTTCCAGACGGCCGGCAACGCCGACTGCCACGTGATCCTCCGCG
>CAYFVG010000242.1:0-3413 GCA_964346365.1 uncultured Alteromonadaceae bacterium
TCGCGTACCACAGCAGCACAGGGCATAGCATGAAGACAATAGGATTGATCGGTGGTATGAGCTGGGAGAGTACCGTCGTCTACTACAGGGAAATCAATGAACGAGTAAAAGAGACCCTTGGCGGCATGCATTCGGCAAAGATCGTTCTCCACAGCGTTGATTTTGCGCCGATTGAACAGCTACAGCACAGGGGAGACTGGGCCGGTGCGGCCGATATACTCGTCGCTGCTGCCCGGAGTGTCGAGGCCGCAGGTGCCGACTTTGTGCTTCTGTGCACAAACACGATGCATAAAGTGGCCGCCGACATCGAGCAGAATATCAACATCCCTCTGCTTCATATCGCGGACGCAACGGCCGATGCGCTTGTGAGGGGCGGTTTCTACAAGGTAGGGCTGCTGGGCACCCGGTTCACGATGGAGCAGGCGTTCTATAAGGCCCGGTTGTCCGAAGAGCACGGTCTTGAGGTTGTTGTGCCCGGTGAGTCGGATCAACAGCTGGTACATGAAATTATTTACACCGAGCTCTGCCGCGGCAAGATCAATCCCGAATCGCGGCAAGAGTATCTGCGCGTTGTTGGCGACCTCTCAGCGGCTGGAGCGGAGGCAGTTATTCTTGGGTGTACCGAGATAGGCATGCTCATCACGCAGGAACATACTGCTATCCCTCTTTACGACACGACAGCTATTCACGCCGAAAAGGCGGTAGAGTGGGCGCTGTAATTCTCAATTGCCGCCCTCCCCTGCCGTCACCGGCCCGGCATTCTGCCGCCGTACTGGTTTGGCGAAAGGATGGATCCTTGCATGGCAGTGGATGCGCTGCTGCGCAGGGACGGCCGGGCGGGTAGACTAGACGCGGTTACGCTATCCCAGGGCAATGCAGGGCGACAGCGATCCCGATTCGGCGGTCCTACAGGCTTCTTCGATGGGGTGTGCGCTCCCCGAGCACGCGTGCGGCGTTTCTGCGCTTTGCCTGCGTCGGTCTCACCATGGCCCTGATCGACATCGGCCTGCTGTACCTGCTCAAGGACAGGCCCGCGTTCAACGCCTATACCGCTCGCCTGGTCTCCTACCCTGCGGGGTTGACGCTCGGCTATTTTCTCAACCGCTACTTCACTTTCCACCACCTTGATAACGTCCGTCATGTGCTCGATGAGCTGGCGCGGTTCTTCGGCGTACATGCCGTGGGCGGCCTGCTGAACTTCGGCGTCTTTTCCCTCGTTGTCTTCGCCGGGGAGCCTGCCGCTTTCGCGCCGCGCTGGGATGCGGCAATCCCCCTGACAGGCGTTTGCCTGGGCGGCGCGCTCGGGATGTGTTTCAACTTCTTTGTTTCTCGCGAGCTGGTGTTCGAGGACTGAAGGGGAATTGCCAAGCAGGAGGCGCGGCTACAGCTAGCCGGGATCAACATCCCCGAGGTTCGTTGCAATCGAGGACAGCGCCGGTGTCGTGGGCGTACCGCCAGCTCGACGATTGAGCGCTGCTGCCCACTAAAGTCCGGAGAGCGGGCAGCTTAAAACCGCAAATCCCCCCAGCGCGCCTGCAGCGCCGCCAGCGCCGCCAGCGGCGCCGTCTCGGTGCGCAGTATCCGCGGCCCCAGCGCCAGGGTGCCGAAGCCGGCGGCCTGGGCGCGGGTGACTTCCTCTTCCGCCAGCCCGCCCTCGGGGCCGCAGAGCAGCGCGATGGCGCCGGCGTAGGCCGGCAGGTCGCGCGGCTCGGCGCGGGGGTCAAGGACGAGGCGCAGCGGTGCGTCTATGCTGTCGAGCCAGGTGTTCAGCGGCTGGGGTTCAGCGACTTCGGGCACCCGGTTGCGGCCGCACTGCTCGCAGGCGCTCTCGGCGATGCGCTGCCAGTGGCCGTGCTTCTTCGCGCGCCGGTCCGCCGGCAGCTTCAGGCCGCGGCCGGTGAGCAGCGGCGCTATGCGGGCGATACCCAGCTCCGTGGCCTTCTGCACGACCCGGTCCACCCGGTCGCCGCGGGAGATGGCGATGCCGAGCTCGACGGCGAGGGGGGATTCGCGGTCGATGACGCGCGGGGCGCCGCAGCGCACGGTTACGCCGCGCTTGTCGGCGGCGATGAGTTCGCCGGGATACTCGGCACCGCTGCCGTCGAAGAGCACCAGCGTATCGCCCGCCTGCATGCGCAGGGTACGGGCGATGTGCCGTGCGGGCTCCGCCTCCAGCTTGATCTCCGCGCCCTGAGCGAGGTCCTGGCGGGTGAAGAAGCGGGGGCGGTCCATGGCGGTCAGCTATTCAGGCCCAGGTTTTCGTGGATCTGCCGGGTGGGCTCGACCTGATTCATGGTGTAGAAATGCAGCCCCGGGGCGCCCGAGTCCAGCAGCGTGCCGCAGAGCTGGGTGACCACCTCGATGCCGAACTGGCGGATGCTTTCCTGGTCGTCGCCGAAGCTCTCGATGCGCTGACAGATCCAGCGCGGAATCTCGGCGCCGCAGTTGCGCGAGAAGCGGACCAGGTTCTGGTAGTTGGTGATCGGCATGATGCCCGGGACGATGGGCGCCTCGATGCCGGCAGCGGCGCACTGGTCGAGGAAGTAGAAGTACGCCTCCGGGCTGTAGAAATACTGGGTGATACCGCTGTCGGCGCCGGCGTCAAATTTGCCCCGGAGGTAACGGATATCGCTTTCATAGGAGCGCGCCTGCGGGTGGATCTCCGGGTAGGCGGCCACCTCGATGTGGAAGTGCCCCCCGGTGCGCTCGCGGATGAAGGCCACCAGTTCGTTGGCATAGACGATGGTCGCCCCGGCGCCGTTGCCGGAGGGGATGTCGCCGCGCAGGGCGACGATGCGGTCGATGCCCCGGTCCCGGTAGCGGTCCAGCATGGCGCCGATGGCCTCTTCATTATCGCCGCCGAAGCTGAGGTGCGGCGCGACCGTGAGGCCGCGTGCCGCGAGTTCCGTGACCGTGTCGAAGGTGCGGTCCCGGGTGGAGCCGCCGGCCCCGTAAGTGACCGAGAAAAACCCCGGCCCCAGCGCCTGCAGCGCCGGGGCTGTCTGGTTGAGGAGTTTTTCCCGCCCGGCGTCGGTCTTGGGCGGGAAGAACTCGAAGCTGATCTCAGGCTTTGCAGCCACGGCCGGCCCTCAGTACTTGTAGCTCTCGGGCTTGAAGGGACCGTCCACGGATACGTGGATGTAGCCTGCCTGCTCCTGGGAGAGCTTCGTCAGCACACCGCCGAAGCCCGCGACCATGTGCGCGGCGACTTCCTCGTCCAGCTTCTTCGGCAGCACCTCCACGGAAAGCGCCGATTCCTTGAGATCCGGCTCGAGGTCCGCGAAGCGGCGCTCGTAGAGGTAGATCTGCGCCAGTACCTGGTTGGCGAAGGAACCGTCCATGATCCGCGAGGGATGGCCGGTGGCGTTCCCCAGGTTCACCAGCCGACCTTCGGCCAGCAGGAGCAGGTAGTC
>CAYFVG010000243.1:0-3412 GCA_964346365.1 uncultured Alteromonadaceae bacterium
TCTAGTCCAGGTTCGGTGCCAACCAGCGGGCCAGTTCGTCGACGCCCATGCCCTTGCGCCGGGCGAGGTCCTCGAGCTGGTCCCGGCCGATCTTGCCGACGTTGAAATAGCGGGCTTCCGGGTGCGCGAAATACCAGCCGCTCACCGAGGCGGCGGGGCTCATGGCGTAGCTCTCCGACAGGGTCACGCCACAGCGCCGAGGGGCATCCAGGAGCTCGAAGAGCGCTGCCTTTTCGGTGTGGTCCGGGCACGCGGGGTAGCCGGGGGCGGGGCGGATGCCGCGGTAGCGCTCGCGAATGAGGTCCACACTGTCCAGCGCTTCATCCGGCGCATAGCCCCAGAGCTCGCGGCGCACCAGGCGGTGCAGGTACTCGGCCAGGGATTCCGCCAGGCGGTCCGCCAGGGCCTTGAGGAGGATGCTGTTGTAGTCATCGCAGGCTGCCTCGTAGCCGGCCGCGCGCTCGTCGGCGCCGTGGCCCGTGGTGACACAGAAAGCCCCCAGGTAGTCGGGTCTGCCCGCCGGGGCGACGAAGTCGGCGAGGCTGTAGTTCGGTTCGCCGCGCCCCTTCTGTCCCTGCTGGCGCAGCTGGTGCAGGCGCATCAGCGGCGTCCCCCGATCCTCGTCCGCCAGCACGACGATATCGTCACCATCGCTGTTGGCTGGCCAGAAACCGACCGCGGCCCGGGCGGTCAGCCAGCGCTCGTCGACGATGCGCTCGAGCATGCACCGGGCATCGCGGAACAGCTCCCGGGCCTGCTCGCCGACCACGGCGTCGTCGAGGATTGCGGGGTACTTGCCGGACAGCTCCCAGGTCAGGAAGAAGGGCGTCCAGTCGATCGTGTCCACGAGGTCGGCGAGGGGAAAGTCGTCCCAGCTGCGCACGCCCAGGAAGCTCGGTCTCGGCGGCTCGTAGCCGTCCCAGGCCGGAGCAAAACGGTTGCCCAGCGCCGCGTCGTAGGTGAGCCGCGGCGCGCGCGGCTTGCGGCTCGCCACCCGCTCGCGTACCTCCACGTACTCGGCGCGGCGGGCGGCGGCGAAGGCACCCTTGCCCTGGCCGGTGAGCTGCGTCGCCACGGACACGCTGCGGGAAGCGTCGGGGACGTAGACCACCGCGTCGTTCTCGTAGGCGGGCTCGATCTTCACCGCCGTGTGTGCCTTCGACGTCGTCGCCCCGCCGATCATCAGCGGCACCTGGAAATCCAGGCGCTGCATTTCCGCTGCCACGTGCACCATTTCGTCGAGGGACGGCGTAATCAGCCCCGAGAGCCCGATGATATCGACGTTTTCCTCGCGGGCTACGCTCAGGATCTTCTCGCAGTGCACCATGACCCCGAGGTCGATCACCTCGAAGTTGTTGCACTGCAGCACGACAGCGACGATGTTCTTGCCGATGTCGTGGACGTCGCCCTTCACAGTGGCCATGAGAATCCGGCCGTTGGGCTTTGAGCCCTCGCGCTTTTCCGCTTCGATGTAGGGCTGCAGGTAGGCGACCGCCTGCTTCATGACCCGCGCGCTCTTGACCACCTGCGGCAGGAACATCTTGCCTTCGCCGAAAAGGTCGCCGACGATGTTCATGCCGTCCATCAGCGGCCCCTCGATGACCTCGATGGGGTGCTCCAGGGTCTGTCGCGCCGCCTCGGCGTCCTCCTCGATATAGCCGTTGATCCCCTTGATCAGGGCGTGTTCGAGGCGCTTGGGCACGGGCCACTCGCGCCAGCTGAGGTCTTCCTTGCGCTCGGCGCCGGTGCCGTCACCCCGGTAGCGTTCGGCGAGGGCGAGGAGTCGTTCCGTGCCGTCTTCCCGGCGGTTGAGAATCACGTCCTCGACGCCTTCCCGCAGTTCCACCGGCAGCTCGTCGTAGACGGCGAGCTGGCCGGCATTGACGATGCCCATGTCCATGCCGGCGCGGATCGCGTGGTAGAGGAACACCGAGTGGATTGCCTCGCGCAGCGTGTTGTTGCCCCGGAAGGAAAAGGACACATTGGAGACGCCGCCGGACACCAGGGCGCCGGGCAGCTCGGCCTTGATAAAGCGCGTCGCGTCGATGAAATCCACAGCGTAGTTGTCGTGTTCGGCGATGCCCGTGGCGACGGCGAAGATATTCGGGTCGAAGATGATGTCCCGGGGATTGAAGTCCAGGCGCTCGCGGAGCAGGTCGTAGCAGCGGCGGCAGATCGTCCGGCGGCGCTCGAGGGAGTCGGCCTGGCCGTCCTCGTCGAAGGCCATGACCACCACGGCGGCGCCGTAGCGCTGGCAGAGCCGCGCCTGCTCGAGGAACTCGTGCTCACCGGCCTTCAGGCTGATGGAATTGACCACGGCCTTGCCCTGCACGCATTTCAGGCCGGCCTCGATGACCGACCAGCGCGAGGAGTCGATCATCACCGGTACCCGGGAGATATCCGGTTCCGAGGCCAGCAGGCGCAGGAAGGTGACCATCGCCTCCTCGGCGTCGAGCATGCCTTCATCCATATTGATGTCGAGGACCTGGGCGCCGTCCTCCACCTGCATCCGCGCGACCTCCAGGGCGGTGGCGTAGTCGCCCTCGAGCACCAACCGCTTGAAGCGGGCGGAACCGGTGACGTTGCAGCGCTCGCCGACGTTGACGAAGAGCGAGTCATCGCCGATGTCGAAGGGCTCGAGGCCGCTCAGGCGGCAGGCCGGGGGGCGCTCCGGGAGCGGCCGCGGGGCGACGCCCTCGACGGCGGCCGCGATGGCGGCGATATGGTCCGGGGCGGTGCCGCAGCAGCCACCGGCGACGTTGAGAAAGCCGCGGCGGGCAAAGTCCCGAAACTCGGCCTCCATGTCTTCCGGCCGTTCGTCGTACTCGCCGAAGGCGTTGGGCAGTCCCGCGTTGAGGTGCGCCGAGAAGTAGCACTCAACCGCGTTCGACAGTTCCTCGAGGAAGGGGCGTACCTCCGCGAAACGCCGTCCGCAGTTGCTGCCGACGATAAGCGGCCGGGCATGGGCGATGGCGTTCCAGAAGGCCTCCGGGAGCTGCCCGGACAGGTTGCGCCCGCTGGTGTCCGGGAAAGTCACCGAGATCATCAGCGGCAGCGCCTCGCCCCGCTCCTCGTAGACGTCCTGAACCGCGAAGATCGCGGCCTTGGCGTTGAGCGTATCGAAGACGGTCTCGATCAGCAGAAGATCCACGCCGCCCTCGAGCAGGCCGTGGGCGGCCTCCCGATAATCCTCGACCAGCGCGTCGAAATCGATGTTACGCGCCCCCGGATCGTTGACGTCCGGGGAAATGGAGGCCGTTCGCGGCGTGGGGCCGAGCACACCGGCGACATAACAGCGCCGCCCCGGGGCGTCGGCCATGGCGGCATCCGCCGCAGCGCGGGCGAGGCGGGCGCCCGCGGATCGTTGACGTCCGGGGAAATGGAGGCCGTTCGCGGCGTGGGGCCGAGCACA
>CAYFVG010000244.1:0-3397 GCA_964346365.1 uncultured Alteromonadaceae bacterium
TGGCGCCATCGTGACGCTGCGCCTGCCGCTGGCCCCGGCGCCGACGGGAGCCGGCTCATGAGCGGCGAGCGGGTGCTGCTGGTCGAAGACGACGCGGAACTGCGCAAGCTGCTTTGCGAGGAGCTCGAGGGCGAGGCGCTGGACCCGGTGCCCGCGGCGGACCTGGCGGCGGCGCGGCAGGTCATCGCGGAACAGCCGCTGGCGCTGGTGATCAGTGATCTGCGCCTGCCCGATGGTGAGGGCACGGCGTTGCTGCCGCTGCTCGCCCGGCTGACGCCCCGGCCCGCGATGCTGCTCATCACGGCCTTCGGCACCGTGCGTCAGGCGGTGGATGCGCTGCGCGCCGGGGCGGATGACTTCCTGACCAAGCCCCTGGACTTTGACCACCTCCAGCTCACTGTGCGGCGGTTGCTGACCGCGAGCGCCCGGGACCGGGAACTGGACCACTATCGCGAGCTGCTGGCCATGCCGAACTTCCACGGCCTCTACGGCAGCAGTGAGGCCATGCAGGAGTTCTTCGAGCGGCTGCGACGGGTCGCCGGCGCCCATGGGTCGGTACTCCTGCTCGGCGAGAGCGGCACGGGCAAGGAGCTGGCGGCGCGCGCCGTGCATGCGGAGAGCGCTCGCCGGGCAGGGCCGTTCCTCGCCGTGAACTGCGGGGCCATTCCCGGCGAACTGCTCGAGAGCGAATTTTTCGGTCATGTGTCCGGCGCCTTCACCGGGGCCCGTAGCCGGCGCTCCGGCCTGCTCCAGGAGGCCGATGGCGGCACGCTGCTGCTGGACGAGATCGGCGAGATGCCCGCGGCACTGCAGGCCAAGCTCCTCCGCGTTCTCGAGGATGGCAGTTTCCGACCGGTGGGCAGCGACCGGGAGCAGGCGGTGGACGTGCGCATCGTCGCCGCGACGCACCGCGATATCGAAGCGGCCGTGGCCGAAGGCACCTTTCGCGAGGACCTCTACTACCGCCTCGAGACCTTCTCGCTGCGGCTGCCGCCGCTGCGGGAGCGGGGCGACGACTGGCTGGCACTGACGCGCTTCTTCCTTGCCCGGCTCCAGCAGCAGACGGGATCGGCGGCGTGCGGGCTGAGCCCGGCTACCCTGGGCCTGCTCGCGACCTGCCCTTTTCCGGGGAACGTGCGGGAACTGCAGAACATTCTGGAGCGCGCGGTCGCCTTCTGTGATGGCAGGCAGATCGAGCCCGGGCACCTGCCGGCGCGGGTGCAGGAGCAGGCGCGATCGGCGGACGCCGAGCCGGCGGTCGGTGGCCCCTGGGATGACTGGCCGACCCTGGACACGCTGCAGCGGCGCTACCTGCACCGGGTCCTTGAGCACGTGGCGGGCAACAAGCAGCAGGCGGCGCGCATCCTCGGCGTGACCCGGCGCACCCTCTACCGCTGGCTGGAGGGCGACAAGCCTGCACCGTAGAGAGCGGGTGACCCCGCTAGTGAAAATCCCGCGACTTGACGCCCAGCCCCTCCAGCTCGTCGGTGCAGTCGAAGAGTGCCCCGGCCATGACGTGAGTCACCCCCTCCCGAGCCTCCACGGTGCCCTTCACCAGCAACAGCCGGGCGTTCATCAGCGCGGCTCGGAAGCGCTCCTGCACCCGCGGCCAGACCACCACGTTGGCGTTGCCGGTCTCGTCCTCCAGGGTGAGAAAGACCACGCCGGAGGCCGTGCCCGGCCGCTGCCGACAGGTCACCAGCCCCGCGATGCGCACGAAGCGGCCGCTGCCGAGGTCGGCGAGCTGGTCCTGGCGCTTGCAGCGATCGAAGGGCGGGCGGTCGCGCAGCAGCGCCAGCGGGTGGCTGCGCAGGGTCAGCGACAGGGCGCGGTAGTCGGCCAGCACCTCTTCCGCCACGCCCTGGGCGGGCAGGGCGACGGCATCGTCCAGGCTGGCGACCGGTTCGGCGGCCTCGTAGGCCAGCAGCGGCTTCGCGTTCTCCATGGCCAGCACCTGCCACTGGGACTGGCGCCGATGGCCGCTGATGTGGGCGAGGGCGTCGGCGGCGACCAGCGCCTGCAGGTCGCCCTTGTCGAGCCGTGCCCGCCGCCGCAGGTCCGCCACCTGGGTGAAGGGACCGTCCCGGCGCGCCTCCACGAGTCGCGTGGCCCCCTCCCGGGACAGGCCCTTCACCAGCCGCAGCCCGAGGCGGATGGGGCCGCGATCCGGCTGCGGGTCGTTCGGGTCCAGGGCCAGCTCGTGATCCCGGTGGCTGGCGTTGACGTCCACGGGCAGCACCAGCACGCCGTGGCGGCGGGCATCCTGGATGAGCTGCGAGGGCGTGTAGAAACCCATGGGCTGGCTGTTCAGCAGGCCCGTGTAAAAGGCCGCCGGGTGGTGACGCTTGAGCCAGGCGGAGACGTAGGCGAGCAGCGCGAAGCTCGCCGAGTGCGACTCCGGGAAGCCGTAGCCGCCGAAGCCCTTGATCTGGTCGAAGAGGCGGCGGGCGAAGGCTTCGTCGTAGCCGCGCGCGATCATCCCCTCCGTGAGCTGCTGCTCGAAGGTGAGCAGCTTGCTGTCCTTGCCCCAGCTGGTGATCGCCCGGCGCAGCGCGTCCGCCTCGCCGCCGGAGAAGCCCGCGGCGACCATGGCCAGGCGGATCACCTGCTCCTGGAAGATGGGTACGCCGAGGGTGCTCTCGAGCACACCGCGGATGGCATCGTCCGGGTAGCTGACCGGCTCCAGCCCCTGCCGCCTGCGCAGGTAGGGGTGCACCATGTCGCCCTGGATCGGCCCCGGGCGGACGATGGCGATCTCGATCACCAGGTCGTAGAAACAGGCGGGCTTCAGCCGCGGCAGCATGGTCATCTGCGCCCGCGACTCGATCTGGAACACGCCGATGGAGTCCGCCTGCTGCAGCATGCGGTAGGTGGCCGCGTCCCCCCGGGGCACGTCGGCAATGCTGCGGATGCGCGGCTGGTAGCTGCCGACCAGCTCCAGACTTTTGCGCACCGCCGAGAGCATGCCGAGGGCGAGGATGTCGACCTTGAGCAGCCCCAGGGACTCGATGTCCTCCTTGTCCCACTGAATGACCGTGCGTTCGGGCATGCTCGCGTTCTCCACCGGCACCAGGTTCGACAGCGGCCCGCGGGAGATGACGAAGCCGCCCACGTGCTGGGACAGGTGCCGGGGAAAGCCGAGCAACTCCTGCACCAGGGCGTAAAACAGCTGCGCCTGGCGGCCGTGGCGAGCCACGCCCTGCTCGGCGAAGCGCTTTTCCAGGTCCCGGGTCTTGTCCCACCAGGCCAGGGATTTCGCCAGGTCGTCGACGAAGACCGGGTCCAGCCCCAGGGCCTTGCCGACGTCGCGCACGGCGCTGCGCGCCCGGTAGGTGATGACCGTGGCCGCGAGCGCCGCCCGGCGCCGGCCGTACTTTTCGTAGATGTACTGGATGAC
>CAYFVG010000245.1:0-3394 GCA_964346365.1 uncultured Alteromonadaceae bacterium
GTTTCGTCCCCGGGCGGCAGGATCGGCGCGAGCAGGTCGCGGAGTGGTGCGAGTTCCTCCGCGTAGTTGTGCCAGCGATCTACCGAACCCCGGTAGATCGGCTGGCGCACCTGCCATCGACTCGGCGTTCGCACCCCCCGCTCCGTGTTGTAGAACGCCAGGCAGGCGTCGTCCCACTCCAGGCCGCAGTGCGCCAGCAGGCGCCGGACCTGGCCCTCCGTGTCATCGACGAGACGTTCGTAGGGCAGGTCCAGGATCTCGATCGGCAGCACCCGCTGCCAGTGCGCCATCAGCCTGTGGTAGTCGAGGAAATAGCGCCCGAGCGTGTCCAGGCGGTTGGCGAAGCGGATCTGGTCGGCGAAGCTGGTGAAGTAGCACGACAGGCAGTTGTCGAGGGGATGACGTCGGCAGTGAACGACCTTCGCGCCCGGGAAGAGCAGGGCGATCACGCCGAGGTGCATAAAGTTGAAGGGTAGCTTGTCGGTCACCCGGTCCGCGCTCGGAGACACCTTGTCGAGCTGCTCCAGGTAGCGACGACCCATGCGCCGCAGGGCAATGCGGCCCGTTGTGCGCAGGCCTTCCGGATAGGGCTTGCCGGAGCGGGAGAACTCGCCGATCTGGTAACTCACCTTCAGCAGCATGGACATCTCGCCACCGGCGGCGACGCGGGGATGGCTGGCCAGGATCTGCTCGGTCAGCGTGGTGCCGGAACGGGGCATGCCGACTACGAAGACCGGCCGTTCCGATTCCAGGCCGGAATCTGCCGCCTCGCGGTAGAACGTGTCGTCAAGGATGTCGATAATCCGGTCGATGGCCCGGCTGTAGCCGTCGCTGTCGAAGGGATCCCGGCGGGCCTGGGCATCGTAGCCCCGGCGCAGGTGTGCAAAGGCCTGCCGGTAGTCGCCAGCCCGATCTGCGTGGTAGCCGAGCGCGATGTCGAGGCGAATGCGCCCGTCCTCCGGCGTCGCGGGATCTCGGGCGAGGCGTCGCGCCGTTTCCACCAGGTCCGTTGACACCTCGCCCTCCCGCAGCTGCAGAAGCCGCGCGAGGGCAAGCGGACTCTCCGGCTCCCGGCGCAGGATGGCGAGGTACTGCTGCCGCGCCTGCCGGAAACGGCCGGCGGACTCGCAGGCGTCCCCGAGCCCCAGCCGGATGCGCGGGTCCTCAGAGTCCAGCGCCAGGGCTTCCTGGAACGTCTCGATGGCACCGCTCACGTCGCCGGTCCTGGTCTGAACGTCGGCCAGGACGCGCAGCGGTCCCGCCCGCCCGGGCTCCAGGGCCACCAGGCGCTCGAGGAGCTCCCGGGCGCGGTCGAAGCGGCTGAGCAGGCGCAGCGCCCGCGCCATGTTGTTGAGGGCGTCCCGGTGCTCTGGATCGAGTTCGAGCGCGCGGGAGAAGGGGGCGAGGGCGTCCTGGGGTCTCTCGGCCTTGACGCGGGCCGTGCCCAGGTCGCTCCAGGCGTTTGCATTGCCCGGCTCGAGCGCAACGGATCGTGACAGCAGGCTGTCGGCCTCATCCGGCCTGCCCTGTTGCAGTTGCGCCAGTCCGAGGTAGTGCAGCGCCTGCGAGTTATCCGGCTCTTCGGAGAGCAGGCGCCGGTACACTGCTGTCGCCGCCGCGAGATCGCCGCGGCGGTGGCGCGCCACGCCCTCGCGCAGGCGCGGGTCGAGGGACTCCCCCATGATGGCGGTCAGTCCGCGCGCCGGCCCGGGGGCACCCGGTCCGGGTCCGCGCCCCGCAGGCAGCTCACGGCGCGGCCGCCCTCGTTTATGCCGCCGGTCGCCGGCGCTGGCGGTATCCCGTGGCGAAGGCGCACCTCGGTGCCGATGCCGGCCACCAGGTCCCGGCCGATCGCCAGTGCTTCGGCCGCCCGGGCGTGGCTCTCGCGGGTGAGCAGGGTGCGCGCCGCGTCGGCGTCCCCGGCCTCGAAGGCGAGTAGCGCGGCGCGCTCGAGCTGCGGCAGGCTGGCGCGGATGTTGTCCTCGAAGGCTGCCAGGGTGCCCTGCACCCGCGCCAGCTGTTCCTCCGGGAAGGCGCAGGTGTAGTACATGAGCCGCTTGAACAGCCGGCCGGCGAACTCGGTGGCCTCACGCAACTGGAAGTCGGCGTTGATGAAGTTCGGTCCCGAACCCTCGGTGAGGTAGCGGTGCTGGCCGTACTCGGCCGGTACCGCCTGCGTGCCAACCCACCAGGGCAGGAAGGGGGCGGTTACCGACCCCGTGGGCGCCACCCAGAGCAGGCCGAGTTCCGGGTGCGGGAGGTCGTCGCGCAGCCGGGCCACCTGCCCGTAGCCCGCGTGGTCGTCGGCGATGCGCGGGTCCCTGACCAGCGCCATCATCTCGGCGAGGCTGACCGGCGCCATTGCCCGCAGCTCGTCTTCGATCGTCTTCGGCGACAGGTACTTAGACCCGGGGTGGCGCATGGTGCCGCCGAGTCCGTAGACCCGATCGGCATTGAAGGGCTCCCCGCTCTCCGGGTCGTACCAGCCCTGCGTCACCGCGAAGCTGATGAGGTTCTCCGATCCCATCCAGTCTTCGCGCTCGCGGAAATCGGCAGGAATGTCGTCGATATAGCCGGGGTAGTTGACGCGAATGTCGTCGGCCCCCAGCCTTTCGGCGACCCAAAGCCCCTGGCCTCCGGCAAACTCAAGCACCACCCAGCCTTCGTTCGCGTCGGCAATGAGGTGGGAATTGCCCCCGTAGCTGGTATAGCCGTGGCTGTCGATAAGGCTCCCGATGACCTCGACCGCCTCGCGCGCAGTGCGGGCGCGTTCGAGGGCGAGGCGCGCCAGGTCGCTGTAGTTCGGTCCGCTCTGGCCCGCCGGGGTCATTGCCACGAGCTCTCGCCGCGAGGGCGACCAGATGTCGCGGATGGCCACCTGGTGCTCGTTCAGCCCGCCGTTTGTGAGCGGCGCCGGGAAGCCGGCGTAGCTGGTGTAGTTCATGGTGAGAAAGCGAAAGGTCTCGGGGACCTGGGGAATCTCACTGAGCCGAGCGGGGAGGGTCGCCTCGGCGGTGGCGCCGACGGAGATGGTGGCGCCGTCGGGGTGAAGCCGCCGCGGTACGATTTCCAGCCAGTGGCTCGACGGCTCTTCCCCGGTGCCACCGATCAGGACGCTGCCGTCGGCGGTAAGGTTTTTGCCGACGTAGTAGCCATAGCTGGCACTCACGTCGCCGCTGCCGATGACGGCGAGCAGGAAACACAGGTAGAGGCTTGGTCGCATCACGTGGCAGTCCCGGTTGTGGGGAAAAGAGTCGCGCAGTTTAAGGCATTGTCGGCGGTCAGGCTAAGATACGCTGCCGCTGCCCGGGACCGGCCGTGGCCCACCAGGCGCCCGGGCGGACCGGAATCCCGGCGAGTCTGCAACCGCGTGCCGCGCAGCTCCGTGTTGCGC
>CAYFVG010000246.1:0-3381 GCA_964346365.1 uncultured Alteromonadaceae bacterium
TTTGCGGTACTTTTGCGGCACTCTGGCGGCCCCGCACCAGCATCCAGCCTGCAGCTCAGCCGCGCGGGTGCAGTGCGCGGACGCGCTCGAGCAGCGCTGCCTGCCGCGGTAGCCGGCCGCCCTGGGCGGCGCAGCGCGCCAGCAGGTAGCCATTGATGGCGTCGATTTCCGTCTCCCGGCCCGCGAGCCGGTCCGCGAGCATCGAGGAGCGGTTGCCGGCGGTCGCGAGCAACACCCGCTGGACGGCCGCGGGCAGCTCGGCGGCGATGCGCGGCTGGCCCAGGGCGCGCAGGGCGGCGGCGGTCTCCGCGCACAGCGCGGTGAGTTCCCGGCGCGCGTCGGGGCGGGTAAGAAGCTCGCCGTTGCGGCAGCCGTAGAGCGCGGTGAGGCCATTGATCACGCAGTTGACGGCGAGCTTTTCCCAGAGTGCGCGGTCGATGGCGGGATCCCAGACGGTGCGCGCAAGGCGGCCGGGGCCGGCGCCGAACCAGGCAGGCGCGGGGCCCGCGGTCGCGGGGTCGCCGATGCGCGTGACCCCCTCGCCGGCGTGCACGGTGAGCGCCGGATCGTCGCGGTAGGCGCCCTCGCTGGTCACCCCGCGATAGACCGGGCGCGGGCCGAGGCAGGGCGCGAGGGCGCGGCAGTGGCCCCGCCCGTTGGCGAGCACCAGTACCACCGCGTCGCGGGCCAGCCGCGGCGCCACGCCGGCTACCGCTGCGGCCACTGCCGGTGCCTTCACCGTGACCAGCAGCCGGTGCACGGGGCCGGATGCCTCGGGGCCCTCCACCGGGAACTGCCGCTGCGTCTCGTCGCCGCCCGGGCCGCGCAGCGTGTGCGCCAGGGTGGTCGCGCCGGCGCGGCCGATAAGCACCGTCGCGACGCCCGCCGCCGCCAGGCGGTGGGCGAAGAGCGTGCCCATGGCCCCGGCGCCGAGGATGTGCCAGGGCGGCGCGGTGCGGTCACCCATGGCTGTTCTGCCTTCGGCTGCCTTCTCGGGGGCTGCCCTCGCGGCGGCTGCCCGCCAGCGTGCTGTCGCCGAGATGACTGCTCCTCGGGTGGTTGTCCTCCCCTTGGCTGCCCCCGGGGTCGTTGCCCCCCAGGGCACGTCGAGCGATATTCCAGGCCGGCGCGTCGGCGCGGTCGTGCAGGGCATACCAGAGGCTGTCGAGGTAGGGCAGCAGCGCGCGTCCCGCGGCCAGCGCCCGGTCTTCGGCGGCGGTCGGTGGGCGCCCGAGGTAGGCCTGATGGGCGGCGGGATCGTCCCCGGCGCAGCGGGCGAGATCCAGCCAGCGGTCGCCGCGGGCGGCGTACTCCCAATCGAGGGCGACCAGGCGCCCCCCATGGCCCAGGCAGTTCGCCGCCGTCAGGTCGTTGTGGCAGAGCACCGGCGCCTCGCCGGTGCGCCCGAGGGCGGCGCAGCAGCGCCGGGCCAGCGCGGGCAGGTCCGCCGGTACCCGGGCCCCGGCCGCGGCCTCGCAGGCGCTGAGGTAGTTATCCAGGTCGAGGCGCCGCGCGTTCACAGCCAGGCCGTGGATGCGCCGCAGGAGCCCGCTCCGCGCCACGGGATCGCCCGGGTCCGGCCCGTTGCTGTCCCGGTCGTCGCTGACCAGGTAGTCGCTGACCAGGAAGCCCGGCCCCCGGTAGCGCGGTCTGGGTGCGAGGCCCGCGGCGGCAGCGGCGGCCTGGCCGACGACCTCCTCGCTGCGGTCCAGGCCCGGCGCCGCTGCATCGACGCCGTCGAGGCGCAGCACGAGCCGGTGCTCGCCCCAGGCCAGGAGCCAGCTGTCGTTGCTGACGCCGCCGGGCAGGCGCCGCAGCACCCGCGGCTGCCCGCCGGGGCGCGGCGCCAGCGCCCAGGCGCCGGCCGTGGCCAGCGCGGCCGCGAGCCGGGGCTTGGACACTAGTGGGCTCCTAGAAGCGATAGGCGAGGCTTGCGCCGAGGACGCGCGGCTCGCCGTACTGGTAGTAGGGCTCGACCGCGTAGCCCTTGCGCGGGTCGTTGCCAAAGCTGCCGAAGCCGCGGATGGCGTAGTCCTCGTCGCCGACGTTGCGCACCCAGAGAGCGGCATCCCAGTGGCCTGTGCGCAGGCCGGCGCGCAGGTGCAGCAGGTCGTAGGCGCCGGCGCGGGCGCCGTGGCGGTCCGAGAAAAAGAAGCCGTCCTTGCCCTCGGCCTCGGCGCGCAGGTACCAGCCGCCCGGGGCCGTCCAGGTGATGCCCGCCGCGTATTGGTAGCTCGGCGCGTGGGCCTGATCGCGGCCGTCGAGACGATCGCCGGCGGCGTTCACGTAGTCGTCGAAGGTCGCGTCGAGGAGCCCCAGGCTGGCGAAGAGGGCGAGGCTGTCCGTGGGCTGCCAGTCGATCTCCCACTCCAGGCCGAGGTTGCTGCCGGACGCGGCGTTATCCGTGTAGTCGATGAAGGCGGTGCTGCCGTCGGGCCGCGGCAGGACCAGGGAGCCGCGGACCTGCTGGTCCCGGCGGTCCATCCAGAACAGGGCCAGGCGGCTGGAGAGACGCCCCTCGGCGAACAGGGCCTTGTGGCCGAGCTCGTAGTTCCAGAGCAGCTCCTCGTCGAAGACCGTGTTGGCGGCGAGCAGCGCCGCGCCGTCGCCGACGGAGGCCGGGTCCGTGGCCAGCACCCCGGCATTGACGCCCCCGGCCCGGTAGCCGCGGGAGACACTGGCGTAGAGCAGGCCGTCGTCGCCGACGTCCCAGGCGAGGGCCAGCTTGCCGCCCCAGAGGTCGTCCGACGGGCTCGACGCAATGGCATTGCTGTCCCGGTAGTCCATCGAGCGGTGCGCCAGGCGCAGACCGGCGCTCAGCGTGACGGACTCCGCGAGGGCCATGTCCAGCTGGCCGAAGGCCGCCGCGGTCTGCACCTCGAAGCGGCTGTGGAAGTCGCTGCTCAGGAATGTGTAGCGCCGGCGCAGGGTCTCGTCGTCGCTGAGGCCGTAGAGGCCGGCGACCCAGTCGGTGGCGCGGCCGAAGAGCTGGAGCGGCGATCGGGAGGACAGGCGCAGCTCGGCGCTGTAGCTGTCGCGCTCGCGCAGGTACTCGTCGAAGGAGCTGTATTCCAGGCCGGGCGCGATGCCGACGTAGGCCCAGTCCTCGTCGTAGGCGTAGGCCGTCTCGGTGTCCGCGGCGCTGAGGAAGGTCTCCAGCTTCACGGCGTCGCCTTCGCGCTGCCACTGCAGGCTGCCTGCGACCGCCTCCAGCGTGTCGCGCCCGGGCTGGTCCGAGAGCGTGCTGCGGGTGTTGTCCAGCGAAAAGGCGTCGTAGCCGTTGTTCACATCGACGCCGAACAGGTGCAGATCCACGCTGTTGCGGCGGTCCGGGAGCCAGCGCAGTTTGGCGCTCGCGCTGCCTTCATCGCGGCCATTGGT
>CAYFVG010000247.1:0-3377 GCA_964346365.1 uncultured Alteromonadaceae bacterium
GCGAGATGCGCGACACGGAGACGGCGCAGATCGGCGTGCAGTCGGCGCTGACCGGCCACCTGGTTCTGTCCACGCTGCACACCAATACCGCGGCGGGCGCCATCACCCGCCTCGAGGACATGGGCGTGGAGCGCTACCTGATCACCTCCTCGGTGAACGGGGTTCTCGCCCAGCGCCTGGTGCGCACGCTGTGCAGCAGCTGCCGCACGCCGGTGGAGCTCGGCGATGCCGCCATTGACCGCTACGGCCTGCGCCGCTTCCTGCCGAGAGGCCAGCGCACGGTCTACCAGGCCCGGGGCTGCGAGCACTGCCGCGATACCGGCTACATCGGCCGGACGGCGATCCACGAGCTGTTCCTCCTCGACGAGCGGCTGCACGAGGTCATCATGGAAGGCTCCGATGCGACCACCCTGCACGCTGCGGCCCGGCGCCAGGGCATGATCACGCTCTATGAGGACGGCTTACGCAAGGTGGCTGCCGGGCAGACCTCGCTCGAGGAAGTCATGCGCGTGACCCAGGACCAGAGCGCCGATACGATGAACGCGCCGGGGCCCGTAGCGCTCCAGCAACCCGAGCCGGCCTGAGTTCGTGGCGCAGTTCTATTACAGGGCTCTCGGGCGCGATGGCCGGGCGGCGGAGGGCACTATCGAGGCCGATGCGCCGGAGCTGGCTACGCGGCAGCTGCGCGAGCGCGGTCTCACGCTGCTCAAGCTCGAGGCGGGCGCCGCGGCGCCGGGGAGCGGCCGGGCGGGCAAGCCCCCGGGGCGCAAGGAGGTGCTTGCGCTCACCAGCGAGCTGGCCACGCTCCTGCGCGCCGGGCTGCCCCTGGACCGGGCCCTCAAGGTGCTTCTGGACATGGCGTCCTCGCCGGGGGTGCGCGGCCTGCTCGATGCGCTGCTCAAGGACGTGAAAGGCGGCAAGTCGCTGTCCGCGGCGCTTGCGCCGAACGCCGATATCTTCGGCAACTTCTACATCAACATGGTGCGTTCCGGGGAAGCGAGCGGCGAGCTGTCCCTGGTGCTCGACCGGTTGGTCGAAACCCTGGACAACGCCCGGCGCAATCGCGACAGCGTGGTCTCGGCGCTCATCTACCCGGCGATTCTCCTGGTTGTGGCGACGCTTTCCATCGCCGTCATGCTGGTGTTCGTCGTACCGCAGTTCGAGACCCTGTTCGAGGACATGGGCGAGGGCCTGCCGGTACTGACCCGCGGCGTGCTGGGCCTTGCCGATTTCGTTGCGGCCTGGGGCTGGCCCCTGCTGCTCGCTCTGGGCGCCGGGGGCTTCGCCGCCTACCGCTGGCTGCGGACGCCGGCGGGGGAGGAGGCGCTGCACCGCCGGTTGCTGTCGCTGCCGCTCTTCGGCGGCATCGTCTTCGAGTTCGAGGTGGCTAAGTTCGCGCGCACTCTCGGCACGCTTCTCGGCAGCGGCGTGCCGCTGCTGCAAAGCCTGGGCATCGCCATCGACACCGTGGACAACCGCGTGGTCCGCAACGCGCTTCGCGCGCTGCCGCCGGCGGTGAAGGGTGGTCGGCGCGTGTCCGCCTCGCTGGAAGAGAGCAGGCTGTTCACGCCGCTGGTGATCCAGATGACCCGGGTCGGTGAAGAATCCGGGCGCCTCGATGCCATGATGCTCGAGCTTGCCCGGGTGTTCGACGATCACGTCGAGGCCAGCGTCAAGCGCGCGCTCACCCTGCTCGAGCCGGTGCTTATCCTGTTCATGGGCTTCGTCATCGCGGTTATCATCATCGCGATTCTCATGGGCATCCTGTCGGTGAACAATCTCGCGCTCTAGGCGCCCCGGAACCGCCATGCCATTCCGCCACACGCCAATCCACGACATGCCAATCCGCGACATGCCGATCTGTAAAAAGGAACAGACTATGAACCAGGCTCTCCGCCGCCGCGGCAGCAGCCGCGGGCGTGGCTTCACGCTTATCGAGCTGCTGGTGGTACTGGCCATCCTCGGCCTGCTGATCAGCCTCGTCGGTCCACAGGTGTTGAACCAGCTCGGTGGCGCGAAGACCAAGACAGCGCGCATCCAGATCCGCGACCTCGAGCAGGCGCTGGAGATGTACAAGCTCGACGTGGGCCACTACCCGAACACCCGCGAGGGCCTGGACGCGCTGGTCGAGAAGCCGGCCAACGCTGCCGGCTGGAACGGCCCCTACCTCAAGTCCGACGTGCCCCAGGACCCCTGGCGCCAGGACTATCACTACAAGTACCCGGGCGAGCGCGGCGAACTAGATATCTTCACCTACGGCCAGAACGGCGCTCCCGGAGGTGATGGCGAGGATGCGGACGTCGGCAACTGGCAGTAGGGCTCTGGCCCCGCGCGGGCGGGGCTTTACGCTCGTCGAGTTGCTGGTGGCCCTCGCCATCGCCGGCCTTGTGCTCGCTATAGCGGTGCCGGCGGGCTCTCGGTTCTACGACGGCATGCAGGCAAGGGAGGCCGTGCGCCAGGTGGCCACACTCTTTGCGACGGCACGGCAGCAAGCCATTACCAGCGGTGAGCCCCGGGATGTACTGGTCTGGCCCGGAGAGCGCCGGATCGTCCTCGGCAAGACCGAGCGCCGCCTGCCCCGCGGTCTGCGCGTGACCGTGCACGGTGCGGAGGAGGTCAATCGGGAGCGCGCCGGGGTGATCCGCTTCTATCCCGAGGGGGGCGCGAGCGGCGGCGGCATCGACATCACCAATCCCGGCTCCGGGACCGTTGCCATCGCTGTCGACTGGCTCACCGGGCGCGTGACCCAGACGGTTCATGACCGCTCCTGAACGCAGCCTCCAGCGGGGCTTTTCCCTGCTGGAAATGGTTGTCGCCATGGCGATCCTCGGCCTGGCTCTCGGCGCGCTCTATCAGGCCAGTAGTGCCGCGACCCGCAACGTCCGTATCGACGAGCGTTACGCCTACGCCGTGGAGCTGGCCCGGTCCCTGGTCGCCGACAGCGCCATCGTGCCCGCGGAGGGCGCGCGCCGCCGGGGCGAGACCGATGGCGGTTTCCGCTGGGAAATGCGCGCCGAGCCGCTGCCTCGCGCCCGGGATTCCCGGCTCGCCCCGGGCATGCTGCAGACGCTGGCCGTGGAGGTGAGCTGGGTCGACGGCGGCAGGCGCCGTCGTGTGCGGCTGGACTCGGTGGTGGAAGGGCAGCGGCTGCGCGGTAGCCCGCCGTGACGGCGCGTGGCCTTCACCGGGGTTTCACCCTGGTCGAGGTGGTCGTGGCCCTCGCCGTGCTCTCGCTGATTATGCTCGCGACCGTTACGGGGCTGCGGACCCTCGGCAACACCCAGGTCGCGGTGGACCGGCAGGTGGACCGGGTGAGCGAGCTGCGCGCGGTGAGCAGCTTTCTCCGCGACAGCTTCGGCGCGGCGGTCACCGGCAGC
>CAYFVG010000248.1:0-3375 GCA_964346365.1 uncultured Alteromonadaceae bacterium
TGCCGATGACGCCGACATAGCTGTTGTAATCCAGGGCACTCACCTGCAGCTGCAGCGGACCGTCTTCGTCGACGGTCGGTGCCGGCACCTCGCCGATGATGGCATCGAAGAGCGGAGTCATGTCGTCGGTCATGGCCTCGTGATCCAGGCCGGCGATGCCCTGGAGGGCCGAGGCGAAGACGATCGGGAAGTCGAGCTGTTCCTCCGTGGCGCCGAGGTTGTCGAACAGATCGAAGACCTGGTCCACCACCCAGTCCGGGCGGGCGCCCGGCCGGTCGACCTTGTTCACCACCACGATCGGGCGCAGACCCCGGGCAAAGGCCTTGGCGGTGACGAAGCGCGTCTGCGGCATCGGTCCATCCACGGCGTCGACCAGCAGGAGCACGGAGTCCACCATGGACAGGACGCGCTCGACCTCGCCGCCGAAGTCGGCGTGCCCGGGGGTGTCGACGATGTTGATGCGGTAGTCGCCGTAGCGGATCGCCGTATTCTTGGCGAGGATGGTGATACCCCGCTCCCGCTCCTGGTCGTTGGAATCCATAATCCGTTCGCCGCCGGCACTGCGCCGGTCGAGGGTGCCCGACTGCTGCAACAGGCAGTCGACCAGCGTTGTCTTGCCATGGTCGACGTGGGCGATAATGGCGATGTTGCGCAGGGACTCGATCACGGGGTTGCTCCGGCGGCCGCGGTGCGGCGGGGAAAGGCGCCGGATTATACCCGACGGGGGCCCGGCTACCAGTCCTGCCCTGCCCGCTTGCGACGACCCGGGAAGCCGTGCACTATTTAAGTGCAGCCGCGCACCAGGATAAAGCCGACTGTGTCGCCGGCCTAACGGGTCAACAAAAAAGCACCTTTGATTCACGGTGTTATGCGCATCACCGGCTGGCATAAGACTTGCAAATACGCGCAGCATCAGAGCCTAAGCGGTGCGCCTTTCGCGGTGCGTGGCGCCAACAGCTCGCGACAAGCGGGCCTTAAGAGCCTGCCGGACTCAGGCGTTCGTCGCGCGGAGACGTCCGGTTTGACACACTTTCAGTCTATTTTGAGGCATATTTAGGTTCTATTTTACGAGAAAGAGACTGAAAACCGGCCAAATCCGCCTTTCCCGCAGTAGCACGGACCTGAGTCCGACAGGCTGCTATGGCCCGATCAAATCCCCAACGGAGGACTGACCATGTCAGAGAAGACCCTGGAACTGCTCAAGGAAAGCGAAGCGAAGTGGGTGGACCTGCGCTTCACGGACAGCAAGGGCAAGGAGCAACACGTCACCATCCCGGCCACGGAGGTCGACGAGGACTTCTTTGAAGAAGGCAAGATGTTCGACGGGTCTTCCATCGCCGGCTGGAAGGGCATCAACGAGTCGGACATGATCCTGATGCCCGACGACGCCAGCGCTATCAGCGACCCCTTCACCGACGACGCCACCATCAATCTCCGCTGCGACATTGTCGAGCCCTCCACCATGCAGGGCTACGAGCGCGATCCGCGTTCGGTCGCGCACCGCGCCGAGGAGTACCTCAAGGCCACGGGCATCGGCGATACCGCCTTCTTCGGCCCGGAGCCCGAATTCTTCGTCTTCGATGACATCAAGTGGCACGTCGAGATGGCGAGCGCCGGCTATGCGATCCACTCCGAGGAAGCGGCCTGGGTCTCCAGCCACAAGTTCGAGGAGGGAAACATCGGCCATCGCCCGCGCGTCAAAGGCGGCTACTTCCCGGTGCCGCCGGTCGATTCCCTGCACGACATCCGCGCCGCCATGTGCGACGCCATGGAGCAGATGGGCCTGCCCGTCGAGGTACACCACCACGAGGTGGGCACCGCCGGCCAGTGCGAGATCGGCATCAAATTCAACACCCTGGTGCACAAGGCGGACGAGGTGCAGATCCTCAAGTACTGCGTGCTCAACGTCGCTCACGCCTACGGCAAGACGGCGACGTTCATGCCCAAGCCCGTGGTGGGTGACAACGGCTCGGGCATGCACGTGCACCAGTCCGTCAGCAAGGACGGCGAGAACATCTTCGCCGGCGACGGCTATGCCGGCCTGTCCGAGACCGCCCTCTACTATATCGGCGGCATCATCAAGCACGCCCGCGCTCTGAACGCGTTCACCAACGCGTCGACGAACTCCTACAAGCGCCTGGTACCGGGCTTCGAGGCACCGGTCATGCTCGCCTACTCGGCGCGCAACCGCTCCGCCTCGATCCGCATCCCCTATGAGCCGAGCCCGAAGGGCAAGCGCGTGGAGATCCGCTTCCCGGACCCGACCGCCAACCCCTACCTGGCCTTCGCCGCCATGCTTATGGCCGGTATCGACGGCATCCAGAACAAGATCCACCCCGGCGACCCCGCGGACAAGGATCTCTACGATCTGCCCCCGGAAGAAGGTAAGGCCATCCCGACGGTCGCCTCCAGCCTGGAGATGGCGCTCGCGGCGCTGGATGCCGACCGCGGCTTCCTCACCGCCGGCGGGGTCTTCACCGACGACATGATCGACGGCTACATGGCCCTCAAGTACGAGGATATCGAGCGTCTGAACATGACCACCCACCCGGTGGAGTTCGACCTCTACTACTCCGTGTGAGCTCTCGCACAGCTGATACCCCCGGGCCCGCATGTGCGGGCCCTTTTTTTTGTTGAGCGCAATTGAGGGGCGAATACCGCGGAGCGACCCTGAACAGTTCCCTTGGCGCAAGCACCGCAAATAGGCACATAATGGGAACGAGTCAGCCGCTGGAGGTGACCATGGGCAAGCTTGTCGCCGTTTTGGGTGTTGTTATCGCGTGGGTCGTTTCCGGGCCCGCCCTGGCGCAGCAGATCTACCGCAGCGTCGATGAGAGCGGCAACGTCGTGTTCAGCGACCAGCCGCCGGGCCCGGGGCAGAGCGCCGAGCAGGTCGAGCTCGGCGAGCTCAATACGACCGCTCCGCCGAAACCACTGCCAAAGGCACCTGCTCCGGCCACGCAACCGGAGCCGGCGCCGGCGCCCGGCGTGACCATCACCGCGCCGGAAAACGAGACGACCATCGCCATGGGCCCGGGCAACTTCAGCGTCAGCGGCCGCGCCGAGCCTCCCCTCGGGCCGGGCGAGCGGCTGCAGCTGTTCATGGACGGCGAGGCCGTAGGGCCGCCGCAGGTCGGCGCGAGCTGGGGGCTGCAGGGCGTGCTGCGCGGCCCCCACGATCTCGTGATCCGCCGGGTCACGAGCGGCGGCAAGGTCCTGGCCGAATCGGATGCCGTCCGCGTCTACGTGCTGCGCCCTTCGGTCCGCTGAGAACCCGGCCCCAACCCCACTGGCTGAAACCCTCGCCATGCACCATACTGGTGCATTCAGAAAAGAACTCGCCGGAAGCTGTCACAGGCATGGTGCCACTCGGCC
>CAYFVG010000249.1:0-3331 GCA_964346365.1 uncultured Alteromonadaceae bacterium
GCTGGGGGTGCCCGGCCTGCTGCGGGCCTGGCGCGGCGGCAAGGTGGCCATCGCCAACGCCCCGGGCGCCGGCGTGGCCGACGACAAGGTGGTCTATGCCTACGTGCCGGAGATGATCCGCTACTATCTTGGCGAGAAACCCCGGGTACGCTCCGTGCCCACTTACCTGTGCCTTCGCGAGGCCGATCGGGAGTACGTCCTCGCCAACCTCGAAAAGCTGGTGGTGAAGCCCGCGAACGAGTCCGGGGGTTACGGCATCATGGTCGGCCCGCAGGTCGATGCGGCCACGCGCAAGAAGTTCGCGAAGCTCATCGAGAAGCACCCGCGCAACTACATCGCCCAGCCGACGCTCAAGCTGTCCACCGCACCCACCTGCGTGGACCGCGGCATCGAACCCCGGCACCTCGACCTGCGCCCGTTCATCCTCCAGGGCCGGGACACCTGGGTCACCCCCGGTGGCCTCACCCGGGTGGCGATGGTCAAGGGCTCCCTGGTGGTCAACTCCTCCCAGGGCGGGGGCAGCAAGGACACCTGGATCGTGGAGGGGCGCGCATGACGATGCTGTCGCGGGTCGCCGAGCGGGTCTACTGGCTCGGGCGCTACCTGGAGCGGGCCGAGTGCACCGCGCGCCTGGTGGATGCCTACCACCATATGGTCATGGATATCCCCCGGGGTTCGCAGCCGGGCTGGGACATCCTCGTGCGCATTCTCGATGCTCAGCCGCTGGCCGACGACCGCTTCCGGGTCGCCAACGAGGGCAATGTCATCCGCCTGCTGGTGAGTGAGGCCGACGCCTGCTGCAGCCTCCCCTACGCCATTCATGCGGCGCGGGAGAACGTCCGCACCACGCGCGACGTGCTGCCGGAAGAACTCTGGGAGCTGGTCAACGAGCTCCATCTCTACACCCGGGAGCACGCGGACAGGTCCGTCGGCCGCCGGCACCGCCAGGCTTTCCTGCAGGAGGTCGTCAGCCGTTCCCAGGTGATCAACGGCGTGTGGCGCAACACCCTGTGCCGGGACCATGCCTACCGCTTTATCAAGCTCGGGCAACTGCTGGAACGGGCGGATATGGCCACCCGCATCATCGACGTCGGCGCCGCCGACATTCTCGGCCGCGAGGGGACCGGGCAGGCCATCGACCACCTGCTCTGGGGTACGCTACTGAAGTCCCAGTCCGCCCTGGGCGCCTACCTACGCCAGGTCGGGCCGGTGGTGGAACCGGACAGCGTGGTTCGCTTCGTTTTCATGGAGCCGAGCTTTCCCCGCTCCGTGCGCTTCTGTCTGCGCGGTATCCGCGAGGAGCTGCCCCCGCTCAGGCGCAACGAGGACGCGCTCCGGGTCATCGAGCGCGCCCGGCGCAAGCTGAGTCGCTTCGACCGCCGGACGTGGGAGCGCGATGACCTGCATGCGTTCATCGAAGATCTGCAGGGCGTGCTCAGCAGCCTCCACCGCGCGATCAGCGATACCTGGTTCCGGGTCGAGCGGTCGTGAAACGCTTCCGCTGCGACTGCGGCAGCCCGGTGTTCTTCGACAACGGCCACTGCCTGTCCTGTGGCGCCCGCCTCGGCTTCGATCCCGCCGTCCGCGAGTTGCGGCCCCTGGCTCCCGCCGGCGACGGTGTCTACACGGACCGTAACGGCCGCGCCTTCCGTTTCTGCGCCAACGGTGAGGACTACGGTGTCTGCAACTGGCTGCGGCCGGCGGAGCAGGCGCACCCGCTGTGCTTCGCCTGCCAGTTCAACCGCGTCGTGCCGAACCAGTCCTTCCCGGGCAACGATCGCCGCTGGCGCGTCCTGGAGGAAGGCAAGAAGCGGCTGTTCTTCACGCTCATGCAGCTGGGGCTGCCGCTGGTCAGCGGCTGGGAGGACGAACGCCGGGGGCTGCTCTTCGACTTCATCGAGGACGGCCGCTCCCGGGAGGTCTTTGCGGAGACCTTCGCCAGCACCGGTTACCTGGGCGGCGTAATCACCATCAACACCCTCGAGGCGGACGATGTCGCGCGGACCGTGGTGCGCAGCCAGATGAACGAGGGTTACCGCACGGTGCTCGGCCACCTGCGCCACGAGAGCGGCCACTACTATTGGAGCCTCCTCAACCCCGGGGCGGATACCCGCGCCGAGTTCGCGGCCATCTTCGGCGACGAACAGGCGGATTACGCGGCCGCCCTGGCCTCCCACTACGAAAACGGTCCGGCGCCCGGCTGGCGCGAGCGCTACATCAGCGCCTATGCCAGCGCGCACCCGACAGAGGACTGGGCCGAGTGCTGGGGGCACTACCTGCACATCCACGACGCGCTGGAGACCGCCGCGGCGCAGGGGCTCCTGGGGCGCTCCCCGGACGCCATGACCATGGGGCAGCGCGTGCATGCCTGGCGCGGGCTGTCTACGGCCCTCAACGAGCTCAACCGCAGCGTCGGCCTCGGCGACGCCTATCCCTTCGTGATCAACGACGTCGTGGCCGCCAAGCTGGACTTCGTCGACAGGATCATGCGTCGTCTTCGAGCATAGCCGAGAGCGACGGCAGCCCCTCGAAGGCGCTGCGGATATTGTCGTCCCAGCTCTTGCGCAGCTCGGCCAGATAAGGATGGTTTTCTTCGAGCATGAAGTAGCGCTCCTGCGGCTCCAGGCTCCCCCGCCGGTAAAACAGACACTCCAGCGGCGGCCCGACGGTCGCGTTGGAGCGCATGGTCGAGTCGATGGATACCAGGGCGCAGCGCATGGCCATTTCCACCGGCGTGTCCGGTCGGATGATGCGGTCCAGGATAGGCTTGCCGTACTTGGTCTCGCCGATCTGCAGGTAGGGATACAGGTCCGAGGCGGTGATGTGGTTGCCCTCGGGATAGACCATGTACAGCTCCTGGTCCTGCCCCTTGATCTGCCCGCCGATGATGAAGCTCGCGCTGGCGTTGAAGCCCGCGTTCGGCCCCCCTTTCTTCGCGTACTTCGCCTGCTCGGCGAGACTCAGGGTGCCGAGGTAGTCGGCGATGTCGCTGACGTAGCGGGCGTTGAAGATGTTGAAGTCGGCGTTTTCCTCGAGGTCTCGCTGAAGCTGCGCGATGACCGCCTGACTCGTGGCGAGATTGCCCGCGGCCATGATGACCAGGGAGCGGTCACCGGGGACAGAAAAGCGGTGCATCTTGCTGTAGGTGCTGACGCGGTCCGGGCCGGCGTTGGTGCGCGAATCGGAGCAGAGCACCAGGCCCTCGTCCAGGGCGATCGCGAGGCAATAGGTCATGGGTGCGGTGGTTTCCTCGGGCCAGCGGACCGTCGTGGTCCGCAGACTATAAAGCCGCGGCGAGACCGGGGGCAACGTCCAGCTAGTGGGCCACGCG
>CAYFVG010000250.1:0-3330 GCA_964346365.1 uncultured Alteromonadaceae bacterium
CGTTCCTTGATGATGCGGCGCCGGCCACCGGCACGCAGGCTGTCATCGGCGGGGCCGTACTGCTCGAGCTCGGTGTGGTCGGTGGCGACGGCGGTCCTGCGGCGCCCCGTGCTGCCCGCGGCGCCTTCGCCGGTGGCGCCCGTCAGCGCAGTGGCGTCATCGGCGATGACCGTGGCATCGTCTGCGGACGTCCTGCGCTCGCCATCGTCGGGGTCGCTCATGCTGGGACTATAGAGGATGCCCCGGCATTGGTACAGGCGCTGTGTGCCCCTCAGGCGACCCGTTTGCCGGCGCTGCGGCCCGTACTTTTGCGCCTGCCGGGCCGGCCACGACGCGCGAGCAGGGGCGCGAGAAAACGCCCCGTGTGGGACGCCGCCGACTCGGCGACGGCCTCCGGCGTCCCCGTGGCGATGACCTCGCCACCGCCGCTGCCGCCCTCGGGGCCGAGGTCGATAAGCCAGTCGGCGGTCTTGATGACGTCGAGGTTGTGCTCGATGATCACCACCGTATTGCCTTGGTCCCGGAGCCGGTGGAGGACGGCGAGAAGCTGGCGGATATCCTCGAAATGGAGGCCCGTGGTGGGCTCGTCGAGAATGTAGAGCGTGCGGCCCGTATCCCGCTTCGACAGCTCCCGGGACAGCTTTACCCGCTGTGCCTCCCCCCCGGAGAGCGTGGTGGCCGCCTGGCCGAGGCGGATGTAGGACAGGCCCACGTCCATGAGCGTCTGCAGTTTGCGGGCGATGGCGGGCACCGGCTCGAAGAACGCCAGGGCATCCTCTACGGTCATCTCCAGCACCTCGTGGATGTTCTTGCCCTTGTAGCGGATGTCCAGCGTTTCCCGGTTGTAACGCTTGCCCTTGCAGACGTCGCAGGGCACGTAGATGTCGGGCAGGAAGTGCATCTCCACCTTGGTCACGCCGTCGCCCTGGCAGGCCTCACAGCGCCCCCCCTTGACGTTGAAGCTGAAACGGCCGGGCTTGTAGCCCCGGGAGCGCGCCTCCCGGGTGCCGGCAAAAAGCTCCCGTACCGGCGTGAAAATCCCCGTGTAGGTCGCGGGGGTGGAGCGCGGCGTGCGGCCGATGGGGCTCTGGTCGATGTCGATGCACTTGTCGATGTGCTCGAGGCCCTCGATGCCGTCGTGTGCCGCGGCGGTCAGGCTGGTGGCGCCGTTGAGCGCCGTGGCCGCCAGCGGATAGAGGGTGCCGTTGACGAGCGTGGACTTGCCGGAGCCGGACACGCCGGTGACGCAGGTGAGCAGGCCCACGGGCAGCTCGAGGGTGACGTCGCGGAGGTTGT
This sequence comes from uncultured Alteromonadaceae bacterium, assembly GCA_964346365.1. Classification (GTDB taxonomy): domain Bacteria; phylum Pseudomonadota; class Gammaproteobacteria; order Pseudomonadales; family Halieaceae; genus Pseudohaliea. The sequence continues at coordinate 1,297 of CAYFVG010000250.1, forward strand.
TGCCGCGGGCGCCGCGCACGACCAGCTGCCGCGCCGGGTCCGGCTGGTGCCGCTCGGCGGGCACCTGGACGCAGCGTTTGCCGGACAGGTAGGCGCCGGTGAGGGAGTCCGCGTTGCCGACGATGGCGTCCAGCGGCCCCTCGGCGACGATCCGGCCCCCGTGCACGCCGGCCCCGGGACCGATGTCGATGATATGGTCGGCGCTGCGGATGGCGTCCTCGTCGTGCTCGACCACCAGCACCGTATTGCCGAGATCCCGGAGGTGCCGCAGCGTGTTCAGCAGCCGCTCGTTGTCGCGCTGGTGCAGGCCGATGGAGGGCTCGTCGAGGATGTACATGACGCCCACGAGCCCGGCGCCGATCTGCGACGCCAGGCGGATGCGTTGCGCTTCGCCGCCGGAGAGGGTCTCGGCGCTGCGGTCCAGGGTGAGGTAATTCAGGCCCACGTCCACCAGGAACTGGTAGCGGGCGCGGAGCTCCTTGAAGATCTTCTCGGCGATGGCGGCGTTGCGGCCGCTGAGCTCAAGGCTGTCGAAGTAGGCCGCCGCCTCGCCGATGGGCAGGCCGGTGAGGCTCGGCAGGGTGCGATCGTCCACGTAGACGTGCCGGGCATCCTCGCAGAGCCGGGTGCCGTGGCAGGCCGGGCAGGGGGCCGTGGACAGAAAGCGGGCGAGATCCTCACGCACCGACTGGGACTCCGTATCCCGGTAGCGCCGCTCCATATTCGGCAGGATGCCCTCGAAGGCATGGGTGCGCTTGAAGACGGTGCCGCGGTCGTTGAGGTAGGCGAAGGCGATCTCCTCGTCGCCGCTGCCGTACAGGATGATCTCCCGGTGTTTTTTCTTCAGCTTCTCGAAGGGCGTGTCGATGTCGAAACCGTAGTGGTTGGCGAGAGACGTCAGCAGGTGGAAGTAGTACACGTTGCGCCGGTCCCAGCCACGGATGGCCCCCGCGGCGAGGCTGGCCTCCGGGTGCAGAATGATCCGGGACGGATCGAAGTACTGCTTCACGCCCAGGCCGTCGCACTCGGGGCAGGCGCCGGCGGGGTTGTTGAAGGAAAACAGCCGCGGCTCGAGTTCGTTGATGCTGTGGCCGCATACCGGGCAGGCGAAGCGCGCAGAGAACACCACGTCCGCGGCCTCGCCGTCCATGTCGCTCACGGCCGCGATGCCGTCCGTCAGCCCCAGCGCGGTCTCGAAGGACTCGGCGAGGCGCAGGCCGAGATCCGGGCGCACCTTGAAGCGGTCCACGACCACCTCGATGCGGTGCTTGCGATTCTTGGCGAGTGCCGGTACCTCGTCCAGGTCGAGGACGCGCCCGTCCACCCGCGCGCGCACGAAGCCCGCCGCGCGCAGTTCCTCGAACACCTGCAGGTGTTCGCCCTTGCGGTCCTGAATCACCGGCGCCAGCAGCATGAGCCGCTGTCCCTCCGGCATGGCCAGCACGCTGTCGACCATCTGGCTCACAGTCTGCGCCCGCAGGCTTTCCCCGTGCACGGGGCAGCGCGGATCGCCGATGCGGGCGAAGAGCAGTCGCAGGTAGTCGTAGATTTCGGTGATGGTGCCCACGGTGGAGCGCGGGTTGTGCGAGGTCGATTTCTGCTCGATGGAGATCGCCGGCGACAGGCCCTCGATGTGGTCCATGTCGGGCTTTTCCATCATCGACAGGAACTGCCGGGCGTAGGTGGACAGCGACTCGACGTAGCGGCGCTGGCCTTCTGCATACAGGGTGTCGAAGGCCAGGGACGATTTCCCGGAGCCGGACAGGCCGGTAATGACCACCAGTTTGTCCCGCGGGATGTCGAGGTCGATATTCTTCAGGTTGTGGGTGCGCGCGCCGCGTACCTGGATCGTGTCCATGGAGGTTCCGGATCGGGAGGCATAAACCCGCGAGTATAGGCGGATGCTGTGTCCCGCAAAACCGCCCCAGCCCCCTGACAGCAACGACCCGTCGCGACCCTTCTTCGTGCCTCAGGGTGCTGCTAGTGGGCCACGCGGTAAGTTCGGTAACGCTCAGCCGCAGCACAAGCGTTGTG
>CAYFVG010000251.1:0-3235 GCA_964346365.1 uncultured Alteromonadaceae bacterium
GGCAGCGCTGGCGCCGTGGACATGACGCCCCTCACCGCAGCCCAGGTCCAGCACCCGGGCCCCGGCCGGCAGGGCCAGAAAGCTGAAATCAACGGTCTGCACGGGCGAGCACGCGACGGTAGTAGGCCACCATGGCGCTGGCGCAAACGGACCAGCTGAAGTTGTCGACGATGCGGCGGCGGCCGGCGACGCCGAGCGCCTCGCGCCGGGCCGGGTCTGCCAGCAGGGAACGCAGCGCCGCCGCCAGGGCGCCGGCGTCGCCGCGGGGCACGGTAACGCCGGCATCGGCGACGATCTCGGGCAGCGCGCCGCCATCGGTGGCCACAACCGGCACCCCGCAGGCCATGGCTTCCCCCGCGGGCAGCCCGAAGCCCTCGTAGAGAGAAGGCACGACGGCAATGGTCGCCTCCGCATAGCGCTGCACCAGGGTGTCGGTGCTGATACCGCTCTCGAAGCGGACCCGCCCGGTCAGCCCGAGGGAGGCGAGCAGCCGCTCGGTCTTGCCGCCCGGCTGGGGGCGGCCGATGACCAGGAGTTCGAGCGCCGGGTCGTCGCGGACGAGCTCCGCGTAGGCCAGGAGAAGGTAGCGCAGGCCCTTCAGCGGCGCGTCGGCGGAAGCCGTGGCCATGAGCCGCCGCGGCCGCCGCCGCACCGCGGGCAAGGGTCGAAACACGGCCGTATCGACGCCGTTGTAGACGAGGCCCACCTGCGCGGGATCGATGCCGAAGTCGGCGCCGATATCGCGGCGGGAGCACTCGGAGACGGTCACGATATGCTCGAGGCGCCGGGCCACCCGCTTCTGCATGCGCAGGAAACTGTGCCAGCGGCGGATCAGGAGCCGCTCGGCAGGGCTGCGGGCCGCGGCGAGGGCCAGGCGGAGGTCGTGGGTTATCGGGTGATGGATGGTACTGACCAGGGGGATACCCAGGCGCTGCAGCGCCAGCATGCCGTAGGACAGGCTCTGGTTGTCGTGCACGAGATCGTAGCGGCCGCGGTGCCGGCGCAGGTATTTCAGGGCCCGACGGCCGAAGGTATAGGGCTCGGCAAACCCACCGGTGAGCTTGCCGGTCCACTCCATCATGTCCGAGCAGGAGGTGAGGTGGCGTGGCCGCAGGGAACCCAGGCCGTTTGCGAACAGGTCGAGGCTGGGCAGTTCGATGAGCGGTACCCGCGGATCGAGATGGGGGTAGGGCGGTCCGGAGATCACGTCGACCCGGTGTCCCGCATCGACCAGCGCCCTGCTCAGGTACTTGAGGTAGATGCCCTGGCCGCCGCCATAGGGCTGGCTGCGATAGCCCAGGAGTGCAATGCGCAGCGGCCGGTCAAGGGCCGCCGAAAGCTCCGCCCGCGGCGGCACCGGCTCCGCTGCCGGCAGGCCCTCCCGGAGCAGGGCCGGATTATTGTCGAACTGTGCGATGTCGGCGTCCCCCGATCGGTGCCGGCCCCGCGCGCGCACCTCTCCCGGCGCCTCACGGGGCCCGCGGTGGAGGGGGGAACCGGGCGGGCGAACTCTGCTACCGGAAAGTTGCCAATGTTAACAACGGCGCCCGGGAAATACACCCGCAGACGCGCTGTCGGGGTAGGCGCGGATGCGCGCCGCCCAGGGAGTGGGCCACTGGCACCGACCCGCGGCAGCGGCGCCTCACCGCGACGTCAAACGCAGGCCGAAAGGCTCTGTCTTCGGGTCTGGCTTCGGGGCGACAGGGCGGGGCCCCATCGCTATACTTGCCGCCCCGGGGACGGAAGGGCGAGCCATGGCGAAAGGAGAGACCAGCTACCGGGGCATCATCCTCGCCGGCGGCAGCGGCAGCCGCCTGCACCCGCTCACGAGCACCGTGAGTAAGCAGCTCATGCCGGTGTACGACAAGCCCATGATCTACTACCCGCTGGCCACGCTCATGGCCGCGGGCATCCGCGACATCCTCGTGATCACCACGCCCCGGGACCAGCGCGCCTTCGGCGACCTCCTCGGCGACGGCAGCCAGTGGGGGATCAGCCTCCAGTACACGGTTCAACCGAGCCCGGACGGCCTGGCGCAGGCCTTCATCCTCGGGCGCGGCTTCATCGGCAGCGCCCCCACGGCGCTGGTACTGGGCGACAACATCTTTTACGGGCAAGGCTTCACCGACTCCCTGCGCAGCGCCGCGGCCCGGGAGCACGGCGCCTCGGTATTTGCCTATTACGTACAGGACCCGGAGCGCTACGGCGTGGTCGCCTTCGACGACGCCGGCGTCGCCATCGATATCGAGGAAAAGCCGGAAAAACCCCGCTCCAGCTACGCGGTCACCGGGCTCTACTTCTACGACAACGCCGTGGTCGACATCGCCGCGGGCATCCGGCCCTCCGCCCGCGGCGAACTCGAGATCACCGACATCAACCGGGCCTACCTCGCCCGCGGGGACCTCCGGGTGGAAGTCATGAGCCGCGGCACCGCCTGGCTCGACACCGGCACGCACAACTCGCTCCTCGACGCGGCCAACTTCATCAGGGTGGTGGAGGAGCGCCAGGGCCTGAAGATCGCCTGTCCGGAAGAGATCGCCTACCGCCTGGGCTACATCGATGCGGCGCAGCTCGAGGCCCTGGCGGCGCCGCTGGAGAAAAGCGGCTACGGCCTCTACCTGCAGCGCCTGCTCCGGGGCGACATGGCGGTGTTCGATGGACTTTGAAGCAACAGCTCTGCCCGGCGTCTACCTGCTGAAGCCGGCCGTCTTCGGCGACAGCCGCGGCTTTTTTATCGAGAGCTGGAACGCGGACACGTTCCGCGACGCGGGCTTCGACCTGCAGTTCGTACAGGACAACCACAGCCGCTCCACCCGCGGCACGCTGCGCGGCCTCCATTACCAGACGGCGCACACCCAGGGGAAACTCGTGCGGGTGGCCAGCGGCCGCGTCTTCGACGCGGTGGTAGACCTGCGCCGGGACAGCCCCACCCTCGGTCAGTGGGTCGGCGCGGAACTCGGCGACCACAACCTGCACATGCTCTGGGTGCCGCCGGGTTTCGCCCACGGCTTTTACGTCCTCTCGGACAGCGCTGACTTTCTCTACAAGTGCACGGACCGCTACCACCCCGAGTCCGAGGTGACGCTGGCCTGGGACGACCCCACGGTGGGCATCGACTGGCCACTCCTCGGCGACGAGGCACCGCGGCTCTCGGACAAGGACCGCGCCGGCCTGCCCCTCGCCGAGGCGCCGCTGCTGGGCTGAATCAGCGCCGCTGCGTCAGGCGCTTCTCTCG
>CAYFVG010000252.1:0-3175 GCA_964346365.1 uncultured Alteromonadaceae bacterium
GCCAGCGAGCCGGGCTGGCACGCTGAAATACTGCGAACTTCTGTCTCAGGACACTAGATTGCCCGCAGGTACCAGGCGTAGTCGAGGTCCGGTACCTCGGCATGGTACTTATCGCTCTCCCCCTGACGCTGGGTCGCGTAGGCGTCGATGAACGCCTCGCCCAGGTAGCCCCCCAACACCTTGCCTGCACGCAGCAGTGCGATGGCCGTGTCGAGTCGCTGCGGGAGGGTGACCTCGCTGGCCGACAGATCCGCCCCCCGGTCCACCGGCTTGCTGGGCTCCGGGCTGGTCTCCAGCCCGTGATGAATGCCCGCCAGCACCGCCGCCACTACGAAATAGGGGTTGGCGTCGGCGCCCGCGATACGGTGTTCGATGCGCCGGTTCGTCTCGGTGGAAGCGGGTATGCGCAGGGCCACCTCGCGGTGGTCGTAGCCCCAGCTCCGGCCCGCCGGCGCGAAGGCGCCGGGCGTGAACCGGCGGTAGGAGTTGGGGTTCGGTGCGAAGATCGCCATCGCCTCGTCGATGGTCGCCTGCAGCCCGCCGATGGCATGGCGCAGGGGTGCGGTCAGCGTCGGTGGCGTGGTCGCTTCGCCGTGGGCGAAAATATTGCTGCCGTCGTCCCGGTAGGCGCTGACGTGGATATGCAGGCCGCTGCCGCCGTGGTCCGCGAAGGGCTTGGCCATGAAGGTCGCGCCGAGGCCGTGCCGGCGGGCGACGCCTTTGACGATGCGCCGCAGCAGCAGCGCGTGGTCGGCGGCAAGCAGGGTGTCGGCCTCGTGGTGGGTGTTGATCTCCCACTGGCCCGGCGAAAACTCGCTGTGGATGGCGGTGAGCGGCACGGCCTGGGTCTCGCAGGCCCGGCGCACGTCCTCGAGGAACGCGTCGCACTCGACCAGGTCGTCGGGCATGCAGTATTGAATGCCGTACTGCCGCTCGCCGGTGCCGGGGATGCGACCGAGCCGGGGCGCGGGCCGCGGCCCATCGCCGTCCTCGAGGAGATAGAACTCGAGTTCCGTGGCGACGACGGGGGCGAGACCGCCGGCGCGGTAACGCTCGAGCACCCGCAACAGCGGTGTGCGCGGGTCGATGGGAGCATAGGCGCCGTCGTCGGTGGCGTAGCCCGTGAGCACCTGGGCCGTGGGTGAGTCGACCCAGGGGATCGGCGCCAGCGTGCCCGCAATGGGCAGCAGCAGCTGATCCGGGTCGCCGCCGATGACGCGCTGATCCTGACCGTCGTACATGTCGCCGAGAATGCCGAGGAAGGGCACGGTGGCCGGTACCGAGAATCGGCCCTCGAACAGCGCAGCGAACTCCCGGCGATGAATGCGCTTGCAGCGCAGCAGACCGTTCATGTCGGGCATCAGCAGTTCCAGAAGCTGTATATCGGAGTGCTCGCGCAGGAAGTCGTCGAGCTCCTGGCGTCCGGCGAAATTCATTGAGTTTCCTTTCTTCACCAATTCGGGCAGGTTGGAACAGAGTTTGCTGCACTACAAGCGGGCAGTGCTTCCTGGCCCATCGGCTCGGATGTGGTCATCGGCAGCCGATCCTAGACTGAGGCGGAAATGCAAGGGGAACGTCGTGGCAGAGCGAGCGGATGTCATCGTCATCGGTGGGGGGCACAACGGCCTTGTGTGCGCCTCCTACCTCGCCGCGGCCGGCCGCAAGGTGCTGGTCCTCGAGGCCCGGGACCGCATCGGCGGCGCCGCCCTGACCGAGGAGTTCCACCCGGGCTTCCGCAACTCTGTCTACTCCTACTCCATCAGCCTGCTGCATCCGAAGGTCATGGCCGACCTGGAGCTCGCAGCGCACGGTCTCGAGGTCCTCGAGCGCCCGGCGGGCACGCTGAGCATGCTCGATGGCGACCACCTGCAGCTCACCCGCGACGATCAGCAGGTGCACGAAGAGCTGGCGCGCTTCTCCCGGCGCGATGCGGCGCGCATCGGCGCCTTTGAGGCCGAGATCAGCGAAGTGGCCATGGCCGTGCGCGCGCTGGCCACGGAGGCACCGCCGAACTTTGGCGGCGGCTGGCGGGACGCGCTCTCCCTGTTCAAGGGCGGCAACGCGCTGCGCAAGCTCGACAGCAGGCACCAGGTGGTGCTCGGCGAGCTGATGACCCGCTCCCTGGGCGACCACCTCGATGCCTGGTTCGAGAGCGAGGCTCTGAAGGGTCTGTTCGGCTTCGAGGGGATCATCGGCAACTTCCGCGACCCCTACGAGGCCGGCACCGCCTACGTGCTGCTGCACCACGCCTTTGGCGAGGTCAACGGCAAGGCCGGCGCCTGGGGTATCGCCCGGGGCGGCATGGGTGCCATCAGCGAGGCCATCGCCGCGTCGGCGCGCGCCCGCGGCGTGCGCATCGAGACGGAAGCGCCGGTCGCGAAAATCCTGGTGGAGAGCGGCGCCGCCTGCGGTGTGGTCACGGAGGACGGGCGAGAGTTCCGCGCACCGACCATCGCCGCCAACATCCACCCGCAGCTGCTGCTGACCCGGCTGCTCGATGCCGATGCCCTCGAACCCGACGACCGCCGCCGCATCGACGCCTACCGCAGCCACTCGGCGACGCTGCGCATGAACGTGGCGCTGTCAGAGCTGCCGCGCTTCTCGACGATGCAGGGCCGCGACGACTTCCACTTCCTCGGCGCCATCGAGTTCTCGCCGTCCCTCGGCTACCTGCAGGATGCCTACCGCGACGCCCGGGATCGGGGCTGGGCGCGCCGCCCGGTGGTCTCCATGCAGATCCCGAGCACCCAGGACGACAGCCTGGCACCGCCGGGCGGGCACGTCGCCAGTCTCTTCTGCCAGCACTTCAACCGCCAGCTGCCGGACGGGCGCAGCTGGGACGACGTGCGCGAGGAGGTGGCCGACGTGGTGATCGACACGATCGACGCACACGCTCCCAACTTCAAGGCCTCGGTGGTGGGGCGACAGATCAAGACACCGCTGGACATCGAGCGCGACCTGAACATGGTCGGCGGCGACATCTTCCACGGCGCCCTGCACCTCGACCAGTTCTACTCCATGCGCCCGATTCCCGGCCACGCGGGGTACCGGATGCCGACCAAGGGCGTCTACCTGTGCGGTTCCGGGGCCCACCCGGGAGGCGGTGTCAGCGGCCTGCCGGGACATAATGCGGCGCGGGTGATCCTGCGTGATCGCTGAGTGCTTCATCCGCAGC
>CAYFVG010000253.1:0-3165 GCA_964346365.1 uncultured Alteromonadaceae bacterium
GCAAAGCCGAGATCCGCGCCGGGCCGTCGCCGCGGATCTCGGCTTTGCCGTGGGGCCGCGGCTGAACGCCGCCGGGCGCCTGGACGACATGACCGTCGGCATCGAGTGCCTGCTCAGTGACGATCCGGGGGTGGCGCACGGGCTCGCGGCGCGGCTGGACCAGTTCAACCGCGACCGTCGGCTGATCGAACAGGACATGCAGGCGGAAGCCCTGCAGCTTCTCGCCGCGCGCGAGAGCGACCTCGCGGAACCGCCGCTCGCGCTGGCGATCTACGAGCCGGGCTGGCACCAGGGCGTCATCGGCATCCTCGCCTCGCGCATCAAGGACCGGGTGCACCGGCCGGTGATCGCCTTCGCCGACGCAGACGCCGGCGGCGAGCTGCTCAAGGGCTCGGCCCGATCCATCCCCGGCGTGCATATCCGCGATGTGCTGGCCAACCTCGACAACCGGCACCCGGGGCTGATCGACCGCTTCGGTGGTCACGCCATGGCCGCGGGCCTCAGTCTCCCGCGGGAACACTTCGATGCCTTTGCCGCGGCGCTGGTCGAGGAGGTCGCCGGGCTCGCGGACAACGTGGAACTCGAGGCGGTGCTCGAGAGTGACGGGGAATTGGCGCCGGCGGACCTGCAGCTCGGCCTCGCCCGTTCTCTCCGCAACGCCGGACCCTGGGGCCAGCATTTTCCGGAGCCGCTCTTCGACGGCCGCTTCGCCGTGAAGAGCCAGCGCATTGTCGGCGAGCGGCACCTGAAGCTGCTGCTGGCCCCGGCCGGCGCGCCGGAGCGGGCCGTGGACGCCATCGCCTTCAATATCGACCCCGGTGCCTGGCCGGACCCGGCGGTGCACGCCGTCGACATCGCCTACCGCCTGGATGTCAACGCCTGGCGCGGCGAGGAGCGCGTGCAGCTGGTAGTGGAACACCTCGTCCCCGTGCCTTGACGGGGCCGTGGCTCCCGAGGGTATGCTGATTTCATGAGCGACTGGCACAGCACGGCCGTGGCCGGCGGCCACGGCAACAGCACCGGCAGCGAGGCGCAGGGCGACAGCTGCTCTGCGGGCTGCGGCCCGGCGAAGGGCCGGCCCGACTGGTTCCTCTGGACCTGCCTGGCGGGGGTGGTGATCGCCTATGGCTGGGGCGCATCGATCGGGGGCGCATCTATGGGGGGCGCGGCCGGCGACGGCGCCGTGGCGGCGTTCACCGGTGGCGTATTCGACCTGATGAACCGCATGTGGTGGGGCCTGGCCGTCGGCGTGCTGTTCGTGGGTATCCTCGGCACTGTGCCGCGCGACCTGGTTATGGCGCTTCTCGGGCGCCAGGCGGGCCTCGGCGGCATGTTCCGCGCCACCCTCGCCGGTGTGCTCCTGGACCTGTGCAGCCACGGCATCCTCGCCGTGGGCATGCGCCTCTACGAACGCGGCGCGAGCGTGGGGCAGGTGATGGCTTTCCTGCTTGCCAGCCCCTGGAACTCCCTGTCGCTGACGCTCATTCTCATTGCACTCATCGGCCTCGGCTGGACGCTGCTGTTCATCGTGCTGTCGCTGGTCATCGGCATTGTCACGGGGCTCCTGTTCGATGCGCTGGTGCGCCGGGGCACGCTCCCGCAGAACCCGCACCGGGACCTGGGCGGGGCGGCTGTGCCCCTCGGCCGGCAGCTGAGCGACTACCGACGGTCCCTGCAGCCGTCCGTCGCCGGTGCCGGCCGTCTGATCGTGGACGGCGTGCGCGGCTCGAAGGTGGTGATCCGCTGGGCGCTGTTCGGCCTGCTCTTGGCGGCGGCGATTCGCGGCCTGGTGCCCGAGGACGTCTATGCGGGCTGGTTCGGCGCCTCCGTGGTCGGCCTGTGGCTGACGCTTGCCGCGGCCACTGTTATCGAGGTCTGCTCCGAGGGCGCAACGCCCATCGCGGCAGACCTTCTGAACCGCGCCGAGGCGCCGGGCAACGCCTTTGTCTTCCTCATGGCCGGGGTGGCCACGGATTACACGGAAGTCATGTCCATCCGGGACACCAGCGGCTCCTGGCGCCTGGCCCTGTTCCTGCCGCTGCTCACGGTGCCCCAGGTGATGATCCTCGGCTATTTGCTCAATCAGTTTGCCTGACCCCCCCCTGCACGGGGCCGGCGCGCTACGCTAGAATGCCGTGTTGCCCTGCCAATGAGACCCGCCATGCTCGAGATCAATCCCCTGGTCAACCGCCTCAAGGACATGCAAGCACGCACGGACGTGCTGAGGGGGTATCTTTGACGTCGACCGGCGCAGGGAGCGGCTCGCCGAAGTAGAGCTCGAGCTCGCCGAGCCCGCGGTCTGGGACGACCCGGAGCGGGCCCAGGCGCTGGGCCGGGAGCGCTCGACCCTCGAAGCCATTGTCAGCACCATCGAGGCGCTGGATGCCGGTGCCCGCGACGCCCTCGATCTCCTCGAGGTGGCGGCCGAGGAGGACGATGCCGAGACCGCGGCAGCCGTCGAGGGCGATCTCGGCGAATTGGAAGGGCGCCTCGAGAAGCTCGAGTTCCGCCGCATGTTCAGTGGCGAGATGGACCCGAACAACGCCTTCCTCGATATCCAGGCCGGCTCCGGCGGCACCGAGGCCCAGGACTGGGGGGAGATGCTGATGCGCATGTACCTGCGCTGGGGCGAGGCCCACGGCTTCGACACGGAGCTGCTCGAGGTTTCCGCCGGTGAGGTGGCTGGCATCAAGAGCGCGACCATCAAGTTCAGTGGCGATTACGCCTTCGGTTGGCTGCGCACGGAAACCGGCGTGCACCGCCTGGTGCGCAAGTCGCCCTTCGACTCGGGCAACCGCCGGCACACGTCCTTTGCCTCCGTATTCGTGGCGCCGGAGATCGACGACAACATCGAGATCGAGGTCAATCCCGCGGACCTGCGCGTGGACACCTACCGCTCCAGCGGCGCCGGCGGCCAGCACGTGAACAAGACCGACTCCGCCGTGCGCCTGACCCACAACCCGTCGGGGATCGTGGTCCAGTGCCAGACGGAGCGCTCCCAGCACCAGAACCGCGACCGCGCCATGCAGCTGCTCCGGGCCAAGCTGTACGAGCTCGAGGTGCTCAAGCGCAGCGAGGAGAAGCAGACCACAGAGGACAACAAGGCGGATATCGGCTGGGGCAGCCAGATCCGCTCCTACGTGCTGGACCAGTCCCGCATCAAGG
>CAYFVG010000254.1:0-3147 GCA_964346365.1 uncultured Alteromonadaceae bacterium
GGGTCCGTGGTGCGGCCGGCTTCCGTTTCCACGGCAGCCAGGGCCGCGGCGGCTTCGGCGGCGGCGATGTCGTCCGCGGAGCTGTCGCCCTCCGTCATCAGCAACTCGTCCGCATCCGGCGCCTGTTCGTAGACATGGATGCCCATGTCGTTGATCATCTGGATGATGTCCTCGACCTGGTCCGGGTCGGAGATATCGTCCGGGAGGTGATCATTTACCTCGGCGTAGGTGAGGTAGCCCTGCTCCTTGCCCTTGGCAATCAGGGACTTCAGGCGGGACTGCTGCTGCACGACGCTCGTCATTCAGAAAAACCTTTGTTAACTCAATGGTGAATAAGGAATAAAGTCAAAAACATAGCCGGACATTATAGCGGGCATCGCGAGGATATGCCCACAAAATGTCCGGGAAAATGTCGCCTGACGGATTGTGACCTGCGTTCAGGGCGGTGCTTATTAGGTCCAGGATCCGGTCCGGGGCGAGGGAGTTTCCGAGCCCGTTCGCGGGCTCGCCGAGAGCCGCCCGGGCTTGGGGCGACACGGTCGATGACCGCGTGGCCCACTAGTGCCGGTCGTTGCGGGCCTGCCTGTCCACTTGCTGCAGCTGATGCAACAGCTCCCTCAGTTCCTGTTTTTGCGCCGCGCTCATTTGAGCGTAGTCGGTGCTTCTTAATTTGTCGACCTGCGCCACGATGCGCTCGCGCTCCGGTTGAGCCAGCAAACGCTGGATCGTCGCGCGGAACTGGGCCTCGATACCCTCGGCCGGAATGAGCCGTTCCTGGCCCGCCAGGCGGCCGAGAAGCTCCCCCGCGGGGGTGCCGTGCCAGTGCCCGAGGAGCATGGCCGTGCTCGACTCCGGGTGGCGCTGCAGCAGGTCGACCATGGCGTGCAGGAGTGCCGCCTCGTCGCCCTCGAGGCGCGCCAGCTCGGCGGGGTCCGCGTGGCGCGCCGCCGCAGGCTGGTGCAGCAGCAGGGCGATGGCGCTCTGCAGCAGGCTGGCGTGGCCGCTGCGCCGCTCGGTTAACGGGGGGCGGCGCAGGGGCGCGGGAGCCGCCTCCCCGGGGCTGGTGCTGTCCTCGCCGGCCGGCGGCGCCCGGGGTGCGGGCGGCGCCTCCAGGGCCATGAGGCTGGCCAGTTCCAGCCCCGTGCGCTCGGCCAGTGCCCGGAACATGAGCTCCCGGTAGACGCCCTGGGGCAGCGTGCGCAAGTGGGGCAGCACGGCCCTGGCGTAGCGGGCCCGGCCCTCCATGGTATCGCTGTCGATGCCGGCCGCGCAGGCCTCGAAAAGAAAGGCCTCCAGGGGGCTGGCGCTGTCGGCGAGGCCGCGGAAATGCTCCGGTCCCCGCGCGCGCACCAGCGTGTCCGGGTCCTCGCCCTCGGGCAGGAACAGGAAGCGGGCCTGGCGGCCGTCGGTCATGGCCGGCAGCGTGGCCTCCAGGGCGCGGAAGGCGGCCTTGCGTCCGGCTTCGTCGCCGTCGAAGCAGAACACCACCTCCGGGCAGAGGCGGAAGATGCGCTCGAGGTGGCTGTGGCTGGTCGCCGTGCCGAGGGTGGCGACGGCGTTGCGGATGCCGTGCTGGGCGAGGGCGATGACGTCCATGTAGCCCTCCACCACCAGCAGCCGCTCGAGCTTGCGGTTGTGCCGGCGCGCTTCATAGAGACCGTAGAGCTCCCGGCCCTTGTGGAAGACGGGAGTCTCCGGGGAGTTCAGGTACTTCGGCCTGTCGTCGCCGAGGACCCGGCCGCCGAAGGCGACCACGCGGCCGCGCTGGTCGCGGATCGGGAACACCACCCGGTCCCGGAAGCGGTCGTAGACGCGGCCGGCGTCGTTGCGTACGACCAGGCCCGTGGCCAGCAACCGGTCCCGCCGCGGCTCGTCCGTGCCCAGGGCCTTGAGCAGGTTGTCCCAGCCCGGCGGCGCGAAGCCGAGGCCGAAGTCCCGGGCGATCTCGCCGCTGAGGCCGCGGCCGCGCAGATAGTCCACGGCGCGCTCGGCGGCCGGGTGGCCGCGCAGGGCCCGCTGGTAGAAGACTGCCGCCTCCTCGAGCAGGCTGAGGAGAGGCTTGTGCCGGTCCTCGCCGCCGCCGCTGCGCCCGCCGCTGTCTTCCCGGGGGACTTCCAGGCCGACGCTGCCGGCGAGGTTCTCCACCGCCTGCGGGAAGTCCACGTTGTCGTAGTCCATGAGGAAGCCGAGGGCGTTGCCGCCGGCACCGCAGCCGAAGCAGTAGTAGAACTGCTTCTCGGGGTTCACGGTGAAAGAGGGGGTTTTCTCGTCGTGGAAGGGGCAGCGGGCGCTGTAGTTCTTGCCGGTCTTGCGCAGCTTCACGCGCCGGTCGATGACGTCGACGATATCGACCCGCTCGAGAAGGTCGTCAAGGAAGTTCTGGGGGATGCGGCCGGCCATGGTCAGCGTTCCTGAGGGGCGGCGCAGGGCCGGGCCGGGGCAGGTTGCATCGCCGCTAGCCGGAGAGGCGCGCCTTGACCAGCTGACTCACGGCGCCCATGTCGGCGCGGCCCGCGAGCTTCGGCTTGAGTTCGCCCATGACGGCGCCCATGGCCTGCATGCCGCCGGCACCGCTGGCCGCGATGGCGGCGTCCACCAGCGCCTCGAGCTCCGCGTCCGTGAGAGGTGTGGGCAGGAAGTCGGCGATCACGTCGATCTCGGCTGCTTCCTGCGCGGCGAGCTCGGCGCGGCCGGCCTCTTCGTACTGGGCCTGGGAGTCGCGCCGCTGCTTGACCATCTTGTCGAGGATGGACAGCGCCCGGGCGTCGTCGACGGTCACGCGCTCATCGACCTCGATGCGTTTGAACTCGGCCTGGATCAGGCGAAGGGTGGCGAGCCGGTCTTTGTCACGGGCCTTCATGGCAGCCCTGCTGGCGGCCTTGACCTGGTCGAGAATGCTGCCGTCGCTCAAGGCGTGATCCTCAGTACGTGGTTCTCAGCGCGTGGTTCTCAGTAGAGACGGGTGCGCTTGCGGTTTTCGCGCGACAACTTCTTCAGGTGGCGCTTGACGGCGGCGGCCTGGGCGCGCTTGCGCACTGTGGTGGGCTTTTCGTAGTGCTCACGGCGGCGCACTTCCGACAGCACGCCGGCCTTTTCGCAGGAGCGCTTGAAGCGGCGCAGGGCCACGTCGAAGGGCTCGTTTTCCTT
>CAYFVG010000255.1:0-3122 GCA_964346365.1 uncultured Alteromonadaceae bacterium
CGGGTCCGGGTCCGGGTCCGGGCTCGGGCTCGGGTTCGGGTTCGGGCTCGGGCGAAGGCGCTCGTGGATCGCTGACGTGACAGTCGAGGCCCGCGGCGCGGAGGCGCTCGCAGAGCCGCTCGGCCTCGGCCGTCGGCAAGGCGCGGCGCAAGGTGACGGTGCCGCCGCGGAAAAACGCCTCGACCGCGGCCGGCTCCGCGAGCCGGAACAGGGCGGTCAGCGCCAGCCGGGCGCGCCGCGGATCGGCACCGGGCAGCAGCGTGCCGTTGAACAGCAGGTCGCTCACCGCGCCGGGGCCCCGGCCGGGCCGGTCTTACACGAGTTCGAAGCGCAGCCCGGCACGGTCGCGGAGGCGCGCCAGGAGCGCCTCGCCCAGGGCGACGGCAGGGGTCCAGATACCGCCGGCGACGGGAAGGTCATCGAGGGCGAGGCACGCTGCCGCTTCCCCCAGCATGCGCGAGGTCGCACCGTAGCCCGGGTCCCGATCGCCGCTGACCCGGGCCCGCAGGTCCCGGTCCCGGTCTTGCGGGTGCTCCGCGTGCAGGAACAGCTCGAAGAAGCCGCCCTCCCGCTCTTCCGCATCCGGTCCCTCGCCGGGAGCGGGCAGGAAGCGTGCGGCGAGATGCCGGGTCGGCCCCAGCGCCATGGCCGCCATGCCGCCGCCGAGGGCCGAGCTCAGGGCGATCGCCTGCGCCCGGGAACGACAGAGCTGGCGCTCGTCGTAGCTGAAATCCTCGCCCCAGGGATAGTCGAGGAGCGCATTGCTGCGGCGCACCACCCGGGTGTTGATGGCGGCCATCACGAAGGGGCCGGTCCACTGGCCGAACACCTTGTCGTAGACCGGGCGCAGCTGCTCGTTGTGGTCCGGCCCGCGCGGTGCGCCTGCCGGGTTGAGGCTGTAGGGGTCGGCGAGCAGCCGGCGCAGCTGCCGGTCGTGGGCCGCGTCCTCGAGGACGCCGAGAAGGCTCGCCACGGTGCCGCCGCTGGCGCCGCCGCGGGAGCGGCCGACGCGGCCGCGCACCCGGCGGCTGGCGGCGCCGTGGCGAGCGAGCATCTCGCGCTGCACGAACCAGGTACCGAGGTCCGAGGGAACGGAGTCGAAGCCGCAGCTGTGCACGATGCGTGCACCGGTCGCGGCGGCGCGTTCACCGAACTGCTCGATGGTGGTCGCCATCCAGGGCACTTCGCCGGTGAGGTCACAGTAGTGGGTGCCGGCGTCGGCGCAGGCGGCGACCAGCGGCGTGCCGTAGCGCGCATAGGGTCCCACGGTGCTGCAGACGACTTTTGTGCGCGCCGCGAGGTTCGCCATGGCGGCCTCGTCACTACTGTCGCCGGTCACCAGCGCCGGCGTGCCGCTGTCGTCGGCCAGCTTGTCTGCCAGGGCCTCCAGCTTCTCCCGGCTGCGGCCGCCGATGGCCCAGCGCAGCGTGCCCGCGTGCCCGTAGTGGGCCGCGAGATGCTCGGCGACGAGGCGGCCGGTGAAGCCGGTGGCGCCCCAGAGCACGAGGTCGAACTCCCTTGCTGCCATGGTGCGCCTCCTCGCCGTGATCGGTCAGTGAATG
This sequence comes from uncultured Alteromonadaceae bacterium, assembly GCA_964346365.1. Lineage (GTDB taxonomy): Bacteria > Pseudomonadota > Gammaproteobacteria > Pseudomonadales > Halieaceae > Pseudohaliea. The sequence continues at coordinate 1,563 of CAYFVG010000255.1, forward strand.
CCGCGCATCATGCGCTTGAGCAGCGGCGACACGGTCAGCAGCACCGCGGCGACCGCGAGACCCACCCAGAACAGCTTGCCGAACAGCGCCGTGTAGCTCGCGAGCGCCGTGCCCACTTCTGCCACGGTTCCCTCGACGGTCTCGATGGCGGCGAGCTTCGACAGCTGTGCGGCGACGAAGTTGGAGTAGGCCGTGGCCAGGAACCAGCTGCCCATCATCACGCCGGTGATGCTCGGGACGGACAGCTTGGTCACCGCGGACAGGCCCACGGGCGAGAGACAGAGCTCGCCGCAGGTGTGGAGCAGGTAGGCGAGCACCATCCAGTAGCCGGAGACCAGGCCGGCCTGGTCCGGGTTGGCGGCGCCGAGAATCAGTGCGCCAAAGCCGAGACCCGCCTGGGCAATGCCGAGGGAGAACTTCACCGGCGTGCTCGGCTCCAGGCCCCGGCGGCCGAGGACGGTCCAGAGCAGCGCGAACAGCGGCGCGAACAGGAAGATGAAGAAGGCATTCAGGGAACCGAACTGGGAGGCGGTCAGCGTGATGCCGAAGACCTCCCGGTCCATGACGCGGTCGGCGAAGAGGGTCATGGACGCGGCGCTCTGTTCGAACAGGGACCAGAACAGCACGCTGGACAGTGTGAGCACGACCAGCACGATCATCCGCGAACGCTCCACGGGGTTGCACCTGACCGCAATGAACCACGCCAGCCCCGCGAGCACGGTGAGGGCCATGGTATTCAGGAGTATGCCGACGCCACCGTTGAACTGCAGCAGCTGCCAGGCAATGGCCACGCCGCCGAGGGCCGCCAGATAGATCGTGAATTCCTTGTTCAGGCCCAGGGATGAGCGCTCCTTGAGCACGTCCGGCCGCGCCGGCTCGGCCAGCCCCAGGAGGTGCTTCTGCCCGCGGAGGAAGGTCACCAGGCCCACGAGCATGCCGATACCTGCGGCGCCGAAGCCGTAGCCCCAGCCGTAGGTCTCGCCGAGGTAGCCGCAGAGCAGTGTGGCGGTGAAGGCGCCGATGTTGATGCCCATGTAGAAGATGGTGAAGCCCGCGTCCCGGCGCGGGTCGTCGGTGCCGTAGAGGCGCCCGACGATGGTGGAGATGTTCGGCTTCAGGAAGCCGACGCCAATGACGATGAGCGCCAGGGAAAAGTAGAAGACCTGCAGGGCGCCGTCATCGCGCACTACCTCGCCGCCGACCAGCCGCGCCTGTTCGCCCTCCACGGCCATGCCCAGGTGGCCGAGCACCAGCAACAGGCCGCCGAAGACCACCGCCTTGCGCATGCCCAGGTAGCGGTCTGCCAGAAGGCCGCCGATCACCGGCATGGCGTAGACGAGGGCCGCGTAGCTGCCGAGGACCTCGAGGCCGCCGCTATCGGAGAACAGATGGTACTTGGTGAGGTAGAGGAGCAGCAGGTACTTCATGCCGTAGAAGGAGAAGCGCTCCCAGAGCTCCGTGGCGAAGCAGACGAACAGCCCCCGGGGGTGGCCGAGGAGGGTCGCGTCGCCAGCAGTGGCGGGAGCGGCGGCAGTGGCCATGCGGCTTGTCCTCTTTCTG
>CAYFVG010000256.1:0-3113 GCA_964346365.1 uncultured Alteromonadaceae bacterium
GCCCGGGAGCTCCACGACCAGTTCAAACGCGAGCCCGGTTTCAGCCCGACGCTGATCCGCAGCGGCGACTACTACGTCAGCCTGCGCGGCCGGCGGGACCTCGCCCGCAAGCGCCGGGCGGATTTTTTCGTCTCGATCCACGCCGACGCCTTCCGCCGCAAGGAGGCCAACGGCGCCTCCGTCTACGCCCTGTCCACCCGCGGCGCTACCAGCACCACGGCGCGCTACCTCGCCGAGACCGAGAACGCCGCGGACCTCATCGGCGGGGTGCGCCTGGCCGACAAGGACGAGATGCTCGCCGGGGTCCTCGCGGACCTGTCCATGACGTCGACCCTCGATGCCAGCCTCAACATGGGCGCCACCGTGCTGGGCGAGATGGACGCGGTGGCCCGGCTGCACAAGCGGCAGGTGGAGCAGGCGGGTTTTGCCGTGTTGAAGTCGCCGGATATTCCGTCGATCCTCGTCGAGACGGGTTTCATCTCCAACCCCGCGGAGGCGCGCAAGCTGGCCACGGCCAGCTACCGCCGGCAGATGGCGGGGGCGATCTTCCGCGGCCTGCGCCGCTGGTGGCGGGACCACCCGCCGCCGGGCACGCTGCTCGCCTGGCAGAAGGCAAGGGGCGTCGGCGGCCAGTACACCATCGCCCGGGGCGACACGCTCTCGGGAATTGCCCTGCGGTTCAACGTGTCCGTGGCCGACCTCAGAAGTTACAACGACCTGCGCGGCGATCGTATTCTCGTCGGCAAGACCCTGAAGATTCCCAGCCGCTGATGGCCTCGCCGGGAGACACCCCGTGGGACTGATTCACCGCCTGGCGCCGCGGCTGGCGAACCAGATCGCCGCCGGCGAGGTCGTCGAGCGGCCGGCGTCGGTGGTCAAGGAACTGCTGGAAAACGCCCTCGATGCCGGCGCCGACCGGCTCGAGATCGAGGTGGAGGGCGCGGGGTCGCGGCTGATCCGCATCCGCGACAACGGCTGCGGCATCGGCGCCGAGGACCTGCCGCTGGCCCTGGCGCGCCACGCCACCAGCAAGATCGACAGCCTCGACGACCTCGAGGCGGTGCGCAGCCTCGGCTTCCGCGGTGAAGCCCTGGCCAGCATCGGTTCCGTGTCCCGGCTGAGCGTCACCAGCAACGACAGCGATGACGGCCCCGGGCACCGCGCGGCCGGCGAGGGCCGGGACCAGGCGGTCACCGTGACGCCCGCGCCGCACCCCCGGGGCACCACCGTCGAAGTGCGGGACCTGTTCTTCAACACGCCGGCGCGGCGCAAGTTCCTGCGCACGGAGAAAACCGAGTTCGGCCATCTCGAGGAGGTCGTCAAGCGCCTGGCCCTGGCCCGCTTCGATGTCGCCTTCGACCTGCGCCACAACGGCCGCCCCGTGCGCCGGTTGCGACCGGCGGACGCGGCGGCGGAGCAGCGCCGGCGGGTGGCCGCGGTCTGCGGCCCGGCGTTTCTGGAGCAGTCCCTGGCGCTGGAGCGGGAGGCCCCCGGCCTGCGCCTGGCCGGGTGGATCGGCCTGCCGACCTTCTCCCGCAGCCAGGCGGACCTGCAGTACTTCTTCGTCAACGGCCGCATCGTGCGCGACAAGGTGGTCGCCCACGCCGTGCGCCAGGCCTACCGCGACGTGCTCTACCACGGCCGCCACCCGGCCTACCTTCTCTACCTAGAGGTGGACCCGGCGCAGGTGGACGTGAATGTGCATCCGACCAAGCACGAAGTCCGCTTTCGCGAGTCCCGCGCCGTGCACAACCTTATCTACGGCACTCTGCACCGGGCCCTGGCGGCGTTGCGCCCCGGCGACAGCCCGGCCGCTGCGCCGGCCCCCGCGCCGGCGGATAGCGGTCCGCTGCCGGCCCAGGGCGGCCTGGGCCTGGACCCGGGCGGCGCGGCCCCTGCCCCCGCACCCGGTGGTGCCGGCGGCGGTGGGTGGGGGCCGCCGGTCACCGGCGATCGCGGACCGGGCCCGGCGGCGGCTGTCGAGAGCTACCGGCACCTGTACGGCGAGGCCGGCGCGGTGGCCGAGGGCGATGCCGAGGCGGTGCCGCCGCTGGGTTATGCCATCGCCCAGCTCAAGGGCATTTACGTGCTTGCCGAGAACGCCGAGGGGCTGGTGCTGGTGGACATGCACGCGGCCCACGAGCGGATTACCTACGAACGCCTGAAGCGCGCCCGGGACGCTGCGGGCATCCGCAGCCAGCCGCTGCTGGTGCCCGAGTCCGTGGCCGTGAGCGCCCGGGAGGCCGGGCTCGCCGAGAGCCACCGGGGCTGGTTCGACAGCCTCGGCCTCGCCGTGGAGCGCGTCGGCGAGGAGTCCCTGGTGGTGCGCGAAGTGCCCGTGAGCCTGCGCGACGCCGACGTACCCCGGCTCCTGCGCGACGTGCTGGCCGATCTCGGCGAGCACGGCAGCTCCGAGCGTATCGCCGCCCACGAGGACGCGATCCTCTCGACCATGGCCTGCCACGGCTCCGTGCGCGCCAACCGGCGGCTGACGCTCCCGGAGATGAATGCCCTGCTCCGGGACATGGAGGCCACGGAGCGCTCCGGCCAGTGCAACCACGGCCGCCCGACCTGGACCCGGCTGACCCTGGCGGAGCTCGATCGCCTGTTCCTCCGGGGGCGCTAGCCCCTTGGCCGGCAAGGCACCGGTGTTGTGCATCCTCGGTCCCACGGCCTCGGGCAAGACCGCCCTCGCCGAAGCCATCGTGGGCGCGCTGCCCGGCGAGCTGGTGAGCGTCGACTCGACGCTGGTCTACCGCGGCCTCGACATCGGCGCCGCCCGGCCGGCCACTCCGCACCACCTGCTGGACCTGCGCGATCCGGCGGACCCCTACTCCGCCGCGGCCTTTCTCGAGGACCTCCGCGAGCTGCTGCCGGCAATTGCTGCCCGCGGCCGGGTGCCGGTGCTGGTGGGGGGAGCGATGCTGTACTTCCGCGCCTTTCTCCAGGGGCTTTCGCCCATGCCCCCGGCTGACCCGGCGGTGCGCGCGGCCATCGCCGCGGAAGCGGCGGCGCGCGGCTGGCCCGCCCTGCACGCGGAACTCGCGAAGGTCGACCCGGCGAGTGCCGCCCGCATCCACCCGAACCACGCCCAGCGCGTGGGCCGGGCCCTC
>CAYFVG010000257.1:0-3102 GCA_964346365.1 uncultured Alteromonadaceae bacterium
CGTCGTCGATCGGGAGGGTTACTATACACCGTGGCCGGGGGCCGGCGGCGTGCCCGCTGACTCAAGGGTGAGAGCAAGGGCAGGGGCAAGGGTCAGCGCGAGGGCCTGCGCCGGTTCCGAGGAGCGGGGAGTAAGCAATGAAGCGCGTCGTGTTCAACCAGAAGGGCGGGGTCGGCAAGACCAGCATCACCTGCAATCTCGCGGCCATCGATGCCGCCACCGGCTATCGTACGCTGGTGGTGGACCTCGACGTGCAGGGCAACAGCACGCTCTACCTCGTCGGCGAGATCGACGCGGAGGCCTTCCCGGCGGAGGCGCAGGGAGTCGCCGGCCTCTTCCGGCAGACCGTGGGCCCCCGGCGCATGCGCCAGAATCCGGATTCCTTTGTCTGGGAAACGCCCTGGGAGAACCTCTACCTCATGCCCTCCAGCCCGGTGCTGGCGGAGCTCGAGGGGGCGCTGGAGGCGCGCTACAAGATCTACAAGCTGCGCGATGCGCTGGCGAAACTCGAGGGCGAGTACGATCGGGTCTACATCGATACGCCGCCGAGCTTCAGTTTCTTCTCCAAGGCGGCGCTGATCGCCGCGGACAGCGTCCTCGTGCCTTTCGACTGCGACAGCTTCGCCCGCCAGAGCCTCTATGCGCTGCTCGAGAACATCGGCGAGCTGCAGGAGGATCACAACCCGGGGCTGGTCATCGAGGGCATCGTCATCAACCAGTTCAACCCCCAGGCGCGCCTGCCGGGGGAGCTGGTGGCGGAGCTCGAGGAAGAGGGCTTCCCGGTCCTCGACACCTACCTCGGCTCGTCCGTGAAGATGAAGGAGTCGCACCACAGCCACCGCCCGCTCATCGACCTGGCGCCGGGCCACAAGCTCACCGGGCAGTACCGGGACCTGCACGCCGCCCTGGAGGCGGCACTGGTGGAATGACCGAGGTAATATTGGGTACGTACGCCTGGCCGCTGCTGGGGCCCCTGCCCATAATGCGCGCCTCGCGACCGGAGGTGCCTATGTTCGAAGCCAGCGCTACCCCGCTTGCCGCCGAGGAGGCCGCCGCTCAGCTCCGCGGCCTGCTTAGCGGCGAGCCCGACGCCCTCGCCAATGCCGCCAATTTCGTGGCGTTCCTCGCCCTGCAGCTGCCGGCCACCAACTGGGTGGGGCTGTACCGCCGGGCCGGCAACGAGCTCGTGCTCGGACCCTTCCAGGGCAGGCCCGCCTGCGTGCGCATCCCCGTCGGCCGCGGCGTCTGCGGCGCGGCCGTCGCCAGCGGCGAAACCCGGCGCGTGGCGGACGTCGACGCCTTCCCGGGCCATATTGCCTGCGACGCCGCCTCCCGCGCCGAGCTGGTGGTCCCGCTCTGGCGGGACGGCGACGTGGTCGGTGTTGTCGATGTGGACAGCCCGCAACCGGACCGCTTCAGCGCCGCGGATCAGACGCTGGTGGAGACCCTGGCCGCCATCTACCTCGAAAGCGCCGCGCCGCTGTAGAAGCGGGCCCGCCGCTGGCGGCCCTCCACGGCCCTGCGGTATGCTCCGCGCCTTGCGTTTCCGCGGAGGTTTCCATGGCCGATATCCATTCCGTGCGCGACCTGCTCGGCGGCGATGTTGCGCCGGGTCAGCGGGTCACGGTGCGCGGCTGGCTGCGCAGCAAGCGCGACTCCCGGGCCGGCATTTCCTTCCTGGCCGTGCACGACGGCTCCCGCTTCGATCCGATTCAGGCGGTGGTGCCGAACACCCTCGCCAACTACGAGGACGAGGTGCTTGCCCTCGGCACCGGCGCGGCGGTCACCGTGACCGGAGAGCTGGTCGCGTCCCGGGGCAAGGGCCAGGCGCTGGAAATCCAGGCGAGCGAAGTCGTCGTGGTCGGCCCGGTGCTCGACCCGGAGCACTACCCCATCGCCAAGAAGCGGCACAGCTTCGAGTACCTGCGCACCCAGGCCCACCTGCGCCCGCGCAGCAACACCTTCGGCGCCATTACGCGGGTCCGGCACGCGCTGGCCAACGCCATCCACAGTTTCTTTCACGAGCGCGGCTTCTACTGGGTGAACACGCCGATCATCACCGGCTCCGACTGCGAGGGCGCCGGCGAGCTGTTCCGCGTGTCCACCCTGGACTTCGCCAACCTGCCCCGCTGCGCCGATGGCAGCGTGGACTTTGCGCAGGATTTCTTCGCCGGCGAGGCCTTTCTGACGGTGAGCGGCCAGCTCGAGGTGGAGGCCTTCTGCCTGGCCATGAGCAGGGTCTACACTTTCGGCCCCACCTTCCGTGCCGAGAACTCCAACACCAGCCGGCACCTGGCCGAGTTCTGGATGGTGGAGCCGGAGATCGCCTTTGCGGACCTCGACGACAACGCCGGGCTGGCGGAGGCGCTGCTGCAGTCGGTGCTCCGCCGGGTCCTCGACGAGTGCGAGGACGACATGGCCTTTTTCCAGCAGCGCATCGACGACACGGTGTTTTCGCGGCTGCGGGCGGTGATCGACAACCGCTTCGAACGCATGGACTACGCCGAGGCGATCCGCATCCTCGAGGGTTGCAGGGAGTCCTTCGAATTCCCCGTGAGCTGGGGCGTGGACCTCGCCAGCGAGCACGAGCGCTATCTCTGCGAGAAGCACGTGGGCCGCCCTGTGGTCATCGCCAACTACCCGAGGGATATCAAGGCCTTCTACATGCGCCTGAACGACGACGGCCGGACCGTCGCGGCCATGGATGTGCTGGCACCGGGCATCGGCGAGATCATCGGCGGCAGCCAGCGCGAGGAGCGCCTCGACGTGCTGGAGGCGCGCATGGACCCGCAGCTGCGCGAAGAGCTGTGGTGGTACCGCGACCTGCGCCGCTACGGCACGGTGCCCCACGCGGGCTTCGGCCTCGGCTTCGAGCGGCTGCTGAACTACGTCACGGGCATGGACAACGTCCGCGACGCCATCCCCTTCCCGCGCACGCCCGGCAACGCGCACTTCTGACGGGCATGTCAACTTGCACTGTCAATGTCATTGCGAACTCAGGCGCCGAATCGGTGAGCGATGGCGGCTAGGCCCCGGCAGGTGCTGTCACCGGGCGCCCTCGCCGGGGGCCGGCCTGAGCTGGGCAAGGTGATCCCCCTCCCG
>CAYFVG010000258.1:0-3096 GCA_964346365.1 uncultured Alteromonadaceae bacterium
CACGCCACACCGGTTATTGCCTCACGTCCGATTTGTTCATAAGGCCCCGCAAGACTTCAAGCACGACCGCCCCTCGGGGGCACACCTTATTGAACAGAAAGGATTTACACCATGGCAGCATCCACCGGTACGGTTAAGTGGTTCAACGAAACCAAGGGCTTCGGCTTCATCGAGCAGGACAATGGCCCGGACGTTTTCGCCCACTTCAGCGCCATTAACGGCAGCGGCTTCAAGACGCTCCTCGAGGGCCAGAAGGTCCAGTTCACCGTGAGCCAGGGCCAGAAAGGTCCGCAGGCTTCGGACATCGACGTCGTCGCCTGAATTGAACGAGCAAAAAAAGGCCCGCGCGAGCGGGCCTTTTTTTTGCGTGACGTTTGCGTGATGTTTTACCCGGACGACCAGTCCCCCGCGGCCAGACGCAGCAGCAGCAGCGTGCTCAATTGGCCCCGCTCCACGAGGCTCGATACGCGCATCCATTCGTCGCTCGAGTGGATGGCGCCGCCGTGAACGCCGAGCGTGTCGATATTGGGTACGCCCGCGGCGGCGAGATTGTTGCCGTCGCAGCAGCCGCCCGTGGGCTTCACCGCGAGGTCCACGCCGAGGCTGGCGCCGCAGTCCCGGGCGAGATCGAAGAGGCGTTCAGCGTCGGCCCCGGGGACTTTCGGTGGGCGGGTAAAGCCGCCGTGCAGTTCGAGCGACAACCCGTCCCGCTCGTTCAGCGTGTCAATGATCGCGGCCAGTTCCCGCTCGCACCAGGCCGTGTCCTCCGGCGCCTCCACGCGGATATTGAAGCGGCCCACGGCCGTGTCCGGGACGATGTTCACGGCGCCACCGCCGTGTACGAAGCCCGGGTTGAAGGTAACGCCGGCGCGCTCGCCATTGAGATCGTCGATGGCCACCAGCGCCTCGCTGAGCAGGCGGATGGCGTTGCGCCCGAGGTGGTGCTCGCGCCCCGCGTGGGCGGCGCGGCCGCGGGCGAGGAGGGCAAAATTGCCCGAGCCCTTGCGTCGGCCGGCGAGGCTGCCGTCGGGGAAGGCGGGCTCGTAGATCAACCCCACGTCGGCGCGGCGGGCCGCCTCGACGATCCAGGGCGCGGAGACCGGGGAGCCGATTTCCTCGTCCGGGTTGAGGAGCACCTCCCAGCCGATCCTGTCCGCCAGGGGGCTGTGCTCCAGGGCGAGCAGGGCCCGGTGCATGAGCACGAGGCCGCCTTTCAGGTCGGCGACGCCGGGCCCCCCGAGGGTGTCGTCATCGAGCGCCGTCACCGCCTGAAAGGGATGATCCGCCGGGAATACCGTGTCCATGTGGCCGCAGAGGAAGACCTGGAAGGGCGCATCGGGCCGCTTGCGCAGGCGCAGGCCGTCGCCGAGCGGCCGCTCGCGGCGGCGGCCGTCGTCGTCGAGAACCGCTAGCGGCGGCGAGGGCAGAATCTCCGCCTCGGCGCCGAGGTCGGCGAACAGCGTCGCCAGCGCTTCGCGCACCCGGTTCACCCCCGCGGCGTGGTAGCTGCCGGAGTTTATCCCGGCGAGGGCGATGGTTTCGGCGCGCATGCCGGCCGCGCCCGCCGCGAGGAAGGCGAGGGCGGCGTCGCGGGTGCCGGTGTCGAGGTTGCTCATGGGCGCTCGTCCGTGCTTTCGAAAATCTTGTCGGCGCTCGCCTCGACGAAGCCCTGGTAGAGGCTGCCGTCTTCCTGCGGGTAGCGGTAGGCGAACTCATAGAAACAGCCGGGTATCACCTGCTCTCCGTCGCTGAAGGCGACCGGCACGCGGTCGGCGAGGGTCGAGGATTGCTCGAGCAGGGCCCCGGGGGAGCCCTTGATTTCGCCGCCCGCGTCGTTGAGGGCATAGCCGGCTCGCTTGAGGGCGCTGTTCACCGCGGCGACCGAGTCGAAGCCCGGCAGGTCGTTGACGCTGACGGTGAAGTGGTTGGCGCGGTAGCCGTGGGCGGCGAGCCAGGCCGCGTATTCGCTCTCTTCCCGCAGCGCCGTATAGGCCGCGTAGGGCAGCTCCCAGGGGCGGCCCGCGGCGAGGAAACCGGGATCGTCGGCGGCACCGCCGGCCACCTGCTCGCACAGCGGCAGGACCGTCGCGCGCAGCGCGTCGCTGCACTCGTCGAGCAGCAGCTCGCTGATGAAGATCTTCGGTAGCGTCCTGTCCGGGTGCCGGTAGTAGCGGGCGCGGAGCTTCTTGGCCCGGAAGCGGTAGTGGTCGCCGACCGCGTAGCCGAGCGCCTCGAAGAGCGGGTGCAGGGCATCGACGCCGAGACGGTTCGTGGCAAAGGTACGCAGGGCGATGTGGTCGTTGACGATCCGTGCGCCGCCGCCGAGGAGCGTGTGAATGCCGTTGACGCTCGGCGCATGCCGCAGGTAATCGTCCCAGAGGCGATCGAAGAAAACTCGCGGGTCCACGATGCGGGTCACTCCTCCTTGCTCCAGGGGGTCCCGGGTAGGGGCGTTTCCGGCAGGGCGACCGCGGGCAGCTCCACGGAGGCGACCGGGTAGGCGCAGTAGTCGGCCGCGTACCAGGCGCTCGGCCGCAGGTTGCCGGAATCGCCGACGCCCCCGAAGGGCGCCGCGCCGCTGGCGCCGGTGGTGGGGCCGTTCCAGTTGAGAATGCCGGCGCGCAGCCGCTCCCGGCAATAGCGGTAGCGGTCCTCGTCGTCGCCGATGACACCGGCGGCGAGGCCATAGCGGGTGGCGTTGGCGCCGGCGATGGCCTGGTCGAGGTCGCCGTAGCGGATCACCTGCAGTAGCGGGCCGAAGCGCTCTTCGTCCGGCAGGTCGTCGCCGAGGCCCGTGACGTCGACGATGCCCGGGCTGAGGAAGGCCGCGCCGCGCGCATCGCCAGCGAGGGGCTCGAGGGCCTCGGCGCCGTGGGCCACCAGCGCATCCTGCGCTGCCAGCAGGTCTGCGGCGGCGTTCGCGGAAATCAACGGCCCGAGGAAGGGTGCCGGCTCGTCGTCCCAGGCGCCGAGACGCAGACCGCGGGTGGCGGCGAGGAGCCGCTCGAGGAGGGCATCGCCCTCGTTCCCGGCGGGCAGGAACAGGCGCCGGGCGCAGGTGCAGCGCTGGCCGCCGGTGATGAAGGCGGACTGGAT
>CAYFVG010000259.1:0-3069 GCA_964346365.1 uncultured Alteromonadaceae bacterium
TGCCGCGGGCGTTGTTGCACAGGTCCGCGCCCAGCGCCAGCGCCCTGGCCAGGTGAAAGGCCGTGATCAGTTTGCCGGAGGCGATGACCCGGATGTCGCCGCGGAGGTCGAAGCCGATCAGGCTGTCCACCACAAAGGCCAGACCATCGCGCAGGGGCATCCCCACCGAGTTGCTGTACTCCGGGGGCGCCGCGCCGGTGCCGCCCTCGCCGCCGTCGACGGTGATGAAATCGGGCTTGATTCCCGTTTCGACCATGGCCTTGCAGATGGCGATAAACTCGCTCTGGCGACCGACGCAGAGCTTGAAGCCCACGGGCTTGCCGCCGGCGAGGGTGCGCAGGCGGGCGATGAACTCGAGCAGCCCTCGCGGCGAGTGAAAGGCCGTGTGCGCCGAGGGCGAGACCACCTGGGTATGCGGCTCGACGCCGCGGATGCGCGCGATCACCTCGTCGTTCTTGCTCGCCGGCAGGATACCGCCGTGGCCGGGTTTGGCGCCCTGGGACAGCTTCACCTCGATCATGCGTACCGCGTCGAGCGCTGCCGTTTCCGCGAAGCGCTCCGCCGAGAAGCTGCCGTCTGAGTTGCGGCAGCCAAAGTAGCCGGTGCCGATCTGCCAGGTGAGATCCGCACCGTAGGCCCGGTGGTAGTCTGAGAGCCCGCCCTCGCCGGTGTTCTGGTAGAAACCGCCGAGGTGCGCTCCTTTGTTCAGGGCCCGCACGGCATTGGCGGAGAGGGCGCCGAAGCTCATGGCAGACACGTTGAGCATTGCGGCGTCGTAGGGACGGGCGCAGTCGGGTCCGCCCACCCGGATCCGGGGCTCGGGATTCAGCTCGTCGAGGTTGAGCGCGGCGATGGAATGGCCGATCCACTCGTAGCCGTCCCGATAGGTATCGACGCGGGTACCGAAGGGCACCGAGTCGAGTTCCCCCTTGGCCCGCTGGTAGACGATGGAGCGGAACATGCGGCTGATGGGGGCGCCGTCCGTATCCGACTCGAGCAGGTACTGGCGCACGAAGGGGCGCAGATGCTCGGCGACCCAGCGCGCGCGGGCAAACAGGGGAAAGTTCCGGCGCAGGCTGTGCCGGGTCTGCGCGAGGTCCACCAGGCCCACGGCAAAGGTGCCCAGGAGGAGCAGGAAAAGCAGCCAGGTGAAAAGATTTTCGAGGCCCGCGGCGTAGAGGATGAGCAGGCCGAGGGCGTGAAGCGCGAAGAACAGGGGGCGGGCCATGGGGTCTCCCCGGGGGTTATGGCTGAGGCGCCGTAGTGTACCGAAAGGCGTCGGCCCCGACAGTCCCCTCAGCCCCGGGTCGCCGCCTCGGCGCGGCGTGCAATCACCCGGGTCCAGCCACGGAACAGGAACAGGTGCGCGGGCACGAGAGCGTACCAGTAGAGCAGCCCCCAGACTCCGCGGGGGTGCCAGTAGGCGTTGACCGTCAGGCGGGTGCGTCCACTGCCCTCCGGCTTCAGATCGAACTCGAGGACACCGGCGCCCGGCGCGCGCAGGCCGAAATCGAGCATGAGATGACGCGGCGGTTCGATACCGATCACCGTCCAGTAGTCGACCACATCGCCGAGGCGCAGTTCGTCCGGGTCCCGTCGTCCGCGGCTGAAGCCCGCCCCGCCCACGAGCCAGTCCGCGAGTTCGCGCAGGGTCCACAGCCAGTTCATATAGTAATAGCGGTTGCGCCCGCCGAGACGGGTGATCTGTGCCCAGAGCGCCTCCGGTGGGGCGGCGGCGAGGGCCGTGCCGCCGGCGCGCTTGGCGTAGTAGGCGGTGTCGTGCCGGTGGCCGCGCAGGCCGAAGGCGCCCTCGGTCCAGCGCGCGGCCACGGCGTGGTTGCGCTCGCTGGAGAACGCCGCTTCAATGGCCGCGCGCACACCGAGGAGCTGCTGCGGTACCAGGCGGCGCAGGGTGCTGTCGTCGGCGGGGAAGTCGTGCCGAAGACCGCCGATGAGCGCCCGGGCGATATCCGAGGGCACCGCCGTGGTCATCCCCAGCCAGTAGGAGGACAGGCCGGGGGTCAGCAGGGGCACGGGGATGATCCACGGCCGCGTCTTGCCTGCGACATCCGCCACCAGCCGCATCATGTCCGTGTAGCTGAGGTAGTCCGGCCCGGCCGCATCCAGCACCGCCCCCGCCGTCTCCTCGATGCGCGGCACCTGCAGGAGGTATTCGAGGAGGTTCTCCAGCGCGATGGGGGGGGACTTGGCGCGAACCCAGCGCGGTGTAAGCATGACCGGCAGGTTCAGGGTCAGGTCCCGCATGACCTCGAAGGCCGCGGAGCCCGGGCCGATAATGATGCCGGCCCGCAGCTCCGTGACGGGCACGGGGCCCCGGCGCAGTTCCTCTCCTGTCTCCCGGCGCGAGGCGAGGTGTGCGCCGCTCGCGTCCTCCGGCAGCAGGCCGCCCAGGTAGACGATTCGACGCACGCCGGCTTCCGCGGCGGCGGTCGCAAAGTTGGCGGCGGCGTCGACATCCAGACGCGTGAAAGCGTTCCCCGCGGCCATGGAGTGGACCAGGTAATAGGCGGTATCGATGCCGGCGACGGCGGCGCGCAGGGTGGCCGGCTTCAACGCGTCGGCCTGCACAAGCTCCACGCCGTCCCAGGCGCGGGCGGCGAGGACCTCGTAGCTGCGCGCCGCGGCGCGCACCGGTACCCCGGCGCGGGTCAGGTAGGGGACGAGATTGCTGCCGATGTAGCCGCTGGCGCCGAACACCAGCGCCCGGGCCGGTGCCTGGGCAACGTTCATGCAAAACCTCTGGCATTAAATGACCGCGTGATGATAGCGCACAGCGCACAGGTCAACCCGGCGGTGAGCCATCAAAAATAAAAAAAGGCGCTACCGAAAGGTGGGTGGTAGCGCCGAGGGGAGGGACGGTGTCGGCCCGCCGGGCGGGCCGGAAGGGGGTCAGCGGTGCCGCTTGAAGGGCGGACGACCGCGAAGAAAGACGGGTTTATTTTCGGCGGGGGCCATTTCCAGGACGGCGATATCGGTCACCGGGGGTTCTTTGCGCCGGCGCTGGGAGGGCGGCCCGCCAGTCCGGGCGACGGTCAGGACGGTCACCGT
>CAYFVG010000260.1:0-3019 GCA_964346365.1 uncultured Alteromonadaceae bacterium
ATGCAGCCGCGCGACCGGCGCCGCGGGCACGCCGACGGCGATGCCGGTGAAACGAGTATAGTCGCTGCCTTCCGGGCGGAACCAGCGCGGCAGCAGTGCTAAGGTTGCGGCGTCGGGCCCGAGAGGTGCCGTTGCGAGGATGATGCAATGAGGAACGAGGCCGCCGCCGGAAGCTCCGAGGAAGTTGTGGAACTTCTCCAGGTCATGCAGCGTATCCTGAAGCGCTTCGCCGGGTTGATGGACCGGGACCTGGACCGGGGCGTTCAGGATGCGCTGGTGGCGATCGGCGAGCACTCGGAGGTGGATCGTTGTTACGTGTTCCTCGTCAGCGATGACCGGGAGACCGTCAGAAACACCCATGAGTGGTGCGCCACGGGTATCCGTCCCGAGATCGACAACCTGCAGCAGGTACCCTTCGAGACGCTCAGCTGGTGGCAGCCGCGGCTGAACGCGGGCAAGTCGATCTACATCCCGTGTGTTTCGGCCCTGCCCGATGCCCGGCGGGCCGAGCGCGAGCTGCTGGCCGAGCAGTCCATCCAGTCCCTGCTGGTCGTGCCGCTTATGGGCGCGGACCGGCTCCGGGGCTTCCTCGGCTTCGACTCGGTGCGCCGCCAGCGGGAGTGGTCGCCGGAGGCACAGCTGTTGCTGCGCGCCGTTGCCGATATTCTCGTGGGCGCCATGGCGCGGCAGGACATGCTGGCGACGCTCCTGGAAAAGGAACGCCGCTTCGCGGCCCTGGTGCAGCATTCGACGGATGTCCTGCTGGTTCTCGATGACAGCTGGCACTTCAGTTATCTGAGCCCGACTGCATCCCGGCTGCTCGGTCTGCCCGGAGAGGCGGGCGTCGGGCGGCCGCTGCTGGCCTGCTGCCATCCGTCCGATCGGGGTGCCGTGAGCGAGGCCCTGGTGGCCGCGGGGACCGCCGCCGTCGGGACGGTGCCGGATTTTCGCCTTGCGCAGGCCGACGGGGGCTGGACCTGGCTCATGGGCACGGCCCGGGACCTCAGTGACGACCCGGCGGTGGGCGGGATCGTGCTCAATGCGCAGGAGATCAACGAACGCAAGGAGGCGGAGCGCTCGCTGCAGCTGCAGGCAACGCACGACGCTCTCACGGACCTGCCCAACCGCCTGCTGCTCGGTGAGCTCCTGGATCACGCCATCGGTCGCTCCCGGCGCAGCGGTGACTGTCTCGGTGTCCTGTTCATCGACCTCGACCATTTCAAGGTTATCAACGACAGCCAGGGCCATCGCGTGGGCGATGAGCTCCTCGTGGACGTAACCCGGCGGCTGCTGGGAGAGCTTCGCCGGGAGGATACGATAGCCCGCTTCGGCGGCGATGAGTTCGTGGCGGTCCTGAACGCGCCACCGGGCCAGGATGCAGCGCTGGCCACGGCTGCCGAGCGCCTCCTTCGCGTCTTCGACGAGCCCTTCGCGGTAGCCGGCGCGAGTCGTGTGATTACGGCCAGCGCCGGTCTCGCTGTAAGCGGGGGCACAGATACCGTCGAGGGCCTGCTCGGCAATGCCGACGCGGCCATGTATCTCGCCAAGGAGAGCGGGCGGGCCTGCCTGCGGCTTTTTGACGAGGCGCTCCGGGATCAGCTGCTGGATCGTATCGAGCTGGAGCGCGACCTGAGTGAGGCCTGCCGTCGCGACGAACTGCGCCTCCGGTACCAGCCGATCTTCGCTACCGCCGCGCGAGAGCTCGTCGGCTTCGAGGCACTGCTGCGCTGGGAACACCCCGAGCGCGGCCTGGTCCCGCCGGACCAGTTCATTCCCGCCGCGGAGCAATCCGGCCTGATCGTCGATTTCGGTGCCTGGGTGCTGGACGAGGCCGTGGCGCAGCTGCGCCGCTGGGCGGATCGCTATCCGGAGGTGCACCTGTATATGTCTGTGAACCTGTCGCCCGTGCAGCTGCGCGACCAGAGTTTCCCCGACGCCGTGCAGCGTGTCCTCGATCGCTGGCAGCTACCCGCGCCCTGCCTGTGTCTCGAAGTGACCGAGACGGCGCTCATGGAACACCGGGAGCGGAGCATCGACACACTCCTGCGCCTGCGTAAGCTCGGCGTTTTCCTGGCCATCGATGATTTCGGCACGGGCCATTCATCCCTTGCGTACCTCAGAGATCTGCCGGTGAGCAAGCTCAAGATCGACAAGAGCTTCGTGCAGCATATGGCGGGTACCACCTCGGACCAGAGTATCGTGGCCGCCATCCAGGTTCTCGCCGACGAATACGGTCTCCAGACCATCGCCGAGGGCGTCGAAACAGAGGGGCAGGAAATGGCCTTGCGGGCCCTCGGTTGCGACATGCTGCAGGGCTTCCGTTTCGGCCGGCCCTCGCTGCCCGAGGCAGCCGAGGCGCTGATCCGCGCTGCGCGGCAAGCGTAGGCCGGTGCGCCGCTGGCGAACGCGGCGCTTCCGTGCCCTGCATTACCGGCGATGCAACGGCAGGAAAGCGTCGCCACGCAGCAAGCCATGCGGCGCCAGGCCGGCCGGGGGAGTCGGGCCCGTGAGCAGCGGGATTTGCGGGCGAGGCCGAGCGTTGCGTTCACGACCCGCCTCTGCGCCCTGTCACAGGCCCGCTGCCGGTCTACACGCCACCGTCGCGCGCCCGGGTCCACCGGTAGAGCCACACGGGGCTCGCTGCGACGCCGGCTTCATTCCGCAGCAGGAGACGCAGCTCCGCGCTGGAGCTGTCCCCGGGGCGCAACAGGAAGGTCACCCGTGAGCCCCGGCCATCGGGCAGCGGGAAGAAGCTCGCCCCGCTCACCGCGGCACCGCCGCTCACCGAGAGGTCGGGGGCGAGATCGTCGCGCGGCCCCTCGAAGTCGACGACAAAGCGCCGCGCGCCGGGTTGGTCGTGCTCCCGCCCGCTGCGACTCTGCAGGATCGATCGGGCAGCGCCGCCCCGGGGCGCGCCGCGGGTCCAGCTGAGCCGATAGGCGAAGCGGTACTCGGCGCCGGCGACGAGTGGCTGCGCCGGCCGCCAGAAGGCGACGACATTGTCCATGAACTCGTCACC
>CAYFVG010000261.1:0-2996 GCA_964346365.1 uncultured Alteromonadaceae bacterium
ACGTTGACCCCGAGGTCGTCGGCGACCGCCCGGGCCTCTTCCGCCGTGAGCCAGGCGAGGCTCTTCTTGGCGCTGCGCAGGTTGAAGAACAGCTTGCGCTGCGCCTTGGTCGTGGCTACCTTGACGATGCGCCAGTTGCGCAGGATGTACTCGTGGATTTCGGCCTTGATCCAGTGCACGGCGAAAGAGACGAGGCGCACGCCCTTCTCGGGATCGAAGCGCTTCACGGCCTTCATGAGGCCGACGTTGCCCTCCTGAATCAGGTCCGCCTCGGCGAGACCATAACCACTGTAACTGCGGGCGATGTGCACGACAAAGCGAAGATGAGACATGACCAGTTCGCGCGCGGCCTGCACGTCCTCGTGGCAGTGGAGCTGCCAGGCGAGCTCCTGCTCGCGCTCGACGCTAAGCACCGGAATGCTGGCCACGGCCTGCACATAGGCGGCAAGATTGGCGCCCGGCGCCATCTGGTCGATGGGCTGTAACTGGGTGCTCATGCGCTTCCCCTCCAAACTGTTACTCAAGTCTAGCACTCAGCAGCTTAGAGTGCTAACTTGCTGAAAGTTCCGTCCCGCCGGACACCACATTTTCATGTTTTTCAGACGCTTGCTTCAACCTCCGGGGTCCAGGCGCAGTTGCCGGCCCACGGCGAGCCAGGCGGCGACGAGCCCGAGAGCCCCGCCGGCGAGGACCAGGCCGAAGCCATCGATGAGGCCGAGGCCCAGCAGGCGCCACTCGGCGCCGTAAGCCGCCGCAAGCTGCGCCACCGGGCCGCGCAGGGCAGCGAAAACCGCCGCCACCAGCAGCGCCCCGACCGCACCGCCGCCGATGCCGTACCAGAGCCCGGTATAAAGGAAGGGACGGCGGACGAAGGCGTCCGATGCGCCGACAAGCCGCGTGACCTCGATCTCCTCCCGGCGCCCTTCCACGGCGAGGCGTATGGTGTTGCCGAGGACCAGCAATACCCCCGTGGCCAGGAGCAGGGCGGCGACCAGGACCAGGCGCCGGCCGAGTTCGGTCAGCCGCTGCAGGCGTTCGAGCCAGGCGAGGTCCAGCACCACCTCGTCCACCGCCGACAGAGCCTCCAGCTCCGCAACCAGCGCCGCGGCCTCGGCCGGCACCGCGGGCACGACGACCAGGAGGTGGGGCAGGGGGTTCTCCTCGAGACCACCGAGCACCTCCTCGAACCCCGCACGCGCACGAAACTCCTCGAGTGCCGCCTCCCGGGAGAGGAAAGTGGCGTTGCCGATACCGGCCCGCCCCGCCAGTTCCGCGGCCAGGGAGCGGCCCGCCTCCGCGGCCACAGCACTATCGAGGAACACGGACAGCTGCGCCTGCGTATCCACCCGCCCGCCGAGGGCGCGCAGGTTCTCCAGCGACAGGGCGAGGCTCACCGGCAGCGCGAGGGCGACCCCTACCACCAGCCAGGTCAGCAGGCTCGCCGTGGGGCGCTCCAGCACCCTGCGCAGGCTGTCCGCGGCGGACAGGCGGTGGTGCCGGACCCAGCCGGCGAACCGGTGCGATGCCCGGGTGCGCTGCACCCGGGCACCCTCTCGACGCGCTGCGGGCCGGGCCGCCATCAGGCAGGGACCCCCACCTGGCGCCCCTCCCGGAGGGTGATGATGCGATGCCGCAGCCGGGAGATGAGCGCCAGGTCATGGCTGGCGATGAGTACGGTGACCCCGACCCGGGCAAAATCCTCGAACAGGGTCATGATCTCGGCGGAAAGCCCCGGGTCCAGATTGCCCGTGGGCTCGTCCGCGAGAAGCACCGGCGGCCGGCCGACCACCGCCCGGGCAATACCCACGCGCTGCTGCTCGCCACCGGAGAGCGTTACCGGCATGGCTCGCTCCTGCCGCAGCAGTCCGACCTTGTCGAGGGCGGCGCGCACGCGCTTGCCGATCTCGCGGTGCTCATAGCCGGCGATGTACAGGGGCAGGGCGACGTTGTCGAAAACACTGCGGTCGAAGAGCAGGCGGTGGTTCTGGAACACGACGCCAACCTCCCGCCGGTGCGCGGGCAGCGCGCGGCGCCCGACCCGCGCCAGGTCGCGGCCGTTCACCACGACCCGCCCGCGGGTGGGGCGCTCGAGGAGCATCACCAGACGCAGCAGCGTGGTCTTGCCGGCGCCGGAGTGCCCGGTGAGGAAAACAAGCTCGTCCCGGGCGATCTCGAAGGACACGTCCCGGAGCGCGTCGTGCCCGCCGTCATAGCGCTTGCCGACCCGCTCGAAAGTGATCATGGCCGGGCTCGCGAGGGCATGGCTAATCGCGGTCGAAGAGCGCGTCGATAAACTCGCCGGCAACGAAGGGCCGCAGATCCTCGGCGGTCTCGCCGACCCCGATGAAGCGGATCGGCAGGCCGAGCTTGCGGGCGATGGCAAAGATGATGCCACCCTTGGCAGTGCCGTCGAGCTTGGTCAGGGTGATACCGGTTACACCCACCGCCTCGGTGAAGTGATCGGCCTGGGCGAGGGCGTTCTGTCCGGTGCCCGCATCCAGCACCAGCATGACCTCGTGCGGCGCGGCCGGGTCCAGCTTGCGCAGCACGCGCACCACCTTGCGCAGCTCCTCCATAAGGTGGTCCTTGTTGTGCAGCCGGCCGGCGGTATCGGCGATGAGCACGTCGACGCCCCGGGCGCGGGCGGCGTCGAGGGCATCGTAGAGCACCGAGGCGCTGTCCGCCCCCGTGTGCTGGGCGATCACCGGCACGTCGTGGCGCTCGCCCCAGACCTGGAGCTGCTCCACCGCCGCGGCGCGGAAGGTGTCGCCGGCGGCGAGCATCACCGAGCGACCCTCGCCCTGGAAGCGCCGGGCGAGCTTGCCGATGGTCGTGGTCTTGCCGACCCCGTTGACGCCGACCATCAGCATGACGAAGGGAGTGGCGCCGCTCACCTCGAGCGGCCTCTCGCAGGGGCTGAGGATCGCCTGCAGCTCCTCCCGTAGCGCCTCGCGCAGCGCCGCCGGTTCCGTGAGCTCCTTGCGCGAGACCCGCTG
>CAYFVG010000262.1:0-2987 GCA_964346365.1 uncultured Alteromonadaceae bacterium
CCAGGCGCCGGTGTCACACAGCGCCGCCACCTGGTCTTCCTGGTGCGACACCAGGACCACGGTCTGCTCGCCGGTCAGCCTGGCCTCCATGAGCTCCCGGGCCTTGCGGCGGAAGGCCGCGTCGCCGACGCTCAGGATCTCGTCGATGAGCAGGATGTCCACGCGGGTCATCAGCGCGGTGCTGAAGCCGAGGCGCGCACGCATGCCGGCGGAGTAGGTCTTCACCGGCTCGTCAAAGGAGTTGCTGAGCTCGGAAAATTCCCTGATCTCAGCCAGATGACCCTGCGCCTGGCGCCGGGTCGCACCCTGCAGCATGGCGGAAAGCAGCGCGTTGTCGCGGCCCGACAGCTGCGGCTGAAAGCCCAGGCCCAGGGTCAGGAGGCTGCAGCTGGCGCCGGGGCGGCGCCAGACCGTGCCGGCCCGGGGCGCGAGCACACCGGCGAGGAGCCTGAGCAGCGTGGTCTTGCCGGCGCCGTTGCGGCCGAGGATGCCGAGGGTTTCGCCGCGGTGGATGCGCAGGGAGACATCGTCGAGGACCCGGTGCAGGCCGCGCTCGAAGTTGGCGCGGCGGGCGTGGTAGCTGTGCGATACGCCCTGCAGCTCGAGCATCGGCTCGGCCTCTGCGCCCGCAAACGCTGGCCGGCTCATGCGGTAATCGCCTTCAGCGCCAGGAAGCGGCTGGCCCGATGCAGAAGCAGCAGGCCGGCGGCCACGAGCCCGGCGGCGCCGGCTGCCACCGCTGCGAGGTGGGCGAGGTCCGGCGCGACACCCGCCATGAGCACCTGCCGGTAGGCATCGATGAGGAAGGCCACCGGGTTCAGGGCCAGCACCGCGTCGGTCATCGCCGGGTCCGCAAGGCCGCGCACGTCCCAGAAAATCCCGGAGGTGAATAGAAGAAAGATCATCCCCAGGGAGATGAGCATGCTGAAGTCGAAGGCGAGGCAGACCAGGAAGGCGCCGAACAGCGACAGCGCGACGATCACCAGGTAATTGACGAACACCAGCGGCAGCAGCCAGAGCCAGGCGGCGCTCACCCCGTAACCCTGGAACCAGAGCACAACAAACAGCAGCGCAAACACCGACGCCTGCTTGTACAACCCCTCCTGGATCGTCGCCAGGGGGAAGAGGCTCTTGGGAACGTCGATCTTGCCGATCAGACCCTTGCTCGCCACGATGCTCCGCGAGGCCTGGTTCACGGACTTGGACAGCCAGATGAAAGTGAGCTTGCCGCACATGAGGAAGACCAGGAAGTCGGAGCGCTCGCTGCCGAGGATCACCTCGAAGACAACGTAGAACACGGCGACATAGAGCAGGGGCTCGAGAATCCACCACAGGTACCCAAAAAAGAAGCGGGACGCGTCCGCCTTCAGGGCCATGCGCGCCATGGTGTCGACGAGGGAGAAGTAGTGCCCGAGGGTCATCGCGGCGTGGGGATCATCGCGGGGGACATCGTAGCGTTCATCGGTGGGCCGGTGGCTCGCGGGGGCGCCATGGTACCAACTGGTGTCCTGTCCCACTAACCACGCGTTACCATACGGCCCATGCCCCCGCGCACCCCCAGGCCCCCGCCGGCGCGCAAGCGCTTCGGCCAGAATTTCCTCCGGGACGCGACGGTCATCAGCCGCCTCGAGAGCGCCATCGCGCCGCGGGAGAGCGACCATCTGGTGGAGATCGGCCCCGGCCGCGGGGCGCTCACGGAGGCCCTGGTGAGTTCCGGCTGCCGCCTCGACGCCATCGAGCTGGACCGGGACCTGGCCACGGGCCTGCTGGCGGCCTTCAGCATCTACCCGCGCTTTGCGCTGCACAAGGCCGACGCGCTGACCTTTGACTTCGCCGCCCTGCGCGGGGGCCCGGACGCGCCGCGGCTGCGGATCGTGGGCAACCTGCCCTACAACATCTCCACGCCGCTGATCTTCCGGCTTCTGGCGCAGGCGGACGACGTCGCGGACATGCACTTCATGCTCCAGCGCGAGGTGGTCGAGCGCCTCGCCGCCAGCCCGGGGACCGGCCAGTGGGGCCGCCTGGGGATCATGGCACAGTACCTCTGCCAGGTGGAGGCGCTGTTCGAGGTGCCGCCGGAGGCCTTCAACCCGGCGCCGAAGGTACGGTCGGCGGTGGTGCGCCTGATCCCCTGGCGCGAAGCGCCCTGGCCGCCCTGTGACGTCGAGGCCCTGCGCGCGACGGTGCAGGCGGCCTTCGCCCAGCGCCGCAAGACCTTGCGCAACAACCTCAAAGGACTTACAACAGAGAGCGTTCTCGACGAGCTGGGCATCGACCCCGGTGCCCGCGCAGAAACGCTCGAACTCCCGGATTTCATCACCCTGGCGAACGCCATCCGCAGCGGCGGGCCGGGCGATGGGACAGGCGGCGGGACGAGAGACAAGCGAGGCGACGAGTGAAGCTGAGAGTGAGGCCATGAGCGATTTCGACCCGGAACAGGTCCGCATCGAGGTGCAGACCACCTATCTCCCCTCCCACTCCAATCCCGGCGAGGACCAGTACACCTTCGCCTACACGATCTCGATCAGCAATCTCGGCGAGGGCCCGGTGCAGCTCCTGTCCCGGCACTGGCAGATCACCGACGGCAACGGCGAGGTGCAGGAGGTGCGCGGCGCCGGGGTGGTCGGCGAGCAGCCGGTGATCGAGCCCGGGCGTTACTTCCGCTACACCAGCGGTGCGTCGTTGCCGACCCCCGTGGGCTACATGCAGGGGGAGTACACCATGGTGCCGGCCGGGGAGACGGCCATTGACCCGGCGGCGCAGCCGGCCTTCGAAGTGCCGATCCCGGCCTTCACCCTGCACACACCCACCGCCCTCAACTAGCCGGCCCGGGCTTTCTAAAAAGGGCTTACGAACAGAGGCTTACGAACATGGCCAATTACGCCGTCGGCGACATCCAGGGCTGCCTCGCGCCCCTTGAGCGTCTCCTCGAGCGGGTGCGGTTCTCGCCGGACCGGGACCTGCTCTGGTCCGTGGGCGACCTGGTC
>CAYFVG010000263.1:0-2957 GCA_964346365.1 uncultured Alteromonadaceae bacterium
ACCAATCGCTCTTTGCCACGCGTCTGCGCCTCGACGACATGCTGCCGATCGCCGCCGCTCTCGATGACATCGGCTTCTGGTCGGTGGAGTCCTGGGGCGGCGCGACCTTCGACGCCTGCATCCGTTACCTCGGCGAGGACCCCTGGGAGCGCATCCGCGAGCTGAAGGCGGCCATGCCGAAGACGCAGCAGCAGATGCTGCTGCGCGGCCAGAACATCCTCGGTTACCGGCACTATGCCGACGACGTCGTCGAGCGCTTTGTCGAGCGCGCGGCAAGCAACGGGGTCGACGTGTTCCGCGTCTTCGACGCCATGAACGATTTCCGCAACCTCGAGGCGGCTCTGAAGGCCGTCAAGGCTGCCGGCAAGCACGCCCAGGGCACGCTGTCCTACACGCTGAGCCCGGTGCACACCCTCGACACCTGGCTGGACCTCGCCCGGCAGATCGAGGATGCCGGCGCCGATTCCATCGCCATCAAGGATATGGCTGGGCTCCTCCGCCCCTACACGGGTTACGAACTGGTCAGCCGGCTGAAGGAGGCCTGCGCCATTCCCGTCCAC
The DNA here is from genome assembly GCA_964346365.1 of uncultured Alteromonadaceae bacterium. Classification (GTDB taxonomy): domain Bacteria; phylum Pseudomonadota; class Gammaproteobacteria; order Pseudomonadales; family Halieaceae; genus Pseudohaliea. The sequence continues at coordinate 561 of CAYFVG010000263.1, forward strand.
ATGCAGTGCCACGCCACCACCGGCCTGTCGACGGCCACGGCGCTGAAGTGCATCGAGGCCGGGATCGACAATATCGACACCGCCATCTCTTCCATGTCCATGACCTACGGCCACTCACCGACGGAATCGGTGGTCGCCATGCTCGAGGGCACGCAACGGGACACGGGGCTGGACCTCGACAAGCTCGCCGCCGTCGCCGCCTATTTCCGCACCGTGCGCGGCAAGTACGCGAAGTTCGAGGGCTCGCTGCGCGGCGTCGACTCGCGCATCCTGGTCGCGCAGGTGCCCGGCGGAATGCTCACCAACATGGAAAATCAGCTCCGGGAGCAGGGCGCTGCGGACCGCATGGACGCCGTGCTCGCGGAGATTCCGCAGGTGCGCGAGGACCTGGGTTTCATCCCCCTGGTCACGCCCACCTCGCAGATCGTCGGCACCCAGGCGGTGCTCAACGTCATCACCGGCGAGCGCTACAAGTCCATCTCCCGCGAGACCGCCGGCGTCCTCAAGGGCGAGTACGGCGCCACGCCGGCGCCGGTCAATGCGGCGCTTCAGACCCGGGTGCTCGAGGGTGACACGCCGATCACCTGCCGCCCCGCGGACCTGCTGGAGCCGGAGATGGAGGCGCTGGCCGATGAATTGAAGGGCCTGGCAGAGGAGCAGGGCATCGACCTCGCCGCGGGCGAGCGCCGGATCGACGATGTGCTCACCTATGCGCTCTTTCCGCAGGTCGGCCTGCGTTTCCTGGCCAACCGGGGCGACGCCGACGCGTTTGAGCCGCACCCGGACGCGGAGCCGGCGGCGGCGCCCGCGGCGCCGGCCGCCGGCGCAGCCTCGGGTCCCGCGGAGGCGGCTGCGGATACGGGCCCGGCAGTGTACACGGTCAAGGTCGACGGCCAGCCCTACCAGGTGGAAGTGAGCGCGGGGGGCGCCGTCGAGTCGGTCGCCGCCGCGCCGGCGCCGTCCGCCGCACCCGCGGCGCCGGCAGCCAGTGGTGATCCGCTGAGCGCGTCCCTGGCGGGCAACATCCTGCGCATTGCCGTCGCGGCCGGGGACCGCGTCAGCGCCGGGGATGTGGTGCTCACCCTGGAGGCCATGAAGATGGAGACGGAGGTCAGGGCCCCCCGGGACGGCGCCGTGGCCTCCGTGGCTGTAGCGGCCGGCGACGCGGTCGCCGTCGGCGATACGCTGCTGGTTCTGGACTAGTCTGTGGAGGACCTGCTGGCCCTCTGGGCGGCCTCCGGCCTCGCCGGTCTGGATGCCGGCGCGGCGATCATGATCGGTGTCGGTCTCCTGCTCCTGTATCTCGCTATCCGCAAGGAGTTCGAGCCGCTGCTGCTCGTGCCGATCGGCTTCGGCGGTATCCTGGCGAATATCCCCGGCGCGGACCTCGCTCTGTCCGCCTTCGAGAGCGCACTGTACGGCGCCGATCAGGAGCTCCGGGCGCTGCTGGCCGGGCAGCTCGGGCTACCGGCGGACGCCACCGCGCAAGCGCTTGCCACCGCCTTCGAGAGGGCGGGCAGCGCCCTGCAGGCGAGCCTGCAGGGGCTGGCGCAGGACGCGGGCTACAGCCACGGGGTGCTCTACCAGTTCTACCGGGTCACTATTGCCAGCGGCGTCGGGCCGCTGGTGATCTTCATGGGCGTGGGCGCCATGACCGACTTCGGCCCGCTGCTGGCCAACCCGCGCACGCTGCTCCTCGGCGCTGCGGCGCAGTTCGGCATCTTCGCCACGCTGCTCGGCGCTGTCGCCCTGGCGTCCGCCGGGGTCTTCGACTTTACGCTCAAGGACGCCGCCGCCATCGGTATCATCGGCGGAGCCGACGGCCCTACGGCGATCTACGTCTCGAGCATTCTCGCCCCGGACCTCCTCGGCGCCATCGCCGTCGCCGCCTACTCCTACATGGCCCTGGTGCCGCTGATCCAGCCGCCGATCATGCGCGCGCTGACCACGCGGGCGGAGCGCGAGCTCGTCATGGTGCAGCTGCGGCCCGTGGGCCAGCTGGAGAAGATTCTCTTCCCGCTGTTGCTCCTCGTGCTGGTGGCGTTGCTGCTCCCGGGCGCGGCGCCGCTCCTCGGCATGTTCTGCTTCGGCAACCTCCTGCGCGAGTGCGGGGTGGTGGAGCGCCTGTCCGCCGCGGCGCAGAATGCCCTGATCAATATCACCACGATTTTCCTCGGCCTGTCTGTGGGCTCGAAGCTGGTGGCGGACAAGTTCCTCGACCTGGAGACCCTCGGCATCCTCGCCCTCGGCGTGGTTGCCTTCGCCATCGGTACCGCCGCCGGCGTGCTCATCGCCAGGCTCATGAACCGGCTGTCGACGACCCCCATCAATCCCCTCATCGGCGGGGTCAACGCGTCCAGGATGCGCTGGCATTGCCGGGCGCGCTCGGCCCGCTCC
>CAYFVG010000264.1:0-2952 GCA_964346365.1 uncultured Alteromonadaceae bacterium
TCCATCGACGCCCCGCTGGCCAGGGCCCTTCTCGGCCGCCGGGTCGATGATGAGGTGCTCCTGCAGGCACCGGGCGGCCGCAAACGATACCGGGTCACCGCCATCTGCTATGGGACCATGGCGCCCGACTGACAGCGCCGGTCAGGATCGGATGCGCACCCCACCGGGTCGGACGCCGGCTGTGCACCCCGAGCCAGATCCCGTACCGCGCTCTGGTCAGCCGGGACCGTTTAAGTCGCCATGGTCAGAAAGCCCACTGCACACCGACGGAGGCCGTCCGCGACTTGTTCGGACGCGCACCGTCCGGCTGCCGGGACACGATGGCCTGCTCGTCGAGGAGGTTTTCCACCTTGAGAAACACCACCGCATCATCGTTGAGCGCGTAGCGGCTGATGAGATCGACGACCAGCAGGTCCTCGGTGGTGGCGAACGGGCTCGTGGAACGGTTGCAGCCGATATCCACGCACATCTCGTCCATGTACTTGACCACGGCGTAGTTGTCCCAGCCCAGGCCTGACTCGAGGCCGGCGCGCAAGCTGAACACGTTCTCGGGGATGGAGGCGAGCCGGTCACCATCGATCACGCCGCTGGCGGCGTTGTCGCCATTGCCCTCGGCTTCCGTGTAGGTGTACATGATATCCACGGGGGCGGTGAGGCCGGCGAGGTCAAAGGTGCCGCCGAGCTGGAACTCAAGGCCCGAGATTTCCGCTTCGCCGGTCACGAAGGAGCCGGTCGTGGCGCCGTTGCTGCACGGGTCGGCGTTGGAGCAGTTCTCGCTCTTGTTCTCGAAGTCACTGTAAAACGCCACTGCCTCCAGGAACACACCGCCGTTGTAGCGGAAGCCGGCCTCGTAGTTGATGCTGGTTTCCGGCTCCTCACTGGCGACCGCGCCGCCGCCCAAAGGAGAGAAACCGCGGTGCACGCCGCCCAGCACCTGCCAGCTGCTGCCGATGTCGTAAGTGAAGGATGCGCCCGGCAGCCATTCGTCAGTAGCGTTGCTGCGCACGGTCGGCGGCGCAACCCGGTCGGGGTCGGAGAACTGCTGCCGACGGGACTCGACGTCCTCGTAGCGCAGAGCGAGATTCAACGTGAAAGCCTCGGAGACCTGCCAGCGGTCCACGGCCCAGAAGGTCAGCGCTTCCGCCTTCTCGTAGCGGTTGTTACCGCCGGTGGGCAGGACCGTGCTGCGGTAGATCAGCTCACCATCGACCTGATCGTAGAGGTCCACCGGCTGGTAGCGCTGCATGTCGTCTTCATGCAGGCGACCGCCAAGGGCAAGCTGATGCGCACCGAAGACAACATCCAGGTTGAGGTCAATGCCCTCGGAGATGTACTCCCGGGAGTTGTTCTTGTAGTTCAGGCCCGTGGTGTCCACCGTCCCATCGAGGATGCCCTGCGCGGTGGCGTCACCACTGTTGGCGGCACTCACCAGGCTGCCGCCGCCGGACAGTTTGAACCAGTTGCGCTCGAACTCGTTGCGGTAGACGATGGCCGTCAGGTCCACATTCTCTGCCATGGCGAGCCGGTAGGTGGCGCTCAGGCCGGTGTGCTCGTTGTCCATCTCGTCGATGGCAGAAAGGCCGTAGCGGCGGTTTTCATCGGCGGCGAAGTCCGCATCGGTGAGGCCGAGGTAGGTCTCGTCGGAAACCTCTTCGGAGTACTGGGCCTTGAGCAGGAGGCTCTGGCGCTCGCCTTCCCAGCCCAGCTTGGCCAGGTAATCCCGGATATCGTAACCGGCGTCCCGGCCCCCGCCATCGATATCCTTGAAGCCGTCGCTGCGGCGCTGCACCGTTTCCAGGAGGAAGCCGAAGGCGCCGCTGCGCCCGCCGACGTTGGCCAGCAGGTCCGCCTCGTTGTTCTGGCCATAACGCAGGTTGACGTTGCCAGCGAGTTCTTCCGGAATCGGCGTGGAAACCATGTTGATCACCCCGCCCGTCGTCTGCGGCCCGTAGCGTAGCAGCGGCGCGCCCTTGATCACCTCGATGCTGTGCGTGCGCAGTGCCGTCGGGAAATAGTACGCTGCCGGGTTGGAGTAAGGCGCCGGGGCGATCATCACGCCATCTTCCATAAGCGTTACCTTCGACGCCCGCTCCGACGTTGCGCCGCGGATGCCGATGTTCGGCCGCAGCCCGTAGCCGTCCTCTTCGCGGATGTAGATACCCGGCACGGTCTTCAGGAGCTGATTGATGTCGTTGGCGAACTCGACACGCACCTGTTGGTTGTCGACGAGGCTGCCGGTGCCGGGCAGCTCACGCACCGCCTCGCGGGAGCCCACGATGGTGACCTCCTCGAGCTCAAGGGCGCGCACCCCCGCACTGGTCTGAAGCGCGAGTGCAGCGGCAAGGGCGGCGGCTAGGGTGGATCGATTCACGGTTGTACTCCCTCGCAGATGATCGTTGTTTGGTGGCGGACACGGCAATTGCCGACGCCACAGGAAAGATACTAATAACGATTCGCAATTACAACATTATTTGCGGACTTTTATCTGCGAACTTTTGCTCTTCCGGGTCTATTCCCGGTCTACTGCCGGGCTACCCGGGAAAGCCGGGTCGCGTTGTCGGCCGAGGGGGCTGCTGCTAATATTTCCTGCTTTTTCGGGCGACTCCGCCCGTCCTTTGCCGACCCCGGGAGCCCCCATGAACCACGCGCCTCTGGCCACCCTGGAAGACCGCGACGCCTTTTTGCGCCGACACATCGGACCGACGGAAGCAGAGCAGGGCGAGATGGCCCGGGCCATCGGCTACGACAGCCTGGCAGCGCTGATCGACGCCACGGTACCCGACAGTATCCGCCAGCGGGCACCCATGGCCCTCGCCGAGCCGGATACAGAAGATGCGGTGCTCGCGCGGCTCCGGGACATTGCCAAGCGCAACCGGGTGCTGCGTTCCTACCTGGGCATGGGCTACCACGACACCTATACGCCGCCGGTCATCCAGCGCAATGTGTTCGAGA
>CAYFVG010000265.1:0-2903 GCA_964346365.1 uncultured Alteromonadaceae bacterium
GCAGACCGTCGGCCAGGGCGGCTTCGAGCTGGCCGCGCGCGTCCTGGCGCAGCGTCCGCACCGTCAGGTCCAGCGGCGCGAGCAGGTCGCGCAGGCGCTGGTAGTCGGCCATGAGACGCTGTTCGCTCCCGGGGGGGCCGGCCAGCGTGGGCAGACCCTGCCAGCGCTCGGCGGCGGGGCTGTGGAAGACCTCGGCCTCGTGGTTGAGGAAACCGGCCTCGCCCCAGCGCGCGATGGGCATCTGCTCCTGCACGGTGATCTCCAGCGTATCGGGCCAGCGCCGACGCACCGCCGCCGCGTAGACCCAGGGCAGCGCCTCGAGGTGGCCGCGGAGCGCCCCCAGGTCGGCGCCGACGAAGCCGCCCTCGAGGGCCCCGGCCACCACCGAGCGCACTTCGTCGTGCTGCAGGTGCTCGAGCTTGCCGGCCACGGCAATGCGGTCCACGGGCAGGGCCAGGAGGCCGTCCCAGGCGCGCTCGGCGAGCACGGCCACCAGCCCCAGGGCGCACAGCAGCAGCGCGCCGTTGCACCAGCGGCCCACGGTGGCGCGCGCCGGCAGCCGCTGCCGCCAGCGTCCCGCCGCGGGCCGCCGCGCCGCCTGTTGCCGTGGCCGCCGCGCCGCCATCAGTGGCCTCCCCGGGCCCGCAGGCTCTCGCGGATGATCGCCGTGACCAGCGCCTCCAGCGTCAGACCGGCGGCCTGCGCCGCCAGGGGCACCAGGCTGTGGCTGGTCATGCCGGGGATAGTGTTGACCTCCAGCAGCTGGAAGCCGTGCAGCGGGTCGCGCATCGTGTCGACGCGCCCCCAGGCGCGGCAGCCGAGGCCGTGGAAAGCCCGCAGGGCCAGCTCGGCGAGGGCCGCCTCGTCGGCGGCGTCGAGGCCGCTGGGCACGGCGTAAGTCGTGTCGTCGGCGATGTACTTGGCGTGGTAGTCGTAGAAACCCTTTGCGGCCCGGAGGCGGATGCTGGGCAGGGCCGCGTCGCCGAGCAGCGCGACCGTGTACTCCGGGCCGTCGATAAAGCGCTCGGCGATCACCGCGCTGCCGTGGTCCCGGGCAAAGAGATAGGCCTCGGCCAGCTCGGCGCCGGTGGCCGCGGGCGCCATGCCGATGCTGGAGCCCTCGGCCACGGGCTTCACGAACACCTTGCCCAGGCGCGCGATGACGGCGTCCCAGTCGCTGTCGTCGTCCAGCGCCTCGAAGGGCGCCGTGGGCAGTCCCTGGCCCAGCCACAGTTGCTTGCTGCGCCGCTTGTCCATGGCCAGGGCGGAACCGAGCACGCCGCTGCCGCTGTAGGGCAGGTGCAGCGTTTCCAGGGCACCCGGGACCGTGCCGTCCTCGCCGCCGGGGCCGTGCAGCACGTTGAACACGAAGGCGACACCCTCGAGGCGCTCGAGCCAGTCGCGGCTCGCCGTATCGATGCGCCGCACGGTGAAGCCCGCACGCTCGAGGGCCGTGGCGACCGTGTCGCCGCTCTGCAGGGACACGTCCCGCTCGGCGGACTCGCCGCCGAGGAGCACCGCGACCACGCCGTGACGGATGCTCTCGATATTCATGCGCCCACCCCCGGCAGACCGTCGGCCGCCAGCTGCCGGGCCAGGCCGGCGATATCGCCGGCGCCCTGGGTGACCACCACGTCGCCATCCCGGAGCGTGCCGCGCAGCGTTGCCGGCACCGCCGCCGCGTCCTTCAGATACACCGGCTCGAGCTGCCCGCGCTGGCGGATACTGCGCGCCAGGGAGCGGCTGTCGGCGCCCGGCACCGGGCTCTCCCCCGCCGGGTAGACCTCGAGGAGCAGCAGCGCGTCGCAGTCCGAGAGCACGGCGACGAAGTCCTCGTAGAGATCGCGCGTCCGGCTGTAGCGGTGCGGCTGGTAGATCATGACCAGGCGCCGCCCGGGCCAGGCCTGGCGCGCGGCGGCGAGGGTCGCCCGCACCTCCGTCGGGTGGTGACCGTAGTCGTCCACCAGCAGCGCGGCACCGTCGGGGAGCGCCAGCTCGCCGAGCAGCGAGAAGCGGCGGCCGACGCCGTCAAACTGCGCCAGGCTCGCGGCGATGGCGGCGTCGGCCACACCCTGGTCCGTGGCCACCGCGATGGCCGCCGTGGCGTTCTGCACGTTGTGCCGGCCCGGCATGGCCAGATCCACGGGCAGGGGCGCCGCCGGCGCCGGCCGCTGCACCGTGAAGCGGGTGCGCAGTCCCCGGGGCTCGAGGTCGGTGATGCGGTAGTCGGCGTCCTCGGCAAACCCGTAGGTGAGCGTCGGCCGGCCGACCTGCGGCAGCAGCCCGCGCAGCACCGGGTCATCCAGACACAGCACGGCCAGGCCGTAGAACGGCAGGTTGTGCAGGAAGCCGACGAAGGTCTCCTCGAGGCGGCGGAAGTCGCCGCCGTAGGTTTCCATATGGTCGGCCTCGATATTGGTCAGCACCGTCACCATGGGCTGCAGGTGCAGGAAGGAGGCGTCGCTCTCGTCGGCCTCGGCGATGAGGAAGCGGCTGGCGCCGAGCTGGGCGTTGCTGCCGGTGCTGTTCACGCGGCCGCCGATGACGAAGGTGGGGTCGAGGCCGCCGGCGGCGAACACCGCGGCGATAAGACTGGTGGTGGTGGTCTTGCCGTGGGTGCCGGCCACGGCGATACCGTGGCGGTAGCGCATGAGCTCGGCGAGCATCTCGGCCCGGGGCACCACCGGGATCCGCGCGGCCCGGGCCGCCAGCAGCTCCGGGTTGTCCGCGGGCACGGCGCTGGAGGTCACCACCACGTCGGCGCCGGCGATGTGCTCGCCGCTGTGGCCGAGGCGGATGGCAACGCCGACCGCACGCAGGTGGTCGGTCACGCTGCTCGCACGCAGGTCCGAGCCGCTGACCGCATAGCCGAGGTTCACCAGTACCTCGGCTATGCCGCACAT
>CAYFVG010000266.1:0-2898 GCA_964346365.1 uncultured Alteromonadaceae bacterium
GGCTCCGGCAAGACCACCATCGGCCGCCACCTGGCCCGGTCCCTCGGTCTGGGCTTTGCCGACTCCGACGCGGAGATCGAGGCCCGCACCGGCGCCGATATCCCCTGGATCTTCGACGTCGAGGGCGAGGCGGGCTTCCGCGATCGGGAGGAGGCCGTCATCGCGGAGATGACCGCCTGGGAGAACACCGTGCTGGCCACCGGCGGGGGCGCGGTGCTGCGGCCGGCGAACCGCAGCGCCCTGGCCGGGCGCGGCTTCGTCATCTACCTGCGAACGACCCTCGACGAGCAGCTTCGGCGCACGCGCAAGGACCGCAACCGGCCACTGCTGCAGACAGAGGACCCTGAAGCGACCCTCAAGCGGCTCTTCAGCGAGCGCGACCCGCTCTACCGGGCGGTGGCGGACCTCGTGATTGACACCGATTCGAGCAGCCCCAAAACTGTCGCGCGGCGAGTGCTGGACGCCCTGCGCGCCGCCGCTACCCAACGCTGACACGGAACACCCCATGGCCCTGATCATGCACACGCTGCACCTCGACCTCGGCGTGCGCGGCTACCCCATCTACATCGGTCGGGATCTCCTCGGCGATCGCGACCTGCTGGCGCGGCATCTCGCCGGCCGCCAGCTGGTGATCGTGAGCAACGACAAGGTCGCCCCCCTGTATCTCGAGCGCGTCCGGAATGCCCTGGACCCCGGGGTCGCCGTGACCGAGGTGATCCTCCCGGACGGCGAGGCGCACAAGACTCTCGAGAGCTTCGCGACCATCCTCGACCGGGCGCTGGTCGACGGCCACAATCGCAGCACCACCTTTCTCGCCCTCGGTGGGGGTGTCGTCGGCGACCTCACGGGCTTTGCTGCCGCCTGCTACCAGCGCGGCGCGACCTTGCTGCAGATGCCGACGACACTACTGGCCCAGGTCGATTCTTCCGTGGGGGGCAAGACCGGGGTGAATCACCGCCTCGGCAAGAACATGATCGGCGCCTTCCACCAGCCGGCGGCGGTGTTCATCGACCTGCAGGTGCTGCAAACCCTGTCGGACCGGGAATTTTCCGCGGGCCTCGCGGAGGTCATCAAGTACGGTCTGATCCGCGACGCCGGCTTCTACCGCTGGCTCGAGGAACACCTGCCGGCGCTCCTCGCCCGGGAGGAGGCGGTGCTGGCCGAGGCCATCGAGCGCAGCTGCGCCAGCAAGGCCGGGGTGGTGGCGGAAGACGAGCGCGAGGGCGGCCTTCGGGCCATCCTCAACCTCGGCCACACCTTCGGCCACGCCATCGAGACCGGCCAGGGCTATGGCAGCTGGCTCCACGGCGAGGCCGTGGCCGCGGGCATGGTGCTGGCGCTGCGCCTGTCGGCGAACCGCGGCTGGGTGCCCGCCGCGGAGGTCGAGGGCCTGGTCTCCCTGCTGCGCCGCGCGTCCCTGCCGGTGGTGCCGCCGGCGGACATGGATGCGGCCCGCTTCCTGGCCCTCATGGCCCGGGACAAGAAGGTGCTCGACGGCCGACTGCGGCTCGTGCTGCTGCGCGAGATCGGCAATGCGGTGGTCGTGGATGACGTGGACGGGCGGGAAATCGACGCCCTTTTCGGCGCGTCGATGGCCCTCTAGCAGCCTGTCGGACTCAGGCCGTTCTACTGCGGGAAAGCCGGATTTGGCCATTTTTCAGTCTCTTTTTCGTTAAATAGAACCACTATTCGCCTCAAAAGAGACTGAAAACTGTCTCAAACCGGACTTCCCCTCGCTACGAACGCCTGAGTCCGACAGGCTGCTGGCACCGCGCCGGACTGGTTTGTTCCACCCCTGCCATCTGTGTAAAATTACCGATCCCCGCCCTGCCCGGCGTCGCCTAGGTGAGGCGACCGCCGCGGTAACCAGCTGATCTACCTGATGTTCTGGATGACTTATGAGTGCAGGCCTGTATCGACCTGAGGAGTTCCGTGACAACTGCGGTTTCGGGTTGATCGCGCACACGGCCGGTGACGCCAGTCATCGCCTCCTGCAGTCTGCCATCGAGTCCCTGACCTGCATGACCCACCGCGGCGGTATCGCCGCAGACGGCAAGACCGGTGACGGCTGCGGGCTGCTCATGCAGATGCCGCGGGATTTCATGGCCGCCGTGGCCCGGGAGGACCTCGGCGTCACGCTGCCGGCAAACTTTGCCGTCGGCATGGTGTTTCTCGCCGGCGACAGCGGGCGCGCCGACCCTGCCCGCGCCGCCATGCAGGCCGCCCTCGAGGGGCAGGATCTCGCGGTGCTCGGCTGGCGCACCGTGCCCACGGACTCGAGCGTCTGCGGCGAGATCGCCCTGGACTCGCTGCCCCGGATTGAGCAGGTCTTCCTCGACGCCGGCGGGCTGACGGAGGCGGAGCTGGCCACGCGGCTCTTCGTGGCCCGGCGCCGGGCCGAGATGGCCAACGAGGGCGACGCCGACTTCTACATCTGCAGCCTCTCCGCCCGCGCGCTCAGCTACAAGGGCCTGGTTATGCCCGTGGACCTGCCGCGCTTCTATCCGGATCTCGGCGACGAGCGCCTGAAGACAGCGATCTGCGTTTTCCACCAGCGTTTCTCCACCAACACGCTGCCGCGCTGGCCCCTGGCGCAGCCCTTCCGGCTGCTGGCGCACAACGGCGAGATCAACACCATCGAGGGCAACCGCAACTGGGCCGAGGCGCGTACGGCGCTGTTCGAGTCGGAGCGGCTGCCGAACATCAGCGAAATCGCGCCGATCGTGAACCGCACGGGCTCGGACTCCTCCAGCCTGGACAACATGCTCGAGGTGCTGCTTACCGGCGGCGTGGACATGCCGCGGGCGCTGCGCATGCTGATCCCGCCGGCCTGGCAGAATATCGAGTCCATCGATCCGGACCTCAAGGCTTTCTACGAATACCACTCCATGCACATGG
>CAYFVG010000267.1:0-1382 GCA_964346365.1 uncultured Alteromonadaceae bacterium
GAGGCCGGCTTCACCGCGCAGGGCGTGGGCGAGCTCGCGGATATCGCGCTCCCCGGGGAGGAACACGAGCATATCCCCGCGCGGCCCCCAGGCGCCGTCGGACACCTCGCGCACGCGCTCGGCGAGGTCCGCGACCGGGTCCCGGTCGCTGCCCGGCTCCGGCGGCAGGTAGTGCGTCTCGACGGGATAGGACCGCCCCGGGACCTCGACCACCGGCGCACCGTCGAAGTGCCGGGAGAAGCGCTCGACATCGATGGTCGCGGAGGTGATCACCACCTTGAGGTCCGGACGCCGGGGCAACAGGCGATGCAGGTAGCCGAGGAGGAAGTCGATGTTGAGGCTGCGCTCGTGAGCCTCGTCGATGATCAGCGTGTCATAGCCCCGCAGGTCGCGGTCCCGGCGCAGCTCGGCGAGCAGGATGCCGTCGGTCATGAGCTTGACCGCCGTCTCCGGGCCCACGCTGTCCTGGAAGCGCACCTGGTAGCCGACCAGCGCACCGAGGGGGCTAGCCAGCTCCTCGGCGATCCGCCGGGCGACGTTGCGCGCGGCCAGGCGTCGGGGCTGGGTGTGACCGATGCGCTGCTCGCGGCCCCGGCCCGATTCCAGGCAGATTTTGGGCAGCTGGGTGGTCTTCCCCGAGCCGGTCTCGCCGGCCACGATCACCACCTGGTGCGCGGCCAGGGCATCGGCGATCTCTCCGCGCAGGGCGGCGACCGGCAGGTCCTCGGGGTAATGGATCGGCGGGATCGCTCGCGGTGCGGTGGTGCGTTGCTGATCGCTCATGGGTTGAGGATAGCGCGCCTCCGGGCGCGCCCCGGCATCAGCGCTTGGCGATGGCCTCGGCCTCGGCCTTGCCTTCAGCCTCGGCACCGGCCTGTTCAACGAACTGGGCGTGGTCCAGGTAAAGAAGCTGGAGCACGACCGAAGGCTGGCCGGAACCGGCGTCGGCGCCGAGCACGAGCACGCTGGGTTCCCCCGCCTGCACGGTCACAGCGGAAACACCGAAGATGACCAGCTTCGCATCGTGCTGCGCGTGAAAGGTCTTTAGCGGGCGCTCCTCGCGAAGAGCCTCGACGATGTTCGCCAGCAGCAGCGTGAGCCCGGCACGGAAGGCGCCGAAATTGAGGCGGCCCCGGTACTGACGGTGGTCCAGGGCGACCTCGAAGCGGACCTCTGAGCCGTCCTCCATGCGGACACGGGTCAGGGGGGCCGAGCGGCCTTCACTGATCTGCCGGTAGAGATTCTTGGCCTCCGTGCGGGTCGTCTCGAGGAAGACCTTGTGCAACAGGTTCACGGACAGGGTAAGGAACTTGTCCGTGGGAAGGGTATGCGTTGCGGTCCCGGCCATGCTGATTCGGCGCGTGCCTCGTGCTTGAACGTGA
>CAYFVG010000267.1:1482-2894 GCA_964346365.1 uncultured Alteromonadaceae bacterium
CCAGCAGCAGGAGACCAGCAGCAGGACGCCAGGCGGGCTGCCTCTGCTATCCTCTCGACCCGAGACAGCCCGCAACCGGCCCGCGGAGCCCCCATGGACCCACAGCAAGCCGCCTGGCGACCGCTGGCCACCGCCGAACTCGACTGGGACGCCGGCGGTGCGCCGCGCTCACGGCGCTACGGCGACATCTACTTCAACCCCGCGGACGGTCCGGCCGAAACCCGGCACGTGTTTCTCCGGGGGAACGACCTCCCCGGGCGCTGGCGCGGACACGACGCGCGGGTGTTCCGGATCGGTGAACTCGGCTTCGGCACCGGGCTGAATTTCCTGGTCACCCTCGACACCCTGCGGCGCGAGGCCCCGCCGGGGCTGCGGCTGCACTACTGGGCGGTGGAGGCGGAGCCGCTGCGCCGGGACGACCTTGCGCGCTGTACCCGGACCCTGCCGCACGAGCTGCAGGCCGCCGGCGAGGCGCTTGTCAACCAGTACCCACCGCCGGTCCCCGGCGTGCACCGTCTTCTCTTTGACGATGGGCGCGTCGTCCTCGACCTCTCCTGGGGTGACGCGGCGGCGGCCCTCGGGGATCTCGCCGGCCACGGCAGCGCCTGGTTCGACGCCTGGTATCTCGACGGTTTCGCCCCGGCGAAAAACGCATCGCTCTGGGCGGATACCCTCTGGCCGGCCCTTGCCGGGCTCAGCCGCCCCGCGGCCACGGTCGCCACTTTCACGGCCGCCGGAGCGGTACGCCGCGGCCTCGCGGCGGCGGGTTTTGCGATGACCCGGCGCGAGGGCTTTGGCGCCAAACGCGAGTCCCTGCACGGCCGGATCACTGCGCCGCCGGCGCTCGCAGAGGTCGGGGAAACGCCCTGGGATCGCCCCGACGGCGCGCCGCCGGCACCCGCCAGCGCGCTGGTCATCGGCGCCGGCATCGCCGGCGCCTGCGCGGCCGCCGCCCTGGCCCGCCGCGGCGTGGCGGTCACGGTGCTCGAGGCCGGTGCTGCGGCGGGCCGCGGCTCCGGTAATAGCCAGGGCGTTCTTTTTACCCGGCTGTCACACCGCCGTGCGCCGCTCACGGACATCGCACTGCTCGGCTACCTCGATGCGGCCCGGCGCTACCGCGAGCTTTTCGACCGCGGCGCCCTGAGACCCGGCGAGGATGGCGAGCTCGCCGGCTGCTTTCAGCAGGCCGGCCCCAAGGTGCGCCTCGATCAGCTGGCTCCGGCCCTTGCGAAAGTTCCGGAGCTCGCCGAGGTCCTCGACCCGGCAGCGGCCGCCGAGCGCCTCGGCGTAACGCCGACCGACCGGGGGCTCTGGCTGCCGCACTCCGGCTGGCTGCACCCCGCGGCCGCCTGCCGCGCGCTCCTCGCCGGGCCGGACATCGGGCTGGTCGAACACTGCGGCCCCGTTGCTCT
>CAYFVG010000268.1:0-2869 GCA_964346365.1 uncultured Alteromonadaceae bacterium
ACACATCTGTCTTCATCTGACTGTTAAGCAACTCGCCGCGGCGCCGGGCCGGGCGGCTCGTCCGGGGTTATCCCCTTGCCGAGGCCGCGCATTATACGCAGAGTAGACAGCCCCGCAAGGCCTCTGACGAAAATTTGCAGAAAAATGTCAGCGGACCAACCGAGCCCCTTCAGGCACCGCTACGGCGGCGACGGCGCACCTGCATGATCGGCCCGGAGGCCGCGTAGGCGAGGAACACCAGCAGGAAGACCCGCGGCGGGTCCACCGTGACAAGGCTGAAACCGAGCACGACGAGGAGGATGACGACGAACGGCACCCGGCCGTGGAGATCGACCATCTTGAAGCTGTAGTAGGGAAAGTTCGCCACCATGAGGACGCCGGTCACCGCCGTGAGCAGTGCCACGAGTACCGCGACTTCCCCCGGCAACGCATCGCCTACCCAGCCGAGGTCGTGGCAGACCCAGACGGTGCTGGCCATGATGCAGGCCGCCGCGGGGCTCGCAAGGCCGGTAAAAAAGTCCTTGTCCGCGCTGTCGACCTGCGTATTGAAGCGGGCCAGGCGCAGGGCGGCGCAGGCAACGTAAATAAAGGCAGCGCTCCAACCGAGCTTGCCGAGATCGCCAAGCGCCCAGCTGAACACCACGAGCGCCGGCGCCACACCGAAGGAGACCATGTCGGCGAGGCTGTCGTATTCCCCGCCGAACTTGCTCGCGGTGTTGGTCAGCCGGGCAATGCGGCCGTCGAGGCCGTCGAAGACAAGGGCGAAGAAGATAGCGATCGGCGCGGCCTCAAAGTCCCCCCGCAGGGCGGCGACCACCGCGTAGAACCCGCAGAACAGGGCGCCGGTGGTGAACAGGTTCGGGAGCAGGTAGACGCCGCGCCGCTTGACCGTGCGCCCGTTCTCGGACACCTCCTCCTCGTGATCGTCAACGAGCAGGTCGAGGCCCGCAGCCACACGCCGCGCATGGGCGGCGGCCTCGTCCTCGGACCAGTCCGCCGGCCCCGCCTGCTCGGGCCCGGTCTCGGGCCCGAGCTCGGGCTTGTATTGGGTCATCGCCGAGCCTCCAGGATTGCGATGGACGATGGTAACAAACCGGGGCCGCTCCAGTCCGCGCCGCCGCCATCGACAGACCCTGCGATGCCGCGCGACACGCTTGATTCACTCCCGGGGCTGCACCACCGGGGCCGCACCGCAAAAACGGGAAACTGTTTTACGCCGGCGCGGCGCCGGCGTATCCTCACAACCCTTCCCGGCAAGAGAAAACCTCATGGCAGAGAACTACTTCAACAGCCTGCCGCTGCGCGAGCAGCTGCAGCAACTCGGCAAGTGCCGCTTTATGGCGCGCGCGGAATTTATTGATGGCGTCGAGCCCCTGCGCGGCAAGAAGCTGGTCATCGTCGGCTGCGGCGCCCAGGGCCTGAACCAGGGGCTGAACCTGCGCGACAGCGGCCTCGACGTGTCCTTCGCCCTGCGCCAGAGCGCCATAGGAGAGCAGCGCCAGTCCTGGAAGAACGCCACCGGCAACGGCTTCACTGTGGGCACCTACGAGGAGCTGATCCCGGAGGCGGACCTGGTGCTCAACCTCACCCCGGACAAGCAACACAGCGCCGTGGTCGCCGAGGTCATGCCGCTCATGAAGGAAGGCGCCTGCCTGTCCTACTCCCACGGCTTCAACATCGTCGAGGAAGGGATGCAGATCCGCGACGACCTCACCGTGATCATGGTCGCGCCGAAGTGCCCGGGTACCGAGGTCCGCGAGGAGTACAGGCGCGGCTTCGGCGTGCCGACGCTCATCGCGGTACACAAGGAGAACGACCCGCAGGGCGAGGGCCTCACCCTGGCCAAGGCCTACGCGGCCGGTACCGGCGGCCACCGCGCCGGCGTCCTCGAGTCTTCCTTCATCGCCGAGGTGAAATCCGACCTCATGGGTGAGCAGACCATTCTCTGCGGCATGCTGCAGACCGGCTCCATCCTGTGTTTCGACCGCATGGTCGAAAAGGGCGTGGACCCGGGCTACGCCGCCAAGCTCGTGCAGTACGGCTGGGAGACAGTCACCGAAGGCCTCAAGCACGGCGGCATCACCAACATGATGGACCGCCTGTCCAACCCGGCGAAGATCCGCGCCTTCCACCTCGCCGAGGAACTCAAAGACACCCTGCGTCCGCTCTACGAGAAGCACCAGGACGACATCATGAGCGGCGTCTTCTCCTCGACCATGATGGCGGACTGGGCCAATGACGACGCCAACCTCCTGGCCTGGCGCGCGGCCACGCAGGACACGGCGTTCGAGAAGACCGACAACACCGGCACGGAGATCAGCGAGCAGGACTACTACGACAACGGCATCCTGATGGTCGCCATGGTCAAGGCCGGTGTAGAGCTCGCCTTCGAGGTCATGACCGCCGCCGGGATCATCGCCGAGTCGGCCTACTACGAGTCTCTGCACGAGACGCCATTAATCGCCAACCTCATCGCCCGCAAGAAGCTTTACGAGATGAACGTGGTGATCTCGGACACTGCCGAGTACGGCTGCTATCTCTTCGACCACGCCTGCCGCCCGCTGCTCGCGGAGTTCATGGGGAACATAGAGACCGACGTGATCGGCACGGGCATGGGCAGCGACAACGGCGTGGACAACCGCGAACTCATCGCCGTGAACGAGGCTATCCGCTCGCACCCGGTGGAGACCGTCGGCAGGACGCTGCGCGGCTACATGACCGCGATGAAGAGCATCCGCTAGCGGGCAGCACGCGGTGGGTGGGGTCGCGGCGGGGGCGCCGCTCCTACAGCGTCGGCAGGCCCTGTGGGAGGCGCGCCCCCGCGCCGAGGCGCGCCACCCGCCGGCCCGCGGCCGGGGTCGCGGCGGGG
>CAYFVG010000269.1:0-2863 GCA_964346365.1 uncultured Alteromonadaceae bacterium
GACCGCTGGCCGGCGCCGGCGCGCTGGCTGAAGCTGGTGCTGATCGGCGGGCCCATGGCGGGGATCGGCGCCAGCTACGGCAGCCTCATCGGCCTCGAGCCGACCGTCGCGCTGCTGCTCGCGGCCTACGCGCTGAAGCTCGTGGAGTCGGTCGCCCGCAAGGACGCCTATGTGCTGATCTTTCTCGGGTTCTTTATCCTGGTCACCGAGTTTCTGTTCACCCAGGATTTCCTGGTGGTCCTCTACGCGACGCTGGTGGCCTGGCTCCTGACAACGGCGCTGGTCGCCCTGCACCGCACCGGGGAGGGTTTTGAGACCGCGCCCCTGAAGCTGGCGGGGGTCATGCTCGCCCAGGCGTTTCCGCTCATGCTCGTGCTCTTTTTCCTGTTCCCGCGCATCGGCCCGCTCTGGAACGTACCCATTCGCGCCCACGCGGCGCAGACCGGCATGAGCGACTTCCTGCGCCCCGGCGACGTGGCGCGGCTGACCCAGTCCACAGAGGTCGCCTTCCGCGCCAGCTTCGAGGGCGATGTGCCCGGCGCCGCGGACCTCTACTGGCGCGGGCTGGTGATGAGCGTGCTCGAGGACGATACCTGGCGCAGCCTGCGCTTCTTCGACCTGCCGCCGTCGCAGCGCCGCCCCGCGCCGGTGGAGACCGCGGGGGCGTCGCTGGACTACAGCGTGATCATCGAGCCCACGCAGCAGAACTGGCTCTATGCGCTGCGCTACGCCGAAGCGCAAGAGAACGGGATCATGGCCCTCCCCGATTACACGATCTATTCGCCGGTCACCCTGGAGAGTGAGCGCCGCTACCGGGTCAGCAGCTGGCCCGGGGCGGCGATCGGGGTCGACCTCGACCCCTGGCGCCGGCAGCTGGAAACCCGCCTGCCCGAGGGCGGCAACCCGCGGGCACGGGCGCTGGCGGCGGAGCTCCGCGGCGGGGTTGCCAGCGACGCGGCCTATATCGACCGGGTGCTCGCCCTGTTCCGCGAGCAGCCCTTCCGCTACACGCTGCAGCCGCCGCTCCTCGGCGACGAGCCCGTGGACGATTTTCTTTTCGGCACCCGCGCCGGCTTCTGCGAGCATTACGCGAATGCGTTTGCGGTGCTCATGCGCGCCGCCGGGGTGCCGGCGCGGATTGTCACCGGCTACCAGGGCGGCGAGATCAACCCCAACAACGGCACGGTGATCGTGCACCAGTTCGACGCCCACGCCTGGAACGAGGTCTGGCTCGCGGGCGAGGGCTGGGTGCGTGTCGACCCGACGGCGGCGGTGTCCCCGGCGCGGGTGGAATTCGGTCTGGAGCAGGCGGTGCAGGGCGAGGGCAGCTTCCTCGCCTCGTCGCCGCTGTCGCCGCTGCGCTACCGGGGCGTCAACTGGGTCAACACGCTGCGCCTGCGCTACGACGCGCTCACCTACCGCTGGCAGTCCTGGGTGGTCGGCTTCGACAGCGAGCGCCAGTACGAGCTGCTCGGCGAATGGTTCGGGCGCATCGACGCCAAGCGCTTTATCGCCGTGCTCCTCGGCGCTTTCGCCGTGGTGCTCGCCGCAGTGGCCCTGTCGCTGCTGGTGCGCGCCGGGCCGCGGCGGGACCCGGTGGCCGGGGCCTGGAGCCGGCTGCGCCGGCGCCTCGCCGCCCGCGGCCTGCCGGTGTATGCCGACGACAGCCCGGCGGCGGCGCTGGCCCGGGCGCGCATCGCCTTCCCGGGCTCGACGGCGGAGCTCGACGCCCTCGCCGAGGAGTTCACGGCGCTGCTCTACCGCCCCGGCGCCGGCGGCGACCTGCGACAGCTGCGCGCGCGGCTGCGAAGGCTCAGGCTGCGGCGCCGGGCTTCCTGACCCGCCCCTGCTGCGCCGTGCCTGAGGGGGCATGCTTCGCCGCGCTGAGTCCCGGCCGCTGGCAGTGCCGGCGTATTCCGCGGGCCGGGCGGTTGACCGCATTTGATGTTGTGTTGATCCGGGGCATAACACACCCTTTGCCAGAGCCTTTCGACGCGCGCGGGTTGCGCAGGCTGCAGGGTGGGCTACGATGGCAACAATGGCTTTTGACACGCTCCGCTACGCGCGCCGCCTTTGTGAAGCCGGCGTGCCGGAGCCGCAGGCCGACGCACAGGCAGAACTCATGGCCGAGGCTTTCGGCTTCTACGCCGACAACCTGTTGACCCGGGATCACTTCACCGAGGTGCTCAACGCCCGCTTTGCCGAGCAGGATGAGAGAATCGAGCGGCGCCTGGATGCGGTGGAGTCAAAGTTCGAGCAGCGCACCACTGCCCTGGAATCAAAGTTCGAGCAGCGCACCACTGCCCTGGAATCAAAGATTGAGCAGTGCGCCACTGCCCTGGAATCAAAGATTGAGCAGCGCACCAC
This sequence comes from uncultured Alteromonadaceae bacterium, assembly GCA_964346365.1. Classification (GTDB taxonomy): domain Bacteria; phylum Pseudomonadota; class Gammaproteobacteria; order Pseudomonadales; family Halieaceae; genus Pseudohaliea. The sequence goes on from CAYFVG010000269.1 coordinate 2,368, forward strand.
TGGCCTGGAATCAAAGATTGAGCAGAGCATCACCGCCCTGGATTCGAAGGTCGCGCAGAGCATCACTGCCCTGGATTCGAAGTTTGAGCAGCGCTTCGGCAGGCAGGACACCGTCAATCGGCTGCACACCTGGATGCTCGGATTGATTACGCTCGCGCTCGTAGTGCCCCAGCTGCAGGCCTGGCTGGCCTGACGGTATGGAATCGGACCGGCATTCCATCGACGAGCGACTGGACGCCCGGTGCAGAAGTATCGACCGCAAGATGCGGCTGCAGACCTTTCTGATGACACTGATTATTCTGATACTGCTTGTACCGAAGCTCCTCCAGTCCTGTTAACGCTGATCGCCCGGCTGGCTTGATCCTGCGCTGCGCGCAGCCCTTTCGGGCGCCATCCATCTGTCCAGCCCCAAAAATGTATACTTGAATGCATATCTGACTGTACAATGAATTCTGGGATCGGTGCTGACAGGTTGCATCATGACAAGGCTACTTAC
>CAYFVG010000270.1:0-2861 GCA_964346365.1 uncultured Alteromonadaceae bacterium
GATCACGAGCGTGTTCTGCTCCGTGGTGATCTCCAGGTCCTCTTCCGCGTAGCCGGCGACGGCCATGGTGATGCGATAGCGGTTTTCCTCCACCAGCTCGATGTTGTAGGGCGGGTAGCTGGGCTTGTTGTCGCCGGACAGGTTGTCCAGCAGCGACGCCATGCGATCGAAGCCGATCGCGGACTGGTAGAGCGGGGTAAAGTCGATGGTGTTACGCATTGTCATATCCTCCAAAGAAGCAATATTCGTGTGCGGGCCTCATCGAGCGCCCGCATCGGGGATATGGGGTTTGCGTTGATCCTTTCAAGACCCGGTGGCCGGGCGTCAGTCGTCGAGCAGGGCCCGGGCGGCGAGGCGCCCGGAGAGGGCGGCCATGGGGACGCCGGCGCCGGGGTGGGCGCTGCCGCCGGCCAGGTAGAGCCCCCCGATCCGGCTGCGGGCCGGGGGCCGCGCGAAGCTCGCCAGCGGGCCGTGGGAGGCGCGGCCATAGAGCGCGCCGCCGGAGGCGGGGAAGAGCGCCTCGAAGTCCTGTGGGCGGGTGGCCCGGCAGGCTTCGCCGCCGAGTTCCAGGGACAGGCCGCAGCGCTCCAGCAGTCCGCTGACCCGCTGCTCCAGCGCCGCCAGCTGCCGGTCGCCGATACCGCCGCGGTCGCCGTCGGCCGGGGCGTTGACCAGCAGGAGCATGCGCTCGCCGGCCTCGCCCTCCGCGGGCCAGGGGCCGCGGTCCTGGGCGCAGAGGTAGACCGTCGGCGTTTCAGTGATTCCCCGCTCGCCGAAAATGGCGCGGAATTCCGCGGGGTAATCGCGCCCGAAAAACACGTTGTGAAAGTCCAGGGGGAAGCCCCCGGGCCGCCCCACCACGCACCAGGTCACCGCGGAGAGGCTGCGCCGGGGCGCGTCGACGGGGCGCGCGGCGCGCTGTGCGGCCCTGCCGAGAAGACCGCGCCCCAGCGCCGAGGCGTCGCCGTTGAAGACGACCCGGTCCGCCGGCAGTTGTTCGCCCCCGGCGAGGGTGACCCCGCTGACCGCGCCGCCGCTCACCTCGATACGCTCTGCCTCGACGCCATAGCGGTAGCGGACGCCGAGCGATTCGCCCACCGAGGCCAGGGCCCGGGCGAGGGCGTGCATGCCGCCGCGGAGCAGCCAGACGCCGTCCTGCTCCACGTGGGCGACCAGCATCAATGTGGCCGGTGCGGTCAGCGGGGACGATCCCACGTAGGTGGCGTAGCGGCCGAAGAGCTGGCGCAGCCGCGGGTCCGTGAAGTGTTCGCCGAGCACGCCCCAGAGGGACTGGAAGGGCTGGATGCGGAACATGGCCGGCAGCCGCTGCAGACCCACCCGGCCGACGAGGCTTATCGGGTTCGGTCGCTGCGCGTCGATGAAGCTGTCGCGCAGCGTGGCGTAGACGTCGGCCGAGCGGTCGCAGAAGTCGAGGTAGCCCTGCGCGTTCTCCGCGTCTGCAAAGGTTTCGATGGCGGCGGCGGAGCGCTCCCGGTCTGCCCACAGGTCGAGGCGGCTGCCGTCCTCCCAGCCGTGGCGGGCCAGGCGCTCCGGTGAATGCAGCGTCAGGTGGTCTTCCAGCTGCGTGCCGGCGCCCGCCAGCAGGCCGTCGAAGACCCAGCGCATGGTAAAGACCGTGGGCCCGGCGTCGACCCCGAGGCCGGCCACGGGGACGCGCCGCATCTTGCCCCCCGGCGTGTCGCCGCGCTCCACCACCGTGACCGCGCGCCCGGCGCGGGCCAGTTCAATGGCGGCCGCGAGGCCGCCGACCCCGGCGCCGATGACGACGACCCGCTGTTCGCTCACGGCGCCCGCCTCAAGCGCCGTTGCGGGCGGTGACGAACCAGGTGGCGCCGGGCAGACTGATGCGGCCGTCGTCGAACGAGGGCGCCAGGACCTCGGCGGCGCTGGCGTAAACGCGCTCCCGGACCGCGTCGTCCTCCTCCGCCAGGAGCCGGCCCACCGGGCCGATGTTCAGCATCTCGCGGGTGGTCCTGGCCAGGTCGCCGCCGTTGCCCCAGCCCATGGTCACGTCGTGGTGTTCGATGCGGACGTCCGCAAAGCCCGCCTCGTCGAGGATGCGCGCGAGGCGGTCCCGGTCCGCGAACGCGAAGGGGCCGGGCGCGTGCGGGTCCGGTGCTGGCGGTGGCGGCAGGTGCTGCAGCGCCGCCTTCAGCGGCACGGCCACCCAGGGGTTGTCCTGGAGGCGCTGCCAGCAGCAGAAGGCCATCGTCCCGTCCCGCCGCAGCGCGCTGCGCAGGTTGCGGAAGGCACCGACGGGGTCATCGAAGAACATCACGCCGAAGCGGGAAAACAGAAAGTCCCAGGCGCCCGGATCGAACGGGTAGTCCGATGCGTCCGCCTGCCGGAAGGTCACGGCCGTGGTCAGTTCGCCGGCGGCGGCGAGGCGCTGCTGTGCGACGGCGAGCAGCGGGGCGGACACATCCACCCCCAGCACCCGGGCACCGCTCTGCAGCCGATCGGCAAGGAGCAGGGTCTCGCTGCCGCCGCCGCAGCCGATGTCGAGCACCGCGCTCGCGGCCGCGGGATCGCAGTGGTCGAGGAGGTCGCAGGCGATGGGCCCCAGCATGGCGGCCATGACATCGTCTTTCTCGGCCCACCTGCGCCCGGCGTCCCCGTTCCAGTAGGCGATCTGTTCCTCGTTGCTCATGGTCTGGAGCTCCCGTCTGTGTCGGTGGCAACGATAGCATCGGCGCCTGGGGGTAAGAAACGCGGGCTGTCGGCGCGGGGGTGCGCCTCCCACCGCGCCCAGACTTTGTAGGAGCGGCGCCCCCGCCGCGAGCGGGCGGGCCGTTCCCCGGGCCCTGTCGGCGCGAGGGCGCGCCTCCCACAGCGCCCAG
>CAYFVG010000271.1:0-2830 GCA_964346365.1 uncultured Alteromonadaceae bacterium
GCGGCGCGCTCGGGTTACGCGGGCTGCAGTGGATAGAAGACGGGTAACATCAGCAGCACGGTGGCCGAGTAGGCCACGGCGACCGGGAAACCGAAGCGCAGGTAGTCGCCGAAGGCATAGCTGCCGAGGTTCTGCACCATCAGGTTCGTCGTGTAGCCGTAGGGCGTGAGGAAACTCGCACTGGCGCCGAAGGCGACGGCCAGCGCAAAGGGCGTGGGATCCAGCCCGTAGCTCAGGGCCAGACCGTGGGCGATGGGAAAGGCGAGCGCCGCAGCCGCGTTGTTGGTCATCACTTCAGTCATGACCAGCGTGGAAAAATAGATGCCGACCAGGGCGATCAGCGGTCCCCGGCCCGACACCGCATCGTGCAGCCCTTCCGCAAGCACCGCCACCAGCCCCGTATTGGTCAGGGCCTGGGAGAGCGTCAGCGCCGAGGCGATGATCAGCCAGAGGCCGAAGGGAAAACGCCGGCGCAGCTCGCCGGCGCGCACGAGCTTCAGGGCCACCATGGCCAGCAGGAGCAGCGCCAGGCTCTTGATCAGCGGCACCTGCTCCAACGCGGCCAGGGCGACGGCGAGCAACAGCCCCCCGCTCATGAACAGGTCCTGCCAGGGAGCCGTGGGACGCCGCAGCGCGCTCTGATCCACTACCAGGAAGTTCTTGTCGACGTTGCGCCGCGACGCGAAATCCGCGCCGACCGCGAGCATCAGGCTGTCACCGGCCTGCAGCGTGATGCTGCCGAGCTTGCCCGAGAGGCGCTTGCCGCCGCGCCGGAGTCCGACCACCGCGGCGTCGAAGAGGGAGCGGAAGCCGCTGTCCTTGATAGTGCGTCCCTCGACCGTCGCCCCCGGGAGCAGAATCACCTCCGTGAGGTTGCCGCGCAGCAGACCCTCCTCCGCCGCAAACAGGGTCAGCCCCGGAAAGCGCTCCAGCACGCTCACCCGCGAGATGTCACCGGAGAAAATCAGCTTGTCCCCTGCCTCGATATGCTCCTGGGGCGAGACCGGGGAAATGAGGTGGTCGCCGCGCACGACCTCCACCAGGAACAGGTCGTCCAGTTCCCGCAGTCCGTTCTCGGCGATGCTGCGACCGACCAGGCCCGACGCCGCTGCCACCTCCGCCTCGACCAGGTATTCGTCGACCCGCACCGCCTCCCGGCGGTGCGCGGGCAATAGCCGGGAGGCCAGCAGAATCACCAGCAGGCCGACCAGCGCCGCGCAACCGCCGACGGGGAGAAACGCAAAGAAGGATAGGCCCTCGCCACGGGCGTCCTCCAGGAAGCTGCTGACGATCAGGTTGGTCGAGGTGCCGATGAGCGTCGTGGTCCCGCCGAGGATCGCCGCGTAGGACAGGGGCAGGAGCAGCCGTGACGGCAGGTGCTCCCGGCTGGCCCGGACCGTGTGCGCCAGGGTCGCCACCACGGCCGTGTTGTTGACGAAGGCGGAAAACACCCCGGTGACCGTACACAGGCGCAGCAGACTGCGGTAATAGCTGCCGTTTACGAGGCGCGTGGCCAGGCGCTCCAGCCAGCTGAGTTTCTCGAGCCCAACGGAGACCAGGAGCAGCAGTACGAGGGTCACCAGGCCGGTGTTCGATGCCTTCTCAAGGATCTGGCCTGTGTCGACGATTCCGAGCAGGTAGGCCAGCGCCATGGCGCCCGTGAACAGGGCTGCGGGCTTGATGCTGGTCAACACGAGGCCGGCGAAGAGGCACAGAAAGATGGCGGCAATCGCGACTTGCTCGAGCATACGGCCTGGCACCGAAGAACAGCTGGCAAGGATACGCGCTCGCCGCATCAGCGCTCAAGGGAGCGGGCGGGCCCCGAGCAGCGGCAGCGCCGCCGTCACACCGATCACGGCGCTGGCCAGCAGGACCGTGCCGACGCGGACTCCCAGCGCGGATCCACCGAGAACCCAGGCCATGGCACCCTTGGTGGCGTTGTTGACTGCCGCGGCGAGAATCATAGCGAAGGCCGCCACCGACGGCGCCAGTTCGCCGCTGCTCATACGCGCCAGGGACAGGGTGATGGCATCGACATCGGTCACCCCCGAAGCCGCCGCCAGGGCGATGACGCCCCGCTCCCCGAAACTTTGCCGAAGCGCCTCACCGAGCAGCATGATCACGGCCAGGAGGCCGCCGAAGCCGAGGGCGGAACGCCATTCGAAGGGGTTCTTCAGCGGCGAGGGCAGATCCACCCGGGCCTGCCGGGCTCGCCGCCAGTAAACAAGGATCGGCAGGTAGACGACCAGCGCCATGGCCAGAGCCGGCACCGCAAGGAACTCGAGGAGTTCGCGGTTGAGGAGCGAGGCGACCAGCACCATGCGCGGCAGCATGGTACCGCAGGCGAGGAGCACGCCGCTGGCCAGCGCCGGGACTGCCTCCCCGTTGCCGCGGGCTACCCGGGAGAGCTGCAGGGTCACCGCCGTCGACGCAGCGAGCCCGCCGGCGAGGCCGGTTACCAGCAGGCCGCGCGCCGTCCCGGCGATGCGCACGGCGAAGTAACCGATGAAGGAGATCCCCGCGATAAGAATCACCATCCACCAGATGGCGTAGGGATTGAGCGACTGCCAGGGGCCGAAACCGCGGTTTGGCAGTACCGGCAGGACCACGACCGTGATCAACAGCATGAGGATACCCGCGCGCAACTCCCGGCGCTCGAGGGCGTCGACCCAGCGGTGCAGCGTCGGCTTGTAGCTGAGGAGCAGGGTGGCCACCACCGCGGAGGCCGCCGCGACACCGGGCTCGCCGCGCGTGGCGAGGGCACCGAGCAGGAACACCAGCAGCCCGGCGGTGAGGCTGGTGATACTGAGGTCCGGCGTGTGCAGGGCCT
>CAYFVG010000272.1:0-2812 GCA_964346365.1 uncultured Alteromonadaceae bacterium
GTGGTAGGGGTCGCCCTCCTCGAGGTAGCGCAGGGGCTCGCCGTGGTAGGAGAACACCAGTTTGTCGGCGCTGCCATGCTCTGCGCGGAAGGCGCGCACGCTGTCGGCGAGGGCGGCAATATAGCCCGGGTGGTCGTGGTAGCAGGAGACGAAGCGCAGGTCCGGCAGCCAGCGCCGACCGCGGAAATCCTCGGCAACCGCGTCGAAAGTGGAGCCAGTGGTGGGGCCGCTGTACTGCGGGTACAGCGGCAGCACGAGGAGCTTGCGGGCACCGGCTTCGAAAAGCCCCTGGAGCTTGCTGGCGACCGACGGCTGACCGTAGCGCATGGCGAAATCGACGACGACGCGCTCACCGTAACGGGCGCTGAGCTCGGCCTGCAGGCCCTCCGCCTGGTCCCGCGTGTGCAGAAGCAGAGGGGAACCCTCGTCGGTCCACACTGTCTCGTAGGCCTCCGCCGAGCGGGCCGGTCGCACGTTGAGGATAATGACGTTGAGAATGAACCACCAGAGCAGGCGCGGCACTTCGACGACCCGGGGGTCGGAGAGGAACTGCTTGAGATAGGGACGCAACGCCCGGCGCGTCGGCGCCTCCGGCGTACCGAGGTTGGTGATCAATACGCCGATGCGAGGTGCCTGGCTGTGATCAAAGCCGGGGGAGCCGAGGTATTTCATAGCCGGGCCACTGGTTGTTTGTGTGCTTGTTGTGCAAAGCGGAACGGTTTGCCGCAGCGCTTGCTTGCCTCCGCCGATGATACGCTGGGCTTCAGCCCCTGGATTCGGGCGATCGACCCGGCGACCTGCCGTGGTCCGCCGGCGCGTTCTCCTTCGAGGCATCCCTTAGCCGCTTCTTTCGCTGTGTTTTTCAGTTTCTTGCGCTTGTTTTTCCTGCCGGGGCGGGTGGCATTCGCCCAGGCAGGTGCTATCGTTGACGGCCGAATCATTGAGGGCACGTTGCGCCGCTATGGCACGTTGGCGGAAGAGGGCGGCTCGGACGAGGTGTCCATGGCGCGCGCCGGGGCTTTTCGACGGCGTCGATGCCGTGCTAATCACGCGCCGCCCCTGGGCTGCCGCCGCCATGCCTGTCACAAGGTCGTAACAAAGGCTCGCTAGCCTCTCGACGCACTCAGTCGGAGAACGCCCATGCTGTCACGCCGTCATTTTCTGCGCCTCTCTTCCGGGGTTGTGCTGTCTACCGCCGTCACCGGGCGTGCCCTCGGTGGCGAGACGCCGGCGCTCTCCGCGGCGCGCTTCGACCATGGCGTCGCCAGCGGCGACCCCCTGGCCGACGGCATCATACTCTGGACCCGCGCCACGCCGGTGGCCGGTGCAGGCCCGGTCAGCGTGGCCTGGGAGCTCGCGGCGGACGCGGACTTCCGCGAGGTGTTGCGCGACGGCGTGGTCGATACGGGGCCGGCGCGGGATTACACGGTGAAGATCGACGCGCGCGACCTCGAGCCGGGGCAGACGTACTTCTACCGCTTCCGCGCCGACGGCGCCGCGAGCACCACGGGCCGCGCGCGCACGCTGCCCGCCGCCGGCGCCCGGGAAGTGCGTCTGGCGGTGCTCTCCTGCGCCAACTACCCCGCGGGCTACTTTTACCCCTACCGGGAGGCGGCCCGTCGCGGCGACCTCGACGCGTTCCTGCACCTCGGCGACTATTTTTACGAATACGGGGCCGGTGACTACGCCACCGAGCGCGCCGCGGAGCTGGGCCGGGAATTCCCGGCGGACAACGCCGGCGAGCTGTTCACGCTCACGGACTACCGCCGACGCTACGCGCTCTACCACCGCGACGAAGACCTGCAGGCCCTGCACGCGGCCGCACCCTGTATCGCTGTCTGGGATGACCACGAATTCGCCGATGATGCCTGGCGCGGCGGGGCGGTGAACCACAACCCCGGGGAAGGCGACTGGAATGCGCGGGCGCTGGCGGCACTGCGCGCCTACTACGAGTGGATGCCGATCCGCCCGCCGGCGGGCGAAGGTTCAGCGCGCATCTACCGCAGCTTTGATTTCGGGGGTCTGCTGGCCCTGCACATGCTCGATACGCGCTTCATCGCTCGCGACCGGCAACTCGCGTACGAACGTTATATCGACGAGGCCACGGGCCGGCTCGACCGCGACCGCTTCCTCGCCGACCTGGGCAACCCGGCCCGCCGCCTCCTCGGCGACGACCAGCGCGACTGGCTCGCCGGCCAGCTCGCGGCCTCGCAAGCGCCGTGGCAGCTCCTCGGCCAGCAGGTCCTCATGGCGCGTATGCTCATGCCCGCCGAGATGCTCGGCGCCGCTTCCTATGCCGATATCCCGCCGATCGTCGAGGAGCTTGCCCGCCTCAAGGCCGCGGCGCAGGCCGGTCGGGCCCTCGCCGACGCGCAGCTCGCCCGCCTCGCCGCCGTCACCCCCTACAACCTGGACGCCTGGGACGGCTACCCGGTGGAACGCGAACGCCTCTACGGCGCCGCCAGCGCGACCGGCAAGCGCCTCGTCTCCCTCGCCGGCGATACCCACAATGCCTGGTTCTCGACGCTCCGCGATCGCAGCGGTACGGAAGTCGGTATCGAGCTCGGCACCCCCAGCGTCTCCTCGCCGGGCATGGAAACCTACTTCCAGATGGACGCCCCCACGGCGGAGCGGCTGGCGGAAGCGCTGCCCCTGCTCGTCGACGAGCTCAACTACTGCAACCTCCACCAGCGCGGCTATCTCCTGCTCACCGCCACCCCCGATGAACTCCGCGCCGACTGGACTTTCGTGGATTCTGTGCAGACGCCCGAGTATTCGATTGCGGGAACGCATACGGAGCGCTTTTCCCGCG
>CAYFVG010000273.1:0-2755 GCA_964346365.1 uncultured Alteromonadaceae bacterium
GGCGCCGCGACAGCCGCCGCAGCAAAAACCACGCCGCGAGAAGGCCGCGCCGAAGAACGAGAAGGCCGCGCCGAAGAAGAAGCCGGCTCCCGCTGCCAGCGCGCCGGCGGGGCCGCGGGAACAGGGCAGCGTGAAATGGTTCAATGCCGCCAAGGGCTTCGGTTTCCTCACCCTCGACGACGGTCGGGAAATCTTCGTGCATTTCCGCTCCATCCGCGGCGAAGGCCGTCGCAGTCTTCGCGACGGCCAGCGCGTCGCCTTCGTGGTCGCCGACACGGAAAAGGGTCCGCAGGCGGAAGATGTAGAGCCCCTGGACTGAAAGGGCGCTAGTGGCCCACTAGGACAGCTGATGGCCGTTACCCATGCGCGACGTTTCCGCGGCGCCGTCTTTCCCACGGCCGCGCATCCGGCGATTCGCGCCGCGCGGCGTCGCAGCGCCGCACCGGCGATCCATGGCAACAAGCTGTGGAAGTCCAGCTGCCTGGTGATCGACTACCTGCACCGGCACCCGCCAGCCGAACTCCGCCGGGTCCTCGACGTCGGCTGCGGCTGGGGCATCGGTGGCATCTGGTGCGCGAAACGCTTCGGCGCGGCGGTCACGTCTGTGGATGCGGATCCCAACGTCTTTCCCTGCCTCGACGTGGTCGCGGCGCTCAATGGCGTGGCGACCACCAACGTGGTACGCCGCTTCGAGCGCCTCACCACCCGCGAGCTCGCCGGCTACGACCTGCTTATCGGCGCCGACATCTGCTTCTGGGATGAGCTCACGGCGCCCGTGGCGAATCTCGTCAACCGGGCGATCAAGGCCGGGGTTGGCGAAATCCTCATCGGCGACCCGGAGCGTTCGCCATTCCTGGCCATGGCCGAACGCAGCATCGGACGCCACGGCGGCGAACTGCTCGAATGGCGCACCCGCGGCGCCCTCGCCGCCCGCGGCACGCTCCTGCATATCAACAATCACTGATGCGCGGCTAGTACACCTCGTAGCGGCGCTGCACGGGCGTCGCGACCGGTTCGCCGTCCTCGAAACGCGGGCGGAAGCGCAGACGCCTCAGGGCCCGGACAACGCCGATATAGGCGCTTTCCCGCCCGGCCACGGTTTCTGCCTCCACCCGGCGCGCCCGTCCCCGAGCGTCGACCTCGAAGTGCGCCGCCACCAGCGGCCGGGAGGCGTCCGGTTCCGGCGCCGGCGGCTGCCAGAACACGCCGTTGTCGGGCAGCTCCCGGGGGCTGCCGAACAGCACGTCGGCCCGGCCCGGCTCTCCGGCCCCGACCAACGCGGCGTAAGCCTCCTGCCAGGCCTCCCGCGCCGCGCTCCCGCGACCGTGCCATTGCTGCCAGTCACCGAGCGCCACGAGAATCTCCGCCCGGGCAACGGCACCGGGCGCCGCGGCGGCCACGTCCTCCAGCAACCGGCGCCCCTTGGCCTCGGCCGTGCGCCGCGCAGCCTGCAGCTGCTCCTCCTTGAGGTCCCGGCCGAGGACGTCATTGCGCCGGTAGGGAGCCGTCGTAACGAGCCCCGGGTAGTCTTCTGGCGGCGGTGCCACCCGTTCCTCCAGCAGGTAGAGATTTCTGAGCTGCGACAGGGCGAGATCCCGGCGCGCCGCCCACCCTGCCCCGGGGTCCGCCTCGACCCGCGCCAGGAGCTCCTCGCCGAGCTCCAGGAGGGATAGCAGGCGTCGCGTACCGTCGCCGAGCTTGCGGCGCAGCGCCTCCCGCTGCCAGCGCTGATAGGCGAGCGCAGCCTCCAGGCGCAGCCCGGTCAGCGGCGGTTGGCCGTTACCGTAGACCCGGAAGAACCACGGGTACTGATCGTCGAGGGTGGCGTAGTCGCCAGCGGCCCGGTACAGGGACAGGAGGGCGGCGAGCAGGGGTTTCTGTGCCTCGCCATAAAGACCGTCGTTGACGCGCAGCACGTGCAGGGCCCGGCGATAGGCGGACACGGCCTCGCCGTAGCGGCCGCGCGCGGCGAAGGCACGGCCAAGGGCCGCCAGCGGCTCGTCCAGGCCGCCGGCGTAGGGTCCGCCCTCGGCCTCCAGGGCCTCGAGCCTCGCCTGCAGGGCTTCCAGCTCCGGAGCCGCCGGCGCTTCTGCGGCGTCGGGAAGCGGCGGCAACAGCGCCGGCGGCGGCCCGCCCTCGGCCCAGGAAACGCCCTCGCGGGCAAAGTCCTCCCCGTAGGGCTCACCGGCAGCGAGAGCGCCGACAGCAAAGACGCCGGCGCCGAGGGCCAGGGCTGCCGGTAGCGCGGACCAGCGAGCGGGCCGACCACGGCAGCGGAGGGCATACGGAATCATCATCAGTCGCTATAATGAGGGGTACGAAAAGCCTAGCAGAAACCGCGGGCAGCGCCCTGCCGACCCACGCGGAGAAGGACAGCAGGAGCAAGAAACAGGCATGAGCAAGAAACAGCCATGAGCAAGAAACAGCGGCGCGCGATTCCGCGCTTCGCCACACCGATCGTAGAGACCCACTGCCACCTCGACTATCTCGGGGAGGAATGCCTGGCGGAGACCCTCGGCGCTGCCGGGGACGTGGGCATCGAGCGCGTGATCACCATCGCCGTCGCCCCGGACAACCTCGGAACCGTGCGCCGTCTTGCGGAAGCGGACCCGCGGGTGTGGTGTACCCAGGGCATCCACCCGCACGAGGCGGGCAGTTACGACGACGCGGTGGAGGCGGCGATCCGCGATGGCGCCGGGCACCCCCGGGTCGTCGCCATCGGCGAGATCGGCCTGGATTATTACTACCAGCACGC
>CAYFVG010000274.1:0-2754 GCA_964346365.1 uncultured Alteromonadaceae bacterium
GCGGCCTCGCGCGGCGTCTTTACCGCAACCTTTTCGCCGGCCTGTACCTCGATGAATGGGCCACCCGGATCACCCTCGCTATCTGGCCGGCCAGCCTTCCGCTGCGCGCTGCCAGCAAGCAAGTACTCACCAATCAGCAACTGGAGGCAACCCGATGAGCTCTCGAGACCAACGCGCCGACGCCCTGCGGGATGCGGCCATCGCCGCCGGACAGCGGATCGCCCCGACCTGGCCCCTGGACCAGCTCATCGCTGTGAACCCCTGGTGGGAGCTGCGCGACGAGCCTTTCCCGGCGGTGGCCGCCCGCCTGGCGGTACTCGGACAGGTCCAGTGCGTGATGCCGCGGTCCTGGTACCGGGCCCGCTGGCAGCGGGAAATCCGCCACGAGCACCTGGCCGCCGCGGCCGCGGAAACGGGGCAGCCCCTCGACGACAAGGCGCTCCTCGCCTGGCTGGACGGCGAGGAAACGCCGGCCCACTGGCACAACTTCAGCGACCTGGTGGACGCCACCCGGGACCTCGAGCGGCAGGTGAGCTGGCACGACGAGATCGTTCACCAGGTCAGCCAGTTCTGCGGCAGCGTTTTCAGCGGTGACACACCCCTGCCGGCCGTCCCCGGGGCCAGCCTCTATGGCAGCTGGCTCGAAGCCGTGCGCAGCGATCGCGGCATCGAGATCATGATGGGAGAGCAGGGGCTGCACCGGCAGTTCGAGGCCCTCCCGAAGGACGAGGAGGCGCTCTTCACTGCCGCCGCGGACGCCTTCGAACTCGGGCCGGAGCTGGCCGAGGACTACTTCCACGCCCTGCTTCTGGAGATCAACGGCTGGGCGTCCTGGGTGGCCTACGAGCGCTGGCAGGCCACGCTCGCGGGGCGCGACGAGGATCGCATGCCCTCCCTGCTCGCCATCCGCCTGGCCTGGGAGCTTGTGCTCTGGCAGCACCACGCGGAACAGCACGCGGCGACGGACGCCATCGTCCGCCGCCGGTGGCGCCAGCAGTTCGAGCGCCTGCCGGCGCTGTTGACCGAACACCGCGACGCCCAGCGCCCGGCCTGGATCTGGCAGCGCGCCGCAGAGCTCGCTTTCCAGGGTTCGCTCCACGACAGTCTGCTCGGGCCGGTGCCGGCCGCGGCCGACGCCGGGCGGCCGGCCCTGCAGGCTGTGTTCTGTATCGACGTGCGCTCGGAGGTCTACCGGCGCGCTCTCGAGGCCCAGGATCCGGCCATCCAGACCCTGGGTTTCGCCGGCTTCTTCGGTCTGCCCATCGCCTATGCGCCCGCGGGCAGCAGCTACAGCCGTCCCCAGCTCCCGGGCCTGCTGCCGCCGGCGCTCACGGTGACCGAGGCAGCGGATGACGCCGCCGCGGCCGCACGCAGCGAGGGCTTCAACCGTCGCGCCCGCTGGGACGCCTTCGGCAAGACCGCGCCGGCGGCCTTCGGCTTCATCGAGGCCGCCGGCATCGGCTATGCCCTGCGCCTGTTGCGCGAGAGTTTCTTCGGCGCCGCCCCGGCGCACCCCGTCAACGGGTCCTGCAGCCACGGTGCACGCTTCGAGCTGCGTCGGGACGACGCGGCCCTCGACGCCGCGGCGCAGGCTGGCCTGGTGGCCGGTGTGCTCGGCGCCATGACCCTCACGGATGGTTTTGCACCGGTGGTGCTGCTCGCCGGCCACGGCAGCAGCACGCGCAACAACCCGCATGCGGCCGGCCTCGACTGCGGCGCCTGCTGCGGGCAGACCGGCGAGATCAACGTGCGCGTGCTCGCCCAGGTTCTGAACGATGCCGAGGTGCGCGCTTGCCTCGCCGGCGATCACGACATCGCGATCCCCGAGGACACGCGCTTCGTGCCCGCGCTGCACGACACGACCACCGATGACCTGCGCCTGCTCGACCCGCTCCCGGAGACCGGCGCCCCGCTCGCCGCCTGGATCGAAGCCGCCGGCCGCGGCGCCCGCCGCGAGCGCGCCACGCGCCTGGGTGTTGCCCCGGCCCGCAGCGACAAGGTCCTGCCGGCCCGCAGCCGGGACTGGTCGCAGGTGCGGCCGGAGTGGGGGCTCGCCGGGAACGCCTGTTTTGTCGTCGCCCCGCGCAGCCGCACCCGTCACCTGGATTTCGGCGGGCGCAGTTTCCTGCACGACTACGCCTGGCGCAGCGACGCGGAGAACGGCTACCCGGTACTGGAGCTGATCATGACAGCGCCCATGGTGGTAACGCACTGGATCAACATGCAGTACAACGCCTCGGTCACGGACCCGACCCGCTACGGCTCGGGCAACAAGGTGCTGCACAACGTGGTCGGCGGCAATCTCGGGGTCTTCGAGGGCAACGGCGGGGATCTGCGCATCGGTCTGCCGCTGCAGTCGGTCCACGACGGTGAAGACTGGGTCCACCCTCCCCTCCGCCTGTCGGTCTACCTCGACGCCCCCGCCGAGGCCATCGCCGCCATCGCCGACAAGCACGCCGTTGTCCGCCAGCTCATCGACAACGAGTGGCTCTACCTCTTCCGCCTCGACGACGAGGCCGGCGAGATCCAGCGCCTGTATCGCGGCCGGTGGTCTGTCGCGGCGTCTTCGGAGGCTTCGGCGGCGGCTTAGGGGCCTTCAAGGACGGCGGCTTAGGAGAAAGCGCGGAGTTCTTCTCCGGCTCCGGGTGGCGGCGTCCCCCGGAACGCCCACCCGGGACACGCTACAAGCACATCCATGTGCGCTCGACTGCGGCCATCCATGGCCGCAGACGGTCCCGGGTGGGCGTTCCGGCG
>CAYFVG010000275.1:0-2680 GCA_964346365.1 uncultured Alteromonadaceae bacterium
TCACCCCTTGCGAGGATCTCACCGCCGCCGCCCGCGCGGCGGCAGCGGCGGCCCGGGCCGGCGACACGGTGCTGCTGTCGCCGGCCTGTGCCAGCTTCGACCAGTTCCCGAGCTACGAGGCCCGCGGCGATGCTTTTGCCGCGCTCGCCCGGGAGCTCTCCGGGGATCGCGCCGGGAATCGGGCCGGTGATCCGGCGGGGAATCCTGCCGGGGGGGCGCCGTGAACCGGGCCGGCCTCTACCTCGGCGCCGACCCGGTGCTCGCCGGCCTGGGCATGGCCCTGGTGCTCGTCGGGCTGGTCGCGATCAGCTCGGCGTCCATCGGCTACGCCGAGGCGCAGTTCGGCAATCCCTGGCACCACGCCGAGCGCCACGGCCTCTACATCGTCGCCGCGCTGACCCTGGCCCTCGTCGTCTACCGCGTGCCCACGCGCTTCTGGTACGACAGCGCCTGGGTCTGGCTGCTGCTGACCCTGGCCCTGCTGGCCCTCGTGCTCGTCCCCGGGGTCGGCAAGGCGGTGAACGGCAGCCAGCGCTGGCTGCCCCTGGGGCCGTTGACGCTGCAGCCCTCGGAACTGGTCAAGGGCAGCAGCGTGCTGTTCCTCGCCGGCTACCTCGTGCGCCAGCAGGAGGCGGTGCGCCGCACCTGGCAGGGCTTCCTGCGGCCCATGCTCGTGCTCGGGGTGATCGCGCTGCTGCTCCTCTTCGAGCCGGACTTCGGGGCGATGGTGATCGTCATGGGCACCGCCTTCGGCATGCTCTTCCTCGCCGGCATGAAGCTGCTGCACTTCTTCATCGTCAGCGGGCTGTCGCTGTTCGGCCTGGCGGGGCTCATTCTGTCCGCGCCCTACCGGCTGGAGCGCCTCACGGCCTACACGGACCCCTGGGCGGACCCCTACGACAGCGGCTTCCAGCTCATCCAGTCGCTGATCGCCTTCGGCCGCGGCGAGTGGCTGGGGGTGGGTCTCGGCAACAGCGTGCAGAAGCTGTTCTACCTGCCGGAGGCGCACACGGATTTCGTGTTCTCCATCTGGGCCGAGGAGACCGGCTTCGTCGGCGCGGCGCTGCTTATCGGCCTCGTCCTCGCGCTGATCCTGCGCATCGGCGCCGTGGGCAACGCGGCGGCCCGGGCGGGGGACGCCTTCGCCGCCTATCTCTGTTTCGGGGTGGCGCTGATCTTCGCCGGGCAGGCGTTCATCAACATGGGGGCGAGCTCCGGGCTCCTGCCGACCAAGGGGCTGACGCTGCCCTTCGTCAGCTACGGGGGCACGGCGCTGGTGACCAGCTGCTGCCTGCTCGCCATCGTCCTGCGCATCGAGCACGACCTGCGCCGGGCCGGGGGTGGTGGCCGATGAGCGCCGCGCCTCTGGTCCTGATGCTCGCCGGCGGCACCGGCGGCCACGTCTACCCGGCCCTCGCCGTGGCCGAGGCGCTGCGCGCGCGCGGCTACCGGGTCGAATGGGTCGGCACCCGCCGCGGCCTCGAGGCGCGGGTGGTGCCCGCGGCGGGGATCACCCTGCACTGCCTCGCGGTGCGCGGCCTGCGCGGCAAGAGCGTGCTGGCGACGCTGCGCGGTGTCCTCGCCCTGGCCGTCGCCTGCCTGCAGGCCCTGGCGCTGCTGCTGCGGCGCTGGCCGCGCTGCCTCGTGGGCATGGGCGGTTACGCCGCCGGCCCCGCCGCGGTGGTGGGCTGGCTGCTGCGCCGGCCGCTGGTGCTGCACGAGCAGAACGCGGTGGCCGGCACGACCAACCGTCTCCTCGCGCCCCTGGCGAAGGCCCGGGTCTGCGGTTTCCCGGATGCGTTCCCGGGGCGGGACGACTGCGAGGTCACCGGCAACCCGGTGCGCGCCGCGCTGGTGGCCCGGGCGGCCGAGAGCCCCTGGGACTTCACCGGCGACCGCCCCCTGCGGCTGCTGGTGCTCGGCGGCAGCCTCGGCGCGCAGGCGCTCAACGCGGTCCTGCCGGAGACCCTCGCGCAGCTCGCCGAGGCCGGCGTGGCCGTGGCGCTCTGGCACCAGTGCGGCCCGGCCCACGGCGCGGCCATGGCGGCGCGCTACGCCGACCTCGACGCGGCGGCGCCGCGCTGCGAGCCCTACATCGAGGACATGGCGAGCGCCTACGCCTGGGCCGACCTCGTGTGCTGCCGGGCCGGCGCGCTGACCGTCGCGGAGCTGGCGGTCATGGGCCGCCCGGCGCTGCTGGTGCCGCTGCCGGGCGCGATCGACAACCACCAGTTCCACAACGCGCGCTTCCTCGCCGAGCGCGGCGCGGCGAGCCTCTGCCCGCAGGACGGCCTGACCGCCGCGTCCCTCGCCGCCACCATCGCCGAGCTCGCCGGCGATCCGGCGCGCCTCGGCGCCATGGCCGCCGCCGCCCGCGGCAGCGCGCGCCCCGCTGCGGCCGGCGCCGTTGCGGACCGCTGCGAGGCCCTGCTGTGATGGCCGATCGGGAAGGCTACGCCGTGCCGGAGATGCGCCGGGTGCGCCGCATCCACATGATCGGCGTGGGCGGCACGGGCATGTGCGGTATTGCCGAGGTACTCGTGAACCTCGGCTATGCGGTCAGCGGTTCGGACCTGCGTGCGAGCAGCGTGACCGACCACCTGCGTGCGGTCGGCGTTACCATCCGCCTCGGCCACAGCGGCGAGCATATCGCCGGCGCCGACGTGGTGGTGACCTCCAG
>CAYFVG010000276.1:0-2607 GCA_964346365.1 uncultured Alteromonadaceae bacterium
GTGACCATGTCCCAGACTCCCCGGGTCCAGCTCCTGCTCACCGGCAACGAACTCATGAGCGGCGATACCGTCGACTCGAACTCCGCGACCATCGCCCGACGCCTCGCCGGCCATGGCCTCGCGGTCGACCGCAAGGCCACCCTCGGCGACGACCGCGGCGCCCTGGTGGCGGAACTCACCGCGATGGCCGGGGCCGCGGAGGTGGTGATCGTCAACGGCGGCCTCG
Source organism: uncultured Alteromonadaceae bacterium (assembly GCA_964346365.1). Classification (GTDB taxonomy): domain Bacteria; phylum Pseudomonadota; class Gammaproteobacteria; order Pseudomonadales; family Halieaceae; genus Pseudohaliea. Next base: position 227 of record CAYFVG010000276.1, read on the forward strand.
GCCCCACGGTCGACGACCTCACGGCCGCGGTGGTCGCCGAGGCCGCGGGGCTGGCCCTGACCGAGCACCCGGCGGCGCTGGCCCACCTGGAGCGCTGGTGCGCCGGCCGCGGCCTGCCGCTGGACGACGCCAACCGCAAGCAGGCCCTGCTCCCCGCCGGTTGCGCCATCCTGCCGAACACACGCGGCAGCGCCGTGGGCTTCGCCCTGGACCTCGGGTCCTGTCGCGTCTACTGCACACCCGGCGTCCCCGGCGAGCTCGCCACCATGCTCGAACCGATCTGTGAAGACCTGACGGCGCGCTGGCCCGACCTCACCGCCGTGGACATCCTGCGCCTGCAGACCTTCGGCCTCGGCGAGTCCACGGCGCAGCAACTCATCGCCGACGACCGGGGACCGCCCTGGCCGCCATCGGTCAGCCTGGGGTTCCGGGCCGGCGCTCCACAGCTGGAAATCAAGCTGGCGATCACGGATCCGGCGGCGACAGCGGCGCGCGACGTCTGCCTGGGCCGCCTCGAGACGCTCTTCGGCGACCACATCGTCGGCCGCGGCGACGCCAGCCTCGCCAGCGTCCTGCTGGGGCTGCTCAAGGCGCAGGGGTTAAGCGTCGCCACGGCAGAATCCTGCACCGGCGGCGCCATCGCCGCCGCCCTGACCCGGATTCCCGGCTCCTCGGCGGCCTTCGAGGCGGGCTACGTCACCTACTCCAATGTTATCAAGACCCGCACGCTGGGCGTGAGCGAGGCTACCCTCGCCAGTCACGGAGCGGTGAGCGAGGCCGTGGTGCGGGAAATGGCGGCCGGCGCCCTGGACCGGTCCGGCGCCGACCTCGCGGTGTCTGTTTCCGGGGTGGCCGGCCCGGAGGGCGGCACAGCGGCGAAACCCGTGGGCACGGTCTGGCTCGCCTGGGGCGACCGTCAACAGCTGGACACGGTGTGCCTGCACTGGCCCGTGGAGCGCACGCTCTTCCAGACCATGCTTGCGGCCCTGGCCCTGGACCTCCTGCGCCGGCGCCTCCTCGGCCTGCCGCCGCTGCCCCGCTACGCCGCGCAGCGGCGGGCGGGCTAGTGGGCCACTAGCAGCCTGTCGGACTCAGGTCGTTCTACTGCGGGAAAGCCGGATTTGGCCATTTTTCAGTCTCTTTTTCGTTAAATAGAACCACTATTCGCCTCAAAAGAGACTGAAAACTGCCTCAAACCGGACTTTCCCTCGCTACGAACGCCTGAGTCCGACAGGCTGCTAGGCCACGCCGGACAGGCGGTGCCAGACGAGGGAGTGCAGCCGGCTGACGCCGCCGGCCTGGTCGCGGCCGCTGAGCACCAGGGTCTGCCCGTCCAGCTCGCCGTGGCGCAGCTGCTCGGTGCCGACGAAGTTCGGGTTCAGGCTCTGGGTGACGTAGTGCACCACGTCGCCCTCCACGATCCGGTAACGGCCGGCGTAGTGGAAGTAGCTGAGATAGGCCCGGGCGAGCTTCTCCTCGGGAATTTTCCGGAACGGCAGGTCCTGCGGCAGCGTCTGCCGGTCGCTGCGCGCGATGGAGGCGCTCATCCAGTCGTCTTCGGTGTACAGGAGCAGCCCGACGGGGTCCTCGCCGAACGGCGACGTGAAGCCCTCCTTGTCCGAGTACCCCACGGTCCAGGATTCCAGTTGCCAGGTGCCGATGAGCTCCTGCTTCGTGATCATGCGTCCTCCCCCGCCGCGGCCATCACGGCTGCAGCTGTTCGATAAGCCAGGTGTGGTCTTCCTGCCGGGTGTACAGGAAGCGATCGTGGAGGCGGTGGGGCCCGCCCTGCCAGAATTCCATGCGCGTCGGCCGCACCCGGTAGCCGCCCCAGAAGTCCGGCACCGGCACCTCGCCGCGGTTGAACTGGCGCATGAGGCGCTGGAACTCGGCCTCCAGCACCGCCCGGGCCGGCACGGGCCGGCTCTGCCGGGACGCCCAGGCGGCGACCTGACTCTCCTTGGGCCGGCTCAGGAAGTAGCGGGCCGACTCGGCCAGGGGCAATTTCTCGGCGACGCCGCCGACGATAACCTGCCGGTCCAGTTCGTTCCAGGGAAAGAGCAGCGACACCCGCGGCTCGGCGGCGATGGCCCGGGCCTTGGCGCTGCCGTAGTTGGTGTAGAAGATGAAACCGTCCACGGATGCGCCTTTGAGCAGCACGATGCGCTGCCCCGGCTCGCCACTGGCGTCGACGGTGGCCAGCACCATGGCGGTCGGGTCCGCCAGGCCCGCCGCCACGGCCTGCTGCAGCCAGTGCTCGAACTGGCGCACGGGGCAGGGGTCCAGGTCGTCCCGGCCCAGGCCACCGGCGGTGTACTCGCGACGATATGCCTCGAATTTCACGGTGTCAGCGCATCCTGCTGCTTTGGATTGTCGTTCGG
>CAYFVG010000277.1:0-2605 GCA_964346365.1 uncultured Alteromonadaceae bacterium
TGAGCCTGAGCCTGAGCCTGAGCCTGAGCCTGAACCTGAACCTGAACCTGAAACCGAGCCTGGAACCGAGCCCAGGCTCAACGCGCCGCGGCAGCCGGGGGCCGCCGCCCCGAACCCGTTCCAGGTCAGGCCCGATAGCCCCGGGGCACAGGACCCGGAGTCAGCCCAGTTGCGCTGGCTCGTGGCGCTCATCGCCAGCGCGGTCCTGGCCGTGGGCCTCCTCGCGGCAACGGTGGCGACGCTGCGGGGTTCGGCAGCGCCGCCGGTCCGCAGCGCCACGGCGAGCGGCGTCGACGGCGCGGGGCAGCTCTACCTGCTGACGCGCGATGCGCTGCTGATCCACGACCGCGCCGGCCACGGTCTTGTGCGTCTGGACGCCGCGCGCCTGGGCCTGGCAACGCTTGCACCCCCCCTGGCTGTCAGCGCGGACGGCACCGTGATACTCCGGGGCAGCACCGGCGACGGCCCGGCGGCGACCTGGCGCTGCGCTCCGGGCGGCGGACCCTGCCTCCAGCTCCAGCTCCCGGAACCGCCGCTCGCGCTCGCGGCCAGCGGCCGCTCCGACGTACTGCACGTGCTCACCGCGTCGGGCCTCACCCGGATCGCCGGCAGGGACGTGCAGACCCGGGCTCAACTGGCTACGGGCGGGCCTGCGCCACGGCTGCGCAGCAAAGGCGGGCTTCTTTACATCGCCGCGGGCGGTCCCATGATCGGCGTACACCGCCCGGACCCCGCCAGCTACGGAGAGCAACTCGACGCACTGCTGCTCCTGCCCACCGGCTTCGACGTCAGCTCGCTGCGGGACTTCGCCTACTTCGCCGATCAGTGGTGGGCCTTGCTCGTTGACGAGGGTGGCGCGGTGCAACTGCATCGCTTCGACGGCGCCTGGGCCCACCGCGGCGCGGTGTCACTCCCCGCCGGCCTCGACCCGGAGCGGCTGCAGCCCTGGGGGCGGCAGCTGCTGGTGTTCGACCCGGCGGCCGGCGCGGCCCAGCGCGTCGACCCCGAGGGGCGCGTCGGCAGCGCGTTCCGCTCCACGCTGCTGGAGGCACTACAGGCCGAACAGCGCGAGCGCCTGGCCTGGCAGGCGGTCGGCGGGCGCGCACTGCGGGGCCTCCTCGCTGCGGCGCTGGGGGGAGCACTCCTCGCCCTCATCCTCGCAGCGGATCGCCGCCGCCGACCCGTGGCATCGCCGGCACTGCGTCTCGACCGGGAACAGAACGCCTTCCTGTGGTTTCCGGCTCTGCCGGGCCCGCGGCGGCAGCGGGCACGGCAGGCGTCGGTCCTCACCCTTGCCGCGCTGACACTCACGGTCACCGCGACCTTCGCGGGACAGGGTACAGCTGCCCTCGGCAGCCTGGCGCTCGGCGCCCTCGCCGCCGGCATTGCCGGTGCCTGCGCCGCGCCGGCCGGGCACCTGGGGCTCTGCGGCCGGCGGCTCCTGCTCACGGATCACCGGGGGGTCTACCAGGGCGGACCGGTGGAGCGGGTTCGTCGCTGCGGCCCGTTCCTGCTCGCCGGGGACGTGGCGCTGAACCTGGGCAGCCGCGTCCTGCCGGCCTTCCCCCGGGCCATCGATGCGGCGCTCGCCCGCGCCGGTGTCGACGGGGGCCGAACGGCGGCGCCCGCCACGCTGGCCGCGGTGCTGCTGCGAGCCCGGCACCCCGTCGCCCTGGGCGCCGCCGCGGCTTTCCTTCTCGGTCTCGCCACCTTCGCCAGCGCACTGCGTTAGCCGGCACCCTTCGCTATACTGCTAACACCTTACCCGGCGGGAGCAGGGCTTGACAGCAGCGACAGAGGCACAGCCGGCGACGCCGGGCGAACGGCCCGCGGTCGCCTTCTTTGTCACCTGCCTTGTCGATCTGTTCCGGCCGGAAGTCGGCTTTGCCTCCCTGCGCCTGCTGGAGGATGCCGGCTGTCGCGTCTATGTACCGCGGGCCCAGACCTGCTGCGGCCAGCCCGGCTACAACACTGGCGACTACGCCGGCGCCCGCGACGTCGCCCGGGACGTCATCCGCACTTTTGAAGAAGCCGAGTTCGTGGTCGTGCCCTCAGGCTCCTGCGCGGGCATGCTCATCCATCATTACCCGAAACTCCTCGAGGGCGCCTGGCGGGAGCGGGCCCTCGCCCTGGCCGAGCGGACCTGGGAACTGACCACCTTTCTCAGCGATGTGCTGCAGGAGCGCCGGCCCGCGCCCGCGGCGACGGCGCAACCCGCAGTGGCCTACCACGACGGCTGCGCCGGGCTCCGGGAGCTCGGCATCCGCGAGCAGCCGCGGCGTCTCCTCGCCAGGGCGGGCATCGCCGTCCGGGAGCTGGAGCAGGCGGACGTCTGCTGTGGCTTCGGCGGCACTTTCTGCGCCAAGATGCCGGCAATCTCAGCCAAGATGGCGTCTGACAAGCTCCGCGATGCAGCCGGGACCGGGGCCGCCACGCTCGTCGGCGGCGATCTCGGCTGCCTCATCGCCCTCGCCGGCCGCGCCCGGCGCGAGAGCGTGGACCTGTCCCTGCGCCATGTGGCGGAGGTGCTGGACGGGCAGCTCGCGGCACCGCCGATCGGCGAGGGAGGCCGGCACTGATGGAGCAGCGCAGCGCCGAGTTCCTC